>JAJEIM010000024.1 GCA_022827785.1 Acidimicrobiia bacterium
CAGACGAGCGTCTCCAACGCCGCATCGCGGCAGAGCCATGGCTGCGATGGAAGTCTCACAACACGCGCCGGCGCCTGGCGGCCCGGCCGGTGGGTGTCCACATCCGCCGCTACCAACCCGACAACTCGGGCTGGGAAGTAGCCTCCATCGGACACGACAGCCCCCCACGCCCGCTGTCCGGCCCGCACCCCACTCTCAAAGAAGCCGAGGGGGCCCGCGACTTCCTGGTCGGGCTCCTCAACGCCCACCCAAAGCTACACATCATGGGACCGGACCCCCAGCCCAGTCACCAAGTACCGACGGTGAGGGTCTTCTCACACGCCCCGAACGAACCCTGGTACCTGCTATGCCTCAACACCGAAGGCACAGTAGACGCCATATCCCCGCCGTACCCGACCCGCCAAGCAGCCACCCACACCCTGGAACAGCTCGGTCTGCTCCACGCTGCCACCGCCACCCCCGACATCGGGAACCGCGCCGTAGCAGCACCCACATCCACCTCCTGCCGATGCTCCCTGAAGGGGTGGCGGTGCGAACACACCGAACTGAACGCACCAGAGACAGAACCCCCCAACCGTGGACACGGATTGAGCCTATGAACGGAGCAGAAAAGGGGAAACCCCCCGGGCCGGGGGAACCACCGGTTGCGGCGGCGTTGAGCGCGGCGCATCTGGCGGAAACCCCCCGGGCCGGGGGAACCACCCCGACAAGCATCTACGCCACCACATCCGGGAGTCCTGACAAAGCGACGCGCCGGCCCCGTCGGATGGTCTGACGAGCCGGTTGTCCACCAACGGGAGATGCGACTGATCCCGACGGACTCCGCGTAAGTCGAGTCCTTCAAGCTGCTGCAAAGGAAGCGCCACCACGCAGCCGCTTAACGGTAAGGACCACCGAGCGGACCTGACCACAGATCTCAAGATATCCGCCAGCGGACCAACCCTGCCGGTGACGTTACGCTGGGTATACAGCAAGCTGTAGCTACATCAACCCGCTTGGATGCAGGGACTCCTAGACGAGTTTCTCGATGTAGGGCATGAAAGTCTCGTGGAATCGGTACATAGCGTCGGCGAGGATTTCGTAACCGGCTTGCCGCTCGCGGGCAGGCGAACGGTAGCCAGACGTTCCCTCCGGAAACCTGAATACACGGTTGGACCGGACGTTCTGCTTGTTCTCCCACACCAGGTTCGCGCCAAGCGAACGGTGGATGGACTCCTGGCGGCTTGCCAGAGCAGTGAATAACTCGTCATTCTTTGCACGATCGAAGGAGTCTATGAACAACTCAACCCGGCACGAGTCAACCGTCACGGCGAACTGGAAGTAGAACGGGCCCCGGGTGACAACGTTCATGTAGGAATAGACCCTACGGCTCGACGGCGACCATGTCAGGTTCCCCTTCTCGCGCATCACCCTCCCGAGACCGGACCAGAATTCGTGTCGCTCCTTGGCCCGGAGCTGATCAGCTTCGGAGTGAGATCTGGGTCCCGTCGCGGCCGCCGACTTCCACTCGTTCGGACCGGCGACGAGGCGAAACCGGAAGCCGGGAGCCGACTCGCCGACCCGGCCCGCTTCGATGGCAACCAGGAACAGCCGGATGCCGTCGGATCCGTACGCCTCCGAATAGCGGTTCCACTCGTCCGCCACCGCTACGAACTCGTCACGGTGGGACTCGGCAACAACTATCACGGCTCGACACTCGAGACCGACCGCGTACGACAGGGCCCGGGTCAAGTGATCGTGGTCGGCCTCGCCGTACTGGTTCTCGACCGCCCAATTGCGACCGTCAGCGTCCTTGGCGAGGATGTCGAGTCTGCGGCCTCCAGGTACTTCGACCTCCGTGCTATCCAACTCCAACTCGCCAATTACCAAGTGGTCGGACAGGGCCTCGAGGTTGTCGGCAAGCCAGGGAGTGAAGTCCTTCGCCTCTCCCGGCCACACCTCGCGAATGTCGATCAGCTTGAACTCTCGGGGTGGACTCGGCACCGTCATAACCCGAACAGCCTAACCCCGATGTGTCAGGCCAGCACGGCCGGCCGCTACCGTGCAGGCCCCCGAGGCCCGCCTAGCCTCCATCCCCTCGCCGAGGAGCCGAGCGCGTCTTTGCTGGGTACCCTCGGGGCGTTGTTGTGGGGAGGTCCCGGGGGTGTCGAGCCATGGGCTCTACAGAACGTCGAGAGCCGCTATCGCCGCTAGCCGCCGTGGTACGGTGGACACCGTGGTACGCCAGCGGAGGCGAGCGGGATGGGGCGAAGGTACGGGCCCAGGTGCTCGCTAAGGATGGGTGGCGATGCCAGATCACCGGGCCGGCCTGCTCAATAACAGGACAGAGGTTGACCACATCGTCGGTGTGGCCCTGGGCGGAGATGACCGGCCCGAGAACGTGCGGGCTGCCTGCCAATCGTGCAATCGTGGCCGCCCCGACGGGCGCACCCGCGGATCGCAGCTCCGGATCGTGTAAGCGGTGACGGGCTATCGGGTTTGCCAGGAGTGCGGCGCCGAGGGCGTGGGGCGGGAGGGCCGGAAGTATTGCGACCAGGTGTGCTCCAAGCGGGCCCACCGGCGCCGAGCTCGGGAACGGCGCCGGGCGAAGCTCGGGCCGCGCGAGTGTGCTACCTGCGGCGACCTGTTCGAGCGGAAGCAGGGGCGGATCTATTGCTCGGATGGCTGCCGGAAAGCATCCAAGCGAGCCAAGCGCAAGGGCGACAGGCCGGCCCGGACATGTGCTCGGGAGGGGTGCTCGGCGCCGGTAGCGTCGCGGATGCGCTTCTGCCCAGCCCACCGGATTTGTGAAGCTCCCGAGTGTCAGACGGTCGCCGTGGTGACGTTGCCCGCTGGCCGCTACTGCGGCACCCACAAGTACCGGGCGGAGAACGGCATACCGCTGGACGCTCCGATAATCCCTCGGGGCAGGGGTAACAGCAACAGCGGGGGCTGGGAGCGGCCGGAGTGTGAGGTCGAGGGCTGTGAGAGGAAGGGGCGGGTCGGCCGTGGAGCGGTGAAGAAGTGCTACCCCCACGCCCAGGGCCGCCGGGACGGTGACGGCGCCGGGCTGGCTACGGGTATGAGGCGCCGAAACACCGAAGGGTACGTGGAGGTTCGGCTGCCCTCGGGCGATTGGGCGCTGGAGCACCGGGTCGTTATGGAGTACGCCCTCGGCCGCGGCCTCCGGTCCGACGAGTACGTCCACCACCGGAACGCCATCCGCGACGACAACCGGATCGAGAACCTGGAGCTATGGGATCGGGTACACCCTCCCGGCGCCCGCGTAGCCGACCGAATCGCCTGGGCTGTCCGCTACCTGCGCCGTCACGGCTACGAAGCCCAAGGAAGGCTAGCGACGGATAGCAAGAGTTTTAGGGATCGGAGGGAAATAATAGGGGGGTGTCCCTGTCTTGTTGTCAAGCCGCGTCGGGCAGTTTTTCGGGTTGGTGGGGTTGGTAGGGCGTTTGGGTCTTGAGCATTGCGAGGATGATGTTGCAGCGTCGGCGGGCGACGCAGATGACGGCGGCGTTGTGGCCTTTGCCTTCGTCTCGTTTTCGTAGGTAGTAGGAGCGGGCGTCAGGGTCGTGTTGGGTAGCGACGAACGCGGCGATGAACATGGCGTTCTTGAGCCGGTGGTTACCGCCTCGTGATCGCCCTGTACCTGTGCTCGACGAACCTCAAAGGCGTTTCCAGCATGAAGCTGCATCGTGATCTCGGGGTGACGCAGAAGACCGCCTGGTTCATGCTCGGACGTATCCGCGAGGCCTGGACGGAAGCCGCCGACCTGGTGCTGGACGGCACCGTAGAAGTTGACGAGACGTACATCGGCGGCAAGGAGAAGAACAAGCACGCACACAAGAAGCAGCACGCCGGACGTGGCACCGTGGGGAAGGCCGCGGTGGTTGGCGCCCGATCCCGTGACGGCCAAGTGGTCGCGGCGGTGGTTGATGACACCACCCGCCGCACGTTGCACGGGTTCATCCACGACCACGTAGCCGCCGGGTCAACCGTCTACACCGACGGCGCCGACGCCTACCGCGGAGTTGGCGACGGCCACGACCTCGACCACGCGGCGGTCCGACATAGCGTGGGCGAGTACGTCCGCGGTGAGGTCCACACCAACGGCATGGAGAGCTTCTGGTCAGCGTTGAAGCGGGGCACTACGGCACCTACCACAAGATGAGCTTCAAGCACCTACGCCGCTACGTGGCCGAGTTCGCCGCCCGCCACAACGTCCGCGACCTGGACACCATCGACCAGATGGCCGCGCTGGCGAAGGGCATGGAAGGCAAACGACTCATGTACCGGGATCTCACGGCAGGCGAACAGGTGTGCGGACCGGCGCCCGGCACCTTGGTCCGCTACGCGTAACTTCCCTGTCTGCCCGGCTAGGTATACCGTGTAGGTGGTAGTGTGCGCGTAACGTGCTGAGAAGGGGAGATGGTGATATGGGCGATGCTCGTCGGAGACACACACGCAAGAGCACCCAACGCGTGAAACGTCGTCTGGAGCAGGTACGGGAACCCCGTACCCCCCAGGACTTGGCACGAGCGATCTTCGCCCAAGCCGACCGTCGGGGGGCCGGCGAAGGCAGTATAAGGAGGTTGTAAATGGCTGTGTTCGCTGTTCATCTGTCCGGCGACAACATTGAGGAACCAGTCCAGCAACTCCGTGATGCCTACCCTGATCAGGAACACTTTGAGATATCAGAGCGCCTGTTCCTAGTTCACAGTGACGGCCTTGCCAGGAATGTGGCAACGAAGGTAGGCATCGGCAAGGAGGCGGACGACCCCTTTGAGTCTGTAACGGGTGTCGTCTTCAAGCTCAACGCTTCGTATTCCGGCTACGACAACCGTGCCATGTGGGAGTGGCTCACCCTCGTGGAGCGGTCAGGTGACTGATTCCCGTCAGCCGCCCGCCTATGCGCCACCAGGCCCATCTGATAGTTGGATTAGCGAAACCGAGAGCGAACGCCGACGGACGACTGGGGAGAGACTCACAAGGTTAGAAACGAAGCTTGGCCTCCTCAAGTGGATCGTCGGCGTGTTGCTCTCGGCTGCCATTATTCTCACCGCGTTAATCGGGGTACTGATACGCCTCGCCGCGCTCGTACAGTGAAAAAGGGGGTTTAGGCGCAGTATCTGCCCGCCGAGTAAGTCTGCTCAGGCTGTTAGCAGTATTGGGCGATGGTGTCCGTCCAGTCGTTAAGCGTGTTGTTGAAGGCGTTGCCCATTAGGTCTACGGCTGCGTTCGCTATGCCGAAGTCCACTGGCGGGTCAGCCAGTACAGGGAACATATCGTCGCTGAATTGTGTCACGTCCCTCCCGAACTCGCGAGCAGATGGGCGTTGTCGCGGAGCCCGGACGTGGGAGCGGGCAGCAGATCGAGCACAGCCTGCGCGGGGTGGTAGAAGCGAAGCGACAACGCGTACACGGCTTGTCTCCAGATCGGGTCGTTCTCCACTAGGGCGCCCTCTTCGTCGGCTGCTAGGTTCCACAGTTCGGCGAAGTGGTCGTAGACCGTTGCCAGCGCCTCGAGTTCGTCTACCACGGAGCCGAGCCATTCCTGCTCTGTGTCGGCCATGCAGGCAGAGTCTTCGAGCATCCACCCGAACGTAGCTAGCTTGTCTGTTGTGTCCTCGAGGCTGTACACGAAGGCGTTCATGTAGTCGAGGGTGGTGGTCCCGACGGCGTAGGCGATGCCCTCCACGTCGATGCTGACCAGCTTCGAGATGACCATGCCTACCACTTTGCCGCATTCGTCTATGACTGGGCCGCCGCTGTTGCCGGGGTTGGCTTCGGCGTTGGTCTGTAGGAGCGTGACCTTGCCTGGGTAGTGGACGATGCGGGAGACACGGCCGTCTGTGATCGACGCTTGCCCTGTCACACCAGTTGGGTAGCCAATGACCGCAAGCGCAGCACCCGGCATCAAAGCTGTGTCGTCGGCCCACGGGATCGGTTCGCCGTCCAGCCCTGGCGCGTAGAGGATCGCAACGTCAAGGGTGGTGTCCCAGCCGTCGATCTCGACGGGGATTTCTCTGGTCCCGTCGAGGATGGCAACGCGCTCGGCGTCCACTACGACGTGTGCTGCTGTCATCAGGTAGTTCGTGTCGTAGTAGAAGGCGGTGCCGGTGCCTTGGTCGGTGACGATCTGCACAACGGACGGCATGACGGCGGCGGCTCGGCGGCGAGATCCCCGATTGTCTCAACCTCAGGTCGCCTCGGCTGGCACCGTGACGGTCTGGGAGTCGAGCGCAGCCCAGATCTCGTCGGTAACTGTGGCGGCGGTGCGCTTGGAGAGCTTGGAGATCAGCGTCCGCACCCGGGCTTTGCCAGCCGTTCGCAGCGCTGTGGGGGTGGGGCATTCTTCACCAGCGCGGCTCTGAGACCAGGTGTCGACATCAGCCTTTCTCCTGTGGCGCGTTCCAGAGCCGCCGACCACGGCTAAATGGGGCGTCTCTCAGGCGGTTTACGGTTCCGGTCGCGTCGGCGGCCAGGTCGGTGTCCCGACCGTTGAGGATCCGCAGACGGGCCAACAACTCATCGGTGACAGTCGTCCACCCCAGACGGTCCGCGTTACGCCAAGAAAAGTCGGCCAACACCTGGGCGTCGGTGGGGTCGGTCTTGGCCGCACCCGCGTAGAGGTCGCCAACTCGGCGCATCACCAACCCCGACACATAGGCCACCGGAATCGACACCTCTGCGGCGACGGTGAGCGCCAGCACAGCCGCCGACGAGGTCATATCAACCACCAACGCCGGGCGACCGTGGTCTCCAGCATCGTCGATCAACCGCCGGATCGCTCCCTCCTCGTTGGGAACCGCCCGAGAAAACAGCGCCTCACCCCTGGCCGACACCGCACAGGCATAAATGTTTGCCCTTGGCGATGTCCACACCGACGAACACTCCGGGAGCGGGCGTAGGGCTCTCACCCATCAACTGGTCCTCTCTAGTCGCAGATAGCTTCGGCAGCCACTCGATGGCACCAACGCCTCAACCACATCAGCGAACCAGCCCCCTATCGGTGCATGTCCTCCTAAGAGGTCGCAGGCACCCAACCACGGCGGGTGGCAACACCCCCCAGGCCATCTCTCTGACAGGGGGACAAAGCCCTGCCCGCCGCGGCGAGCAACCAGCCCCGATACTCACACATCAGAGCCACCCAACAAGGTAAAGGGGTCTATCAGCCGAGTGTGGGGCCAACACTGCGTTCGCTCTGCCTGGTACCCGTCTCTATGTCCTGCCTCTGTCCCGGGTCGCGACGAGCGCCTGCGCAGGCGGTGGACGCATATCAGCAGACATGACCGTTACGGAAACAGGCCGGTTCCGTTATGGTGCGGTGTTGACCTGTTCATTTGTGTGATGGTGGCCTCTCGACTGTTACGGGATGGGGCGCCTGAGGATCAAGGAAGGGCTGGCATGGGTGGAACGAAGGTAGTGATGGTCGTCCTGGCTTCGCTGCATCTCGGGTGGTCGGCACTGATCGCCCTAGTGGCGAACTTCGCCGACGGGGGTTCCGCACCGGAGCGCCTCCTCCTCGGCGCGGTGCACCCGCTGGCGGCCCTCCTGCTCCTCTACGCCGTGGTGTCGTCTGCGCGGTCCAGCCTGCTCATCAGGCGGATCACGTGGGCGATGCTGTCCGTAAGCATCGGCGGGGACATCCTGATGGCTGTTCTGATCGGCCAGGGGACCATACGGGGCGACTGGCCGCTACCGCTGACTTTTGCCGTGGTTCCTGTGATCGGCCTCGTCTACATGATCCGGCGGGACGATGCCGGGCAGCCGGCCGGTGGCTAGTTTTCCCGCTCGATATGACCGAGGCAACCGGATGGCTGACCCAGTGCTTCCCCCTCCGAGATCGAAAGGTTGACCCCGTCCACGGCCCGCAGCCGCCGCCGGCGACCGCAGGCGCCGTCCGCTCGCACGTGATATTCGGCGGCCACATCCTCAACCCGGACCAAAGCCTCGTCGTGCGTTCCTAAACCTGCGGCGTGCCTCGTCCAGCCTCTACTGGAGGCGCTGCATCCTGGTGGTTGCCGACCAGAAGATGACCTTGCGCTCGGTGTAGGCGATCAGCGAGTAGAGCAGGTAGGCCAGCAGCGACACCACGAACAGGAAGGCGAACAGCCGGGCGGTCTCGAGCCGCGCCGCCGCGAATTCGATCTGGAATCCCAGCCCGTCTTGTGCGCCTGCGAACTCGCCGATCACCGCGCCGATCGCGGCGAAGGCCATGGCGGTGCGGAGCGAGGCGAACACGAACGGGGCGGAGCGGGGGAGCTTGAGCCGCAGGAACGTCTGCCACCTGGAGGCCCGGATCGACGCCATCAACTCCAGTTCCTCTTCCTCGGTGGACTGCAAGCCGGTGACGGTGTTGACGAACACCGGGAAGAAGCAGATGACCGCGGCGATGAGGATCTTCGGCATGGCCCCGAATCCGAACCAGATCACGAACAGCGGGGCGATGGCGATCTTGGGGGTCGAGTTGAGGGCGATGGTGTAAGGGATCACGATCCGGCGCGCCGTGGCGAACTCGGCCACCAGAGAGCCGATCACGATGGCCGTGCCCGAGCCCAGCAGGAACCCGCACACGATCTCGTAAAGCGTGATCCAGGTGTCCTGCCAGTAGGCCAGCTTGCTGAACAGGTTGGTTATCACGAACCAGATGGCCTCCATGATCGAGGACGGCGCCGGCACCACGATCTCGTTGACCCCGCCGCTTCGCGACACGTATTCCCAGGCCCCCATAATCACCACCAGGGAGGCCAGGAAGGTGAGCGCGGATTTGGCCCGCTCGCTCATAGCGGACGCCCCAGGCTGTCCTTGGCCAGCTCGAGCAGGGAGCGGGCCTCCCGGATGTAGACGTTCAGTTCGTCCGAGGCGAGCAGGTCTTCCGAGCGGTCCTTCCCCAGCGGAACCTCCACCTCGCCGGCGATCTTGCCCGGACGGGTTGTCATCACCACCACGCGGTCGCCGATGAACGCCGCCTCGAGCGGGTTGTGGGTTACCAGCAGCGCGCTCCGGTTCTGGCGGATGATGATGCGCCGCAACTCCAGGTCCATGTACTCGCGGGTCATCTCGTCCAGCGCCCCGAACGGCTCGTCGAGCAACAGCACCTTCGGCTCGCCCATCAGCATCCGGCAGATGGCGACCCGCTGCTGCATCCCTCCCGAGAGCTCCCACGGGTAGCTTTCCTCGAATCCCTGGAGTCCCGCCAGGGCGATCAGGTCGTTGGCGCGGTCGAGGAACTCCGACCGCTTCGCGCCCTGGGTCCGGGCCGGCAGCAGCACGTTGTCGACCACCTTGAGCCAGGGGAACAGGACCGGCTTCTGGAACATCATCCCGGTCAGCTCGCCGGGCTCGGTCACCGGCGCGCCGTCGACGAATATCCGGCCGCTGGTGGCGGGGTAGAGGCCTCCGATCATCTTCAGCAGGGTGCTCTTCCCGCAGCCGCTCGGCCCGAGCAGGGCCACCACCTCGCCCTGGGCCACCTCCATGCTGATGTTGTCGAGTGCCAGCAACTGCTGGGGGGTGTCCTCGTTATAGATCTTGGTGACACCTTCGACCTGCACGGCCGGATGCCTGCCTCGGAGCGGCCGGGACGGGCCGGCATCGCCCGCGGCGTCCCGGGTTTGCTTCCTCCTGCCGAAGAGCCGAGCCATCTGAACTAGCCGCTCCGGCAGGGAGCCCGAGTCCGGCGGATCGATCCCGCCGCCCGGTTCAGTCTTGAAGGTCCATGGTCAGACAGCTTGGAACATCTCCTCCACGGTCAGGTCGCCGACATCGAAGAAGGCGATGATGCGGCACGGGCAGGATTCGCCGCCCTCGAACTTCCAGGGGAAGGCGCCGATGATGCATCGCTGGTTGAGCACCTTGTCGATGTCGCCGCCCACGTTCTCGGCGTGGATGCAACCCTTCGGGAAGGCGAGGTAGTGGAGGGGGAACAGGTCCTCGGTGATCTCCCGCCCGCTCCGGTGGTGGGTGTAGGTGTACTCGCCGAAATAGTCCCTCACCGGCATGCCGACCTTCTGCTCGAACCTGCGGGTGAGATCTGGTCGCATGTGGCGGATGGTGGTGTTCATGGGGTGGTCTCCCGAGCCGGCGTCGATTCCCCACCAGGCGAGTTCCATGTCCAGCATCCATTCGGCCAGTTCCCTGGTCCCGCCCGGATGCATGCAGAAGTAGCGGGTCAGGTCCTGTTCGGGCTTCCCCTCGTAGTAGCGGTGGTAGCCGGTGTGGATGATCAGGATGTCGCCCTTCTTGACCTCAACTTTGGAAGTGATCATCTCGGGGGTGATGATGCTCCAGTCGCTCACTTCGTCGGACACGTCGACGATCACCCCTTCGTGGATCAGCTTGGTGAGCGGGAGGGAGGCCATGTCGCCGCCCCCGTCGGCCATGTGCATCGGACCGTCGAGGTGGGTTCCCACATGCAGCGAAGACTCGATCCTCTGTGACACCACCCGGTTGGTCTGCAGGGTCTGGGTGTAATAGATCTTGGATCCGGGATATCCGACCCAGCCCGGCGTGTGGATGTTGATCGGGTGGGAGAGATCGACGAGCTTCATTTCGGTTTACCTCCGATGTCGGTATTTGGATGGATGGTAGAGAGCGGGTACACGGCCCGGTCCGCCTCCGGCTAGTACCGCAGACCGTCTTCCCAGATCCCGTAGAGATCGGTCCGGCGGTCCGCCCTCGGAGCGATCAACTCGCCCCGAACCTGGGCGCGCTTGGCTGCGCCCAGATCGACCTCGGTGACGCTGATGGCGTCCTCCGAGCCGGGCAACGGCCCGGAGGCCAGCTTGCCGTAGGGGTCTACCAGGATCGACGAGCCGAGGAAGTCGAACTCCCCGTGACGCCCGGCCTGGGAGGCGCAGGCGATGTAGACCTGGGATAGGTTGGCCTGGAGGACCGCCCCCTTGCCCTGGGGACACATTCCTTCCGCGTCCCAGCGTTCCTTGTCGTAGCCGGGCAGCCAGGCGGTCGGGACGCAGATCAGGTCTGCGCCCTTCAGGGCCATCAGCCGCACCACCTCCAAGAACCGGAGGTCGTAGCAGACGCACAGCCCGATCGTTCCGAACCGGGTGTGGGCCACCGGGAATCCGAGGTTGCCGTCGTGGAAGGCGATCTTCTCGTTGGCGAAGAGGTGGGTCTTGCGGTAGTGGAGGATGGTCCCGTCCGGGCCTACCGCGACCGCCGTGTTGTACAGCGACTCGCCGTCCCGCTCGCAGAACCCGCCGACCACGTACCCGTTGGCCTCGGCCGCCAGGGAGGTCCATTGCTTGACGGTCGGCCCGTCCACCGGTTCGGCGGTCTCGGCCAGCGCCCGCCAGTCGAAGGCGTATCCGTGGATGATCATCTCGGGCAGCACCACGATGTCCGCCCCCATGTTGAAGGCTTTCTCCGTCCATCGGGTCGTGAGGTCGCGGTTCTCCTCGACCGCCAGGGGCTCGCCCCCGATCTGGACCAGACCTATCGAAACCTTGTTGACCATCGTGTTACTCCTGTTCCTGGCCGAGCGGCCCGTCCGGCATGAGCCCGGCTATGCGAAGCATGTTCCAATCGGCCGGGCACGGACCGCCCACGCTCTCGATGTGATCGTCGCGGTCTCCCGACACCGCGTGCCAGATCCCGACCGGCACGTGAACCACGTCCCCGGCCTCGAACTCCAGGCGGAGACCGTTGGTCAGGTCCTCGATGCTGCCCTTGCCGTCCAGGATGTAGATGGTGTCCTCGGACTCGACATGGACATGGTCCTTGTTGCGCTCTCCGGCCTGCATGTCGACGTAATTCATGTTGGCGCTGTAGGCCCCGACCCCTGCCCAGACGATCAGGCGGGCATCCCTGGCGATCATCGGGACGATTGCGGTCGGCTGGTCACGGTAGAAGATCCTGACGCCCCGGGCCGCCAGCCTGACCCCGCTGTCGGGCTGCGGTGGGCCGGGTGGCCGCTCGTATTCGAGGTGGGTGTAGAGCCGCTCGTCGGCTGGGCAGGGACCACCGATCAGCTCGGCGCCGTCCGGGCCCGCCTCGAACACGTACCTAGTGTCGGGTCCGATGTGTGCCATAGCCCCGGTCGGGAGGTCCAGCTGCCGGTCGAAGGAGTTGTCCGACGCCGCCACGCCACCGGACATGGCGTAGTAGACGGCCTCCATCGGATGTTCCATCTGGACGGTTCGCCCGCCGGGTTCCAGGGAGATGTGGTGTATGGAACGCAGATGGGCGTCCAGGCCCGGCCAGACCACTACCCAGGCGCGGCCCCCATGCTCGACGATGGGAAGCTCAGGAGCTCCTTCATCGTCCCGGAGGATGCGGACGCGATCGGGCTCAGCAACCATCTCGGCGGTTCGGTCCGTCCATCGGCGGCGAGTCTACCCGCCGGTCACCCGCGGTGAGGCCCCCGGCCCGAGGCGCTACGGTCGGTCCGTCAAAGCGTGACCTAGGGCGCGGAGGGAAGATGGCGCGGATAGAGCTGATCGACCGCAAGGAGGGGCTTGCCCCGGAGCAGGCTCGGCTGTTCGACTGGATCACAGAAAGCAGGGGGGAGCTGGTGAGGCCCTTCCAGGTGCTGCTGCATGCGCCCGCACAAGCGGAGCACATCGCCCGGCTCGGGCATGTGGTCCGCTTCGAATCAGGCCTGGACGGGGCCGATCGGGAGTTGGCCATCCTGGCGACCGGACAGTCCCACGGCTGCCGGTACGTCTGGGACACCCATCTCGACCTGGCCCGCCGGGAAGGGGTGGGCCCGGAGGCGATCGCATACCTCGACGGGGATGGCGGAGACCTAGCGGCAAGAGAGGCCGCCATCCTGGACATGGTTGCCGAGTTGTGTGGATCTTCGTCCCTGTCCGCATCGACGTTCGCCCGAGTCGAGTCCGAGTTGGGCGCCGAGGCGGTGGTCGAGCTCAGCGTCCTGGTCGGCTACTACACCCTGCTGGGCTATGCCATGGCGGCCTTCGACGTGTGCAGCCTGGCCTGGGAGGATTGATCGGGTCTCCCAAGAGACCACACGCCACGGACGGAGGTTCAGTTCACCCGGCCAAGACCGCGAGACGGCCCTGCCTTGTCCTTGAAAATCCGCCACGACGAGGAGGATTCTCAAGGAAGTTCCCTCCTCCCGGCCGCGGCCGGTGTCGGCATATCGGATCGCTCCATCCGACCGAAATGGTCCGAGCCACCGACTGGCCGCCGTGGAGGGCGGACGCGACCGTGTATCTCACGATCTTGCGACCACCCAACGGGTTTCGGCGGTCGGGGGCCGACTAGTAGAGTCCGACGGTCTGCCCAGAGGACGAAGGAGGCCCACCAAATGACTCATGTTCCCGTAACTCATATCACCTCGGATGGCGAGCGAGCGCGCCGCTACGCAGCGCTCCGGGAGGCCATGGCCGGTGCCGGCATGGATGCCTTCGTCATCTGTAGCCGGGGCGACGAGTTCGTGCGGGGACGGGTCCAGTATGTGAGCGACATCTTCCAGTGGGCCGGTCGTGGCTTCGTGGTCCTCCCGATGAAGGGCGAGGCCAGCTTCGTGGTGGATCCGTTGTGGGGCACCGGCTACGCCATGCAGGGAATGTGGCTGAACGACTACCGCCAGCCCGACGACGCCGGCACCGAGATCGGGGCGATCCTCTCCGACCATGGTCTCGCCACCGGCACGATCGGGATCGTCGGTCTGGCCGACATCACCTCGGTGGCTGATTACAACAGCATGAAGAGTGCCCTCCCCGGTGCCAACTGGGTGGACGCCACCGATCTCTTCGATGACGTGAGGGCCATCAAGAGCCAGGAGGAGATCGACTCCACCATCGAGACCGGCAACATCATGCGCCGGGTCTTCAACGCCCTCGAAGCGGAGATCCGCCCGGGCGTTCAGGAGGTGGACGTGCTGTCCGAAGCCCACCGGCTGGCCCGCCAGCTGGGCTGCATGGAAGGGATCGCCCTCATGGGACGTGCCCCCTTCCGCTGCTTCGGTCCGGGTACCCGCGGAGTGATCGAGAAGGACGATGTAATGGTCATCGACCTGGAGTGGGGCGGGCCGCTCGGCTACTGGGTCGAGGTTCGCCGGGTGTACAGCTTCAAGCCTCCCAACGATGAGCAGAAGGCCTTCTGGGAGATGCGGGTCGAGAGCTTCGAGGCTTGCGTCCAGGCGATGAAGGCCGGCGAGAACTCCGACACCGTCCTCGACGCCCGCGATCGGGTCTACGACAAGTACGGGTACGACGCCAGGGATGCCAACTCCTACACCGCCCACGGTATCGGCATCGACTCGCTGGAGCCCCCATGGGTACCCGGCAAGCCCCGCATCATGGAGGAGAACATGATGATCAACCTCCACCCGGCCGTCGGCGGTTTCTCGGATGCTGAGACGGGCGCCCGGCTGGGCGGCATCAGCATCGCCGACAACGTGCTGGTCGGCGCCGACGGCGGCACCCGGATGGTCGACCAGACCGATGAATGGATCGTCCTCGACGCCTAGACAGACCGCTAGGTGCGACCTGTAGTAGATCGAATGACGGAGCAGGTCGGGCGCATCGTCCGGCCTGTTTCCTGCCCGGCGGGCGGCTCGGGTCGCCGTCTCTCCTCAGTGCCGGGTGCGCTATGGCGTATCCCCGGAGCGGCGGGAGGAGTCCAACTGGTGGTCTGTCTGTGGAATGGCGGTGTGGTATGGCGTCGGCAGCGGTGTTCCTCGCAAGGCCCGCTGACGAAGGCGTACCCGCCGGGTACGTTGAGGAAGCGGAACGCAGCGACGGGGCGCCGATGGCAGCCAGACCACGCCAGGTTGTTTCACAGACAGACCACTAACATCGTCAGGCCGACCCGAGTTCACTGTCAGTGACACCCGAGCCCGGAGGCAGACCGACAGCAATTGTGTGAGCCTGCGCGCGAGCGCGGGGGAAGGGAGCAGCAGGTCGAGATGAGAGTATTGATCACCGGCGCGGCCGGGTTCTTCGGGCGGGCACTGGTCCGGGCCTTCGCACTGGGCGGCGAGCACGTAGTAGCGGCGGACATCCTCCCGCCCGGCGAGTTCGCACCCCGGTCGGACACCCCTGCCGACCGGTTCGAGTACGTGGTTCTGGACGTGGCCGATCCGGCCGCCTGGTCCACCGAGGTTACGGGGGAAGTCGACGCCATCGTCCACGCCGCCGCCCTCACCCCGAGCATCCAGGAGACCAAGGAAGACCCCTCCAGCCTCGTGAACGTCAACCTCATCGGCACCCTAAATGCCATGGAGTTCGCTCGTTGCCAGAACGTGGGCAAGTTCCTCTTCATCTCCTCGGCCGGCGTCTACAACCAGTTCGAGGAGGTCACGCTCACCGAGGCGGACGCGGACGGGGGATTCTCTCTCTACGGCTCGGCCAAGCTGGCCGCCGAGATCATGCTGTTCCGCTACTCCGATATGTTCGGTTTCGATGCCGGCGCCATCCGGCCGACTTCCATGTACGGCCCCGCGGAGGAGTTCCGCAACACCCGCCCGTTCGTCACCCAGGCTAAGCAGCTGGCTGACGCCGCCCTGGACGGGGTGCCGGTTCGTGTTGTCGGCGCCGAAGACCGCTGCGACTGGGTGTTCGTGGACGACGTCGCCGAGGGCGCCCATCGGTTTTTCTCCGGCGACATGGACCGCCGTGCCTTCGCCTTCTCCTCGGGCGACCCGATCCCGTTCCAGGACGTGCTGGATGCGGCGGTGGCCGCGTTCGGCGTGGTGGTGGACGGCGATGCCGACATGCTGGTCGACGCCACCCCCGACCGGGCCACCACCATCTCGTGCGACAAGGCGCGCTCCGAGCTGGGATGGAACCCGATGGGGATCGAGGAGGGCATGCGCCGTTACGCCGAGTTGGGTGGCTGAAGGGCCGCCCGCCGATGTCCAGAATCCGAACGAACCGATAGTCTCAAACATGGAGTCCCTATGAGCCAGAGCACACTCAGACAAAGGCTGGCGGAACGCACCCTGCGGATCCGGGGTGGCCACGAGTCGCCCTACTTCCAGATCATGCGGAGGGTGGAAGGCCGCGATGACATCATCCGGCTGGTGCGGGGAGAGCCGGACATCCCGACCCCGTCGCACATCATCGAAGCCGCCAAGCGATGTCTGGACACCGGACATGTCGGCTACACGCCTCCGGGCGGGATGATCGAGCTCCGAGAAGCCATCGCGCGCAAGTTCAAGGAGGACAACAACCTCGAATACGACGCCGCCTCCGAGATCCTCGTCACCGCCGGGGCGCAGGAATCGATGGCGGTCAGCCTCCAGACGCTCCTCGATCCCGGCGACGAGGTGCTCCTCGCCACCCCCCACTACATGGCCTATCCGGCCAACATCATCATGGCGGGCGGGACCATCGTCTACGTGGATACCGTCGAGGAGGAGGACTTCGAGCTCAAGCCCGAGGCCATCGAGGCGGCCATCACCGACCGCACCAAGCTGCTGGTGCTCGTGACCCCCAACAATCCCACCGCCGGGGTGATAACCGCCGAGACGCTGTCAGCCATCGCCGATGTGGTCCGGGCCCACCCCGACCTGGTGGTGATCTCCGACGAGCTCTACGAGAAGGTGGTGTACGACGGCTTCGAGCATGTCTCCTTCGCCACCCTGCCCGACATGTGGGACCGGACCATCACCATCAACGGCTACTCGAAGGCCTACAGCATGACCGGTTTCCGGGTGGGTTACATGGCCGGCCCGGCCGACTACATCCTGGCCGCCACCGAGCCGCGCCACTCCCTCAGCATCTCCACCTCGCTGCCCTCCCAGCACGGCGCCCTCGCCGCCCTGGAAGGGCCGCAGGACTTCATGGCCGAGATGATGGAGGAGTACCACGCGCGCCGGGCGATGATGCGGGACGCTTTCGATGAGTTGGGTGTCACCTACGGCGAGCCCAAGGGCGGGTTCTACTTCTTCGCCAACATCTCCGGCTCGGGAATGGACGCGGTCGACTTCGCCGACAAGGCGGTGGATTACGGGGTCCTGTTCTCGCCGGGCAACGTCTTCGCCGAGGGCGCCCGGAAGTACATCCGCATTTCCTACCTGGCGCCGAGGGACCAGCTGGCCGAGGCCCTCGAACGCTTCGGGCGGCTCTGGAACGACTGCCGGAGCGGCCGATGAGCGGTCCCAAGGTGGCCCTCGTAGAGGAGTTCACGGCCGCCCAGGTGGACGCTCTCCAAAAGGCCCTTCCCGGTGGCGCGACGGTGCTCACCGACGCCCTCGACGCCGGGACCATCGGACAGGCGGACTACCTGGTGATCCGGGAGGCGAGTCTTGACGACGGCGATCTGGCCGGCCTTGCCTCGCTCCGCGGGGTGGTGACCATCGACTCCGGGGGCGGCGCCGTATGCGGCGAGACCTGCGATTCGATGGGGGTGTGGACCGAAGCCGTTCTCTCGCCCGGACCCATCAGCGTGGCGGAACACACGGTGATGTGCATCCTGGCCCTGTTCAAGCGGCTTCCGACCGCCCACCGCCGTCTCATGGACGGGGTGATCGTGGACGGCATGGAGCCGTTCGTCACCGACCAGCTCAACTATTCGTACAACTGGGTGGGCCTCGATCTGTTCGAGGCCGTGCTGGGCAAGACCGTGGGCCTGGTGGGCGTGGGCCAGATCGGCAGCGCGGCCGCCCGGATGCTGGTGGCGTTCGGGGTGGATGTCGTCTACTACAAGCGCAACCGGTTCTCACCCGAGGAGGAGCAGCAGATGGGCATCCGCTACCTCCCGTTCGACGAGTTGCTGGCGGAGTCGCACTGCGTCTCGCTCCATAACAAGTTCACTCCCGAGACCGAGAAGATGATGGGCGCCCGCGAGTTCGCCCGGATGCCCGAGGGGTCGTTCTTCGTGAACACCGCCCGCGGCCGGCTGGTCGATGAGGACGCCCTGATGGCGGCCCTCCACAGCGGTCACCTGGCCGGCGCCGCCCTCGATGTCTTCTGGTGGGAGCCCATCCTTCCCGACAGTCCTCTCCGGGACACCCCCAACCTGCTGATGACCCCCCACACCGCCGGAACGCCTGCCGGTGACACGGTGGCCCTGGAGCTGGGTTCCGCCGGAAGGGTCATCCGCCGACGGAATGGAGCCACGCCATGAGCGACCGAACCTTTGTCGGCATGCAGGTCGGTGGGATCAGCTTCATCGACGAGGGAATCGAGGAGACGCTCGACATCTTCGTGGAGAAGGCCGGGGTGAACGCCATCTTCATATCCGCCCTGTCCTGGGCCCGGGGCAACGCAGGGCGTTCCGGAAGCAACGACTTCCCCGATCACGGCGGCCAGGAGCCCGATCACCTGCAGGGCGGGGCCTTCTTCCCTCCCGATCCGAGGTACTACCACGGCACTTCGATCAAGGACTTCACCGCCCCGGACCCCCTCTATGAGGGGTTCGACATCCTGGGCGATGTCATCCCGGCCGCCCAAGAGCGGGGCATCGACGTATTCCCCTACTACTGCGAGACCGCCCACGTCAATCCCAAGCCCCTCTGGCAGCCGGGCTTCGCCCAGGTGCTTGAGATAGACCCGTGGGGTCGCAAGGCCAGCCGGCCCTGCATGTACAACCCCGACTACCGGAATTGGTGGTTCGGGGTGATCGACAACTGGCTGAGCGAGTATGACCTGGCAGGGATGCTCTGGGGAATAGAACGTGAAGATCCCCTATCGTCGATGATCGTCAGCGACGAGGTTCCCACCTGCTTCTGCGTGCATTGCCGGGCGGAGGCCCACCGCCGCGGCATCGACGCCGGGCGGGCCGCCGAGGGATATCGCAAGATCAGCGACTACCTCAGCGCCGTTCGGGCCGGCCACCAGCCCCGAGACGGGAAGCTGATCACCTTCCTCCGACACCTGTTCGAGTACCCCGAGGTCTCGCAGTGGCAGAAGCTGTGGTGGGACGGACACAAGGATCTCTACCGGGAGATTTCGGGCCTGGTCCGGTTCTTCGGGGACGACTACCAGGTGGGATTCGGGATCTGGCAGATGATCAACACCTTCAACCCCTTGCTCCGGGCTGCGCACGATCCGGCCGAGTACAAGCTCTACGCCGACTGGCTGAAGCCCGTGTTCTACAACGCACCGGGCGGGGCGAGGTTCGCCAAGTTCGTGACCAACCTGTGCCAGACCATCCTCGGCGACGCCAGTCCATCGGAGTGGACGCCCATCCTGTACAAAATTCTCGGCCTGGACGAGGCGCCCTTCGAGGATCTGCCTCCCACGGGATTCAGCCCGCAGTATGTGGCCGACTTCACCCGTCGCTACGTGGAGGCGGTCGGCCCGGAAGTGGCCGTGTACCCCGGCATCGGTCTCGGCGTGGAGACTGTGGCCCGGGACATCTCAGCCGCCGACTGCGAAGCGATGGTGGAAGCCTCGTTCGACGGGGGAGCGGAAGGTGTGATGATCTCCCGTAACTATTCGGAGTTGAGCCTCACCAACCTGGCCGCGGTGGGCACTGCCCTACGCCGGCTCGGAAAGATCTGATCGGACCCAGAAAGGAACCAACCGTGCGCACAATTCTCAAAGGCGGAGTGGTCGTCAACCTCGACGGTGGCGCCTCCACGCAACAGGACCTGGTCATCGAAGGCGAGCAGATCGCCTCGGTGGGCGCTGCCGCAGCCGCAAATGGCGACAACGTGGTGGATGTCTCCGGTATGTACCTGCTGCCCGGCCTCGTGAACTGTCATGTTCACCTGGGTTGGGACGGTACGCATGACCTCGAGATGCAGGCCTACGAGTCGCCGGCCGTCAACGCCATGAAAGCGGTGATGAACATCCACCGCACCCTCTCGGCCGGGGTGACCACCATCCGTGACCTGGGCATGAACAACGCCAACATCGACGCCAAGACGGCCATCGACAACGGGTGGGCGCCGTGGATCCGCCTGTTCCCGAACGGCCGGGCGATCTGCACCACCGGCGGCCACACCTGGTGGTGCTGCCGTGAAGCCGATGGCATCTACGGGGTGCGGAAGGCCATCCGCGAGCAGTTCAAGGCCGGCGCGCAGTGGATCAAGATCATGGGTTCGCACGAAGAGGTGCAGTTCACCATGGACGAACTGCGCGCGATGGTGGAGGAGGCGCACCAGAACGGGATGAAGGTCACCGCCCACGCCACCTTCGACGAGGCCATCTCCCGGGTGGTGGACGCCGGCGTGGACTGCGTCGAGCACGGCGGGTCGATGACCCAGGAGACCATCGACAAGATGGTCGAGAAGGGCACCCCCATCGTCACCACCTTCTCGCCGCTGGTCCAGCAGGTGAAGTTCGGGCGGGACTTCGGGATGACCGAGTCGGATGTGGAGCGCCGCAAGGACCAAATGGCCGACAAGACCAGGTTCGCCGGCAACGCGGCCGCCGCCCGGGCAGGGATCCCGATCGTGTTCGGCACCGACGCCGGAAGCCCGGTGGTCCCGCACTACGCCATTGCCGAGGAACTCAAGTTCATGGTCGAGGTCGGGGTGTGCCCGGACAACCTCGACGCGCTCAACTCGATCACCCGCCGCGGTATCAAGCTGCTGGGCCTCGAGGACCAGTTGGGCAGCCTCGAAGCTGGCAAGACCGCCGACGTGGTCGCCGTGGGTGGCGATCCGCTGGCCTCTCTTGACCATATGAAGGACGTCAAGCGGGTCTTCGTGCGCGGCCAGATGGCCTTCTCGTCCGACGGGGGTTACCTTCAGGTCGGGCGTGACATCGAGGGCATGGGCACTCGCTGGGGCCCCGGACCCGAGATCGGATATCGGCGGGCCTAGGGCTCAGGTTGCCTGACGGCCGGAGCTGACCGATGCTCGATCTGAGGATCGTGGGGGGAACGGTGGTCAGCGACGGCCGTTCCCGCCCGGCCGATGTCGGCTTGTCCGGGGATCTCATCGTCGAGGTCGCCCCTCAGGGGGGCCTCGGCCCGGCTCGCAGGGAGATAAATGCCTCAGGGTTGCTGGTCATTCCCGGCGCGGTGGATGCCCACTTCCACTGCCGGGCACCCAGCCATCCGGAGCGGGCCACTTTCGGCTCCGAGTCGAGGGCGGCAGCATCGTCCGGGGTGACCACTCTGTTCGAGATGCCGATCTCCAATCCGCCGTGCAGCACTCCGGAGGCCTTCGAGCTCCGCCGCGAGTTGGGGGAGGCCGAGAGCCTGGTCGATTTCGCCCTCTACTCGGGGGCAGGATTCAGCGATCCGGCCCGGGCGGAGGCGATGGCCGAATGTGGGGCGATCGGGTTCAAACTGTTCACCCACCATCCGCCGCCGGAGCGAATCGACGAATTCGAGGGTCTCTGCGCCGGAGCGCCCGAGGAGATCTACGATTGCCTCCGCACGGTCGGCGCCACCGGCCTGAGAAGCGCCGTTCATGCGGAGAGCCAGCAGTTCATCGTGCGGTTCCGCCAGGACGAGGACCGGTTCGGGCACCCGGCCCGCCCACCGCTGGTCGAGGCGGCGGCGGTGGGCCTGGTGGCGACCATCGCCCGCGACCTAGGCACACCAACCCACATCGTCCATATCACCTCCCGCCTGGCCATGGAAGAGGTCCAGGCGGCCCAGGCGCTGGGGGTGGACCTCTCCGCCGAGTCGTGCCCCCACTACCTGCTGCTCGACGAGTCGGCGATTCCCGAGTTCGGCAACTTCGTGAAGGTTGGCCCTCCCCTCCGCCCGGAGGCGGATGCCGCCTACCTGTGGGAGGCTCTGGTTGAAGGCTCGCTGTCGGTGGTGGCGTCCGACCATGCTCCCTTCACACCGGAGGAGAAGTCGGCTGCGTCCTATGCCGAGTCCGGGCAGGGGATTCCCTCCCTCGAGATGCTGGTCCCGGCGATGCTGGATGCCGGACTGACCGGGCGCCTACCGCTCGCCAGGGCGGTGGAGGTGATGACCGCCAACCCGGCCAAGCTGTACGGTATCTACCCGCGCAAGGGCACCATCTCGCCCGGATCTGAGGCCGACCTGGTACTGGTGGATCCCGAGGCCACGCGCACGGTCCGTTCGTCCGAGTTCCTGGCCCGTTCGGGCGGCAGCGGCCGCGCCTACGACGGCATGAAGCTCAAGGGCAAGGTGCTCACCACCCTCTCGCGAGGACGCACTGTATTCGAGGCGGGCCGGGTGAAGGGGGAGAGCGGCGGGCGTTTCGTCAGACCGGACGGCCCTCCGCAGCATGTGGTCCAGACCCAGGATGCCGGCTAGCCGACCTCGCTTCGAGAGGCTCCTAGGCCGACCTCTCGCCGGTATTCTCGGCAGATGCCTGCAGAACAGCCCCTAGCCGGTGCTAGTCCGAGTGTCGACCGGCTGCGCCAGGCGCCGAAGGCGGTGCTGCATGACCACCTGGACGGCGGGTTGCGAGCCTCCACCATGGTCGAGATCGCCGAGGAGACCGGCTACCGGGACCTTCCGACCCACGACCCGGAGGAGTTGACAGCCCGGATCCAGGAAGGCGCCCGCCGCCGTAGCCTGGAGCTCTACCTGGAGATGTTCCGCCACACCCTGGGTGTCATGCAGACGGGTCCGGCCGTGTACCGGGTGGCGGCCGAATGCGCCCAGGATCTTGCGGACGATGGTGTGGTGTATGCCGAGGTCAGGTTCGCCCCGGAGCTGAATACCCGGGGCGGCTTGTCGCTCGACGAGGTGGTAGAAGCAGCGCTGGCCGGGTTCCGGGACGGGAGCGAGGGTCGTGGCATCCGGATCGGCCTGCTTCTCTGCGCCATGAGGACTGGTTCCCGCGGCCTCGAGGCCGCGCAGGCCGCACTCCGGCATCGGGATCGTGGAGTGGTCGGGTTCGACATTGCGGGCGCTGAGGCCGGTAACCCGCCCTCCGACCACCTGGCGGCATTCGATCTCCTCCGCCGGGCGGGAATGCCCTACACCATCCACGCCGGCGAGGCGGACGGCCTCGACTCGATTCGGGACGCCGTGCACACCTGCGGTGCCCGGCGGATCGGCCATGGGATCAGGATTGTGGACGACATCGGGGAGGACGGCGCCCTGGGCCCGCTCGCCGCCGAGCTTCTCGAAAGGCAAGTCCCGCTCGAACAATGCCCGACTTCCAACGTGCACATCGGCGCGGCGGGCTCGATCGACACCCACCCGATCGGCAGGCTCTTCGGCCTCGGCTTCCGTGTCACCGTGAACACCGACAACCGCCTCATGAGCGGCATCTCCCTAACGGGCGAGCTCGACCGGTGTTGCCAAGCCTTCGGATGGTCCTGGCCCGAGGTGCGCCGGCTGACCATCAACGCCATTGAGAGCGCCTTCCTCCCGGCCGACCAGCGCCAGGAGATTATCGATCAACGGATTGACCCCTGGTACGCCGCCGTACCCGGCTGACCGCTACCGCTACCGAAGTCCGGGGTGCTCGATCCCGATCGGGCTAGTCGCGGACTGACAGGGTGGTGGGGTGCTCGTTGAGCTTGACGCCGCCATTCTCGGTGCAGAGGATGATGTCCTCCACCCGGACTCCCACCCGGCCCGGCCAGAAGACCGAGGGCTCGATGGTGAATGTCATGCCCGCCTCCAGGGGGGTGTCGTCCTCCGGTGAGATGAAGGGCTCCTCGTGGACGTCGAGGCCGATGCAGTGGCCTGTCCGGTGGCGGAACCAGTCCCCGTATCCGGCGTCCACGATCACCTGCCGGGTCGCCCGGTGCACCTCTGAGGCCTTGACGCCGGGCCGGGCCGCCTTCATGCCTGCTTGCTGGGCGGCCATGACCACCTCGTACACGCGGCGGTACTCATCGTCCGGCTCGCCGATCCGGACGGTCCGTCCGAAGTCCGAGCAGTAGCCCTGGACCACCGCGCCGAAATCGAAGGACAAACCCACACCCTGGCGAACCTCCTGCTGGGAGAGCCGGACGTTGGCGTCCCGGTCGTCTCCCGGACCCATTCCCCACACCGCGGTGTCGAACGACCAGGTACGGGAGCCGAGGCGGAGCAGGTGGTAGTTCACCTCCTCGGCCAGTTCCAACTCGGTGACGCCGCTCGAGATGCGGGCCTTGGTTGCTGCCATCGCTCCGTCGGCCACATGGCAGGCCCGGCGTAACAAATCCAGCTCGTCGGGAGTCTTGATCCGCCTCAGCCTGTTGACCAGGCGGCTGGCGTTGGCCAACTGCGGATTCTGGAGTTCCTCCAGGAGGTTCATCGTGGCCGATGCCCAGGTCCGGGCGCCCACCGCCAGAGTTGCGGGCGTAGGGAAGGACCGGGCGACGCGGGAGAACAGGGCGTGGCCATCGTCCATCTCGCTCACGCTCACCACCTCGCCCGGAACTCCGTCGGGGAGGTCGAACTCGACGTAGTTGCGGGGGAGGATGAAAGCGGGATCCCGGCCGGGCGCCAGGAAGGCTCCGGCCACCCACCCGTGTGCGTAGTTGACGTCACCGAAGGTGGGTACCCGCCGCTGGATCCCGGTCAGGTATTCGAGGTCGGCCCCGATCGGGAGCCAGACAAGATCGACTCCCGCCTCGTCGAGCACGGCGTCAAGGGCGAGACGCCGGGCGCGGTGGTCGAATACGATGGTGCTCATACCGGGCACAAGTCTAGATTCCCGACTCCCCGCCAACGCGCGATGTCGCGAGGCGCCCCGACTGTGCCTCCGTAGCCCGTCGAGGACGGCCGCTGCCGTGTGTCTTGTCGTTGGTGTGAAGGGTTATATAGTTGGGTGGCCTTCTGTGCACGGCCAGCCTGGCGTTAGGGCCGTCATGAGGCTCTGAGATGTGTCGGGCTACAGGCGGGTACATGATGCTCCGTTGCCACCCAATCGGAACGCGCCGGCGTCGTTTCTTGCGGTCTTGATGTCAACACGTCGACGCTCGGTGGGCTTCCTGGGACCGCCAGGTACCTTCACGGAGGAGGCGCTGGTATCCCAGGAGGATCTGGCTGGCATGCGCCATCAGCCCTTCAACTCCATGTTCGAAGTGCTGGAGTCCGTGGAGTCGGGCGGTGTGGACCTCGGGTTGGTCCCGATCGAGAACATGATCGAGGGGGCGGTCACCGCCAGCATCGATGCCCTTGCATTCGGTACCCTGTTGATCCAGCGTGAGGTGACAATCGATGTCCGCCTGATGTTGATGGCGTTGCCCGGCACGAAGCTCGACGAGGTGAAGTACGTTCGCTCTTACCCCGTCGCGTCTGCCCAGTGTGGCAAGTTCCTTGTCCGGCACCTGCCCGCCGTCGTGATCGTGGCAGCCAGCTCGACCGCTGACGCGGCGCGTGATCTGGTTGCCTCGGGGAGCTTGGACACTGCGGTGATCGCTCCGGAGCGGGCCGCCCGAGTCTACGGGCTGGAAGTGCTGGCGGGGGATATCGCGGACAGGCGCGGCAACAGGACACGGTTCGCGCTGGTGGGTCGCGATTCCGTTCCCCCGCCGACCGGGCGGGACAAGACCAGCCTGGTCGTGTACCAGCGCGCTGACGCGCCCGGGTCGTTGGTGGGCATACTCGGAGAATTCGTCGCCCGGTCCATCAACATCACGAGTTTGCAGAGCCGCCCGACCATGGAGAGTATCGGAAGGTACTGTTTCGTTATCGATTGCGAGGGCCATGTGATGGACGAAGCGCTGGGCAATGCCTTGCGCAGTCTGCAGATGAGAGCGGCCAGCGTCAAGTTCCTCGGTTCCTACCCGGCGGACTCGGTCGGCCAGGCAGACAATCCGGCTGGCCGGGCCTTGCGCGAGAATGTCGACGCTTCGTATGTTGACGAGGACGGGTACCTGTTGCTGGCCGGCGTGCCGGATGGCACCACTCGTGACCAGGCCGATGCCTGGTTGGCCGACGTGCGTTCAAGAGTTGCCTGAGATCGGCAGGCGCGAGGACATGTACCCGAGGACCCGTGGCGTGCACGATCAGAACGGTACGGGACCCGGCACGTACCTAACCCAGACCCATGACCTCGCGGACCGGGGAGTCAGGACACTAGGACTCGATCAGTCCGTCCTGGGGCATCGTCCAGGGCAGGTTGTAAACGGGCGCGAACTGCGGTGCACGGGGTATCGGCATGTCCCCGAAGGGCACGTCGATGACCACCGGCGCATCGTGCTCGAGCGCGAGAGGGATCAGCCGCTCCAGATCAAGGGGGTTCTTTGCCCTCATGCCTTCCGCACCGAACGACTCGGCGAACTTGACGAAGTCCGGGTTGTGCAGGTCGGTCCCGTAGGCGCCGCCGAACGCCTCGTCCAGGTCGCGGGCAACGTTGCCGTAGGAGTCGTTTCTGAAGACGACCGTCACCACATTGACACCGTACTTGACTGCCGTGGACAGTTCGGATGAGTTGAACATGAAGCCGCCGTCGCCGGTCACGCAGACCACGGGGCGGTCCGGCTGTGCGACCTTCACGCCCAGAGCCGTCGGGAAGGCGTAGCCAAGGTTGAACGAATAGCCGGAGTCTATGTACGTCTTCGGATGATTCACCTTGTAGTGGGTACGGGCGTAGTAGCCAAACTGCGTGACATCCCATGCGACGAACGTGTCCTCGGGAATGCCGGCCTGCATAGCTTCGAGTACGGCGTATTGAGGTTCCTTGAGCCGGATGTCGTAGTAGGCGATGAGGTTACGGGCCGCGGCGACCGCCTCGGCGGGTGAGGGACGGTTTCCCGCTGTGGCCTCGACAACGAGCGGGAGCAGCGCTTCGATAGTCGCTCTGGCGTCACCGTGCAGAGGGATGGTGCTGGACTGGACTCTGGTTAGCTCGCTGTCGTCGATGTTGATGTTCACCAGTATGGATGACTCACCGGCCGGATTGCCCAGCGAGAATCGTGTCCCGATTCCCACGATGACATCGGCGGATTGCATCACCTCGTAGAGCTGGTTCATCTCCTGCCGCTCGCCCCGGGGACTGAAGCACGAGCCATACGAGAGAGGATGACGATCCGGAATGGATCCCTTGCCGCCGCTGGACGTGACCACCGGGATGTTTGTCGCCTCTACGAGCCTGATCAGGGCTTCCTCCGCGTCCGAGCGCGCCACGCCCCCACCTGCGAGTATCAGCGGTGTCCGTGACGCGCCGATGACTCTGGCGGCCTCCTCGAGGTGTTCCCGACTCGGCACGATGCGTGAGATGCGGGCCGGGTTCCGCAGCTGGACTTCTTCTCGCTCCACGCCGGCCTCTGGTGGGATCTCGATCAGGACGGGACGCGGACGGCCTGTTCGCATCTGCCTGAACGCTTCGAACACCGCATCAGGTACGTCCCGAGGTCTGGACGCCTGTCCTTGCCACTTGGTCACCGACCGCACGGTTCCGGGCTGGTCCGTGACCTCATGGACGGCCCCGAGATTCTTGCCAACCGCGCCGCGCGGGATCTGCCCTGCGATGAGAAGTACCGGTGACGAGCGCGCGAACGCATTGGTCAAGCCGGACGCCGCGTTGTAAAGACCCGCCCCCGGTACGACGAGGGCTACCCCCGGCCTTCCGGAGGAGCGCGCGTAACCGTCCGCCATGAACGTCGTAGCCTGCTCGTGCCGGGTCGTGATCAGTCGGATGCCAGGCTCGTCCCGCAGCGCGGCGATGATGCCGTAGACCTGTATCCCCGGTATCCCGAATACGACCTCGACACCCTCATTGACGAGAGACTTCACAAGCGCTTCGCCACCGGTCATTGTCACCACAGGACGCGGCTCGCCTTTCTCCTGGGAGGGGGATCGGAAATCCGACGATCCCAACCGAATCCGGGAAGGTGAGGCTTGTGGCAAGGCTCCTCGAACACGTCGTCAGCAGCGATCGGGTGGGTAAGGAACGATTCGATGATACTGATCCTGCCTAACCGGTCGCGAGCCTGGGGACCCGGAGATTCTCTACGAGCATCAGGTGGGGATTCTACGCCTGATGGCCGGCCATACTCATGCAGAGCGCCCGCCCACCGTGAGGCGATCGTTACCGGTCGGCGTCCTCCTCCGGCCCGGCTGGTGCTTGTCGAACGGGTCAGCCCCTGGCGACCCGGCGGCGCACTCGCCGGACCGGGTTGGAAGGAGTTGAGCGCGCCGCATGGGGTAGGCGGCGAGCGATCTCCTCGCGGGTGACCCTCATTCGGGAGGAACGCCGGCAATCGACTGCCTCCCTGATGGCGGCTATGTGTCGGGGGCCGCTCCCGCAGCAGGCGCCGATCAAGCGTGCACCCGCTCTGATCGCCAGATCAACGTAGGCGGGCATGGTCTCCGGGCCATGCGGATACGCCAGGTGTCCCTCGGTGTAGGCGGGCAGGCCGCAGTTGGCCTTGGCCACGATGGCCGTTCCCGGGTCCGCCTCGGCCAGCTCGTTCACGGCCAGTACGACGTCCCCGGCCCCCACACCACAGTTGGCCCCGACCGCCGCCGGAACGACGGCCTGGTCGCGGCTCCAGGTTGCCAACTGCTCGGGGCGGAAACCCATCATGGTCCGGCCGTGGGTATCGAAGCTCATCGTGGCCACGACGGGCGTCCGGAAACATCGGGCAGCCTCGTACGCCGCTTCCAACTCCTCCCGGCTCGACATGGTCTCGATCCAGACCACGTCTACGCCACCCCGCACCAGAGCCTCGATCTGCTCGCTGAACACCTCGACGGCGGCGTCGTGCGGCAGCGGTCCGAGGGGCGCTAGTAGGTCGCCGGTCGGTCCTACGCTCCCTGCTACCGCCACGGGTCGTTCGAGCCGGTCGGACAACTGCCGGAGCAGCGCCACGGCTGCCAGGTTCAGTTCAGTAACCCGGTCCTGGAGTCCGTGCAGGACGAGCCGTCGCCGGTTGGCCCCGAACGTGTTGGTGAGGACGATGTCGCATCCCGCCTCGAGGAAGCCCGATTGTGCCTCGATCACCATCTCCGGACTCTCCACGTTCAGCAACTCGGGACAGGCGCCCGGCGGCATTCCCAGCGCGAACAGGCTGGTACCCAGGCCTCCGTCGGCCACCAGGATGGCCGACTCCGAGAGCAATCGACCGAAAGCGGTGGTTGCTGCTGGGCTCGATGAGGGCACGGCCTCCTCCGTTTCCGCCAGGATGCCGATGCCCCGAAGGGCCCTTTCACGAGAAAGGGCCGCCCAGCTTCTGCGGCCCCATGCGTTGTTCCTGCGGAACACCCGGTCGCTTTAGCTGGTTTTCTAGAGCGCCCGCAAGCTGACTGATCAAATCGGCGCTGTCTTTCGAGCGAGTGTATCAGGCGCGGCGAACCGGTGCCGGAAACAATGCGGGTGGCAACTCTGCCGGCCGCTCCGAACCGGGAGGATCCTAGGAGTCAGCGGTTGTAGACCACCCGACCGTGCGTGACCACGAGGACGGGTTTCCGTAGCGTCTCCAGCGACGACATCGGGTTCTCCTCGACCAGGATCAGGTCGGCGACCGAGCCGGGGTCGGGGGTCGAGCAGTCGCCGAAGCCGTTGAGCGCCCGGCCGCCCACCGAGGCAGCATGCAGGACCGACCGCCTGTCCATGCCGGCTCTCTCCAGCATCTCGAGCTCCCGATGGAATCGGGGGCCGATCGGGTTCAGGTCGGCGCCCACCGCGATCCGAACCCCCGCCTCGATGCAGGCGTGGAGGGCGGCGGCGTGGACCGGCATCAACTCCCGGGAACGGTTGGCGGCGTGTTCGGGCCACCCCTCGCTCTGGATGTACTCCTGGTCGTGGGTCACGCCTACGGTCGGCACCAGCCAGGTGCCGTTGCGAGCCATCACCTCGGCGGCCTGTTCGTCCAGCATGTATCCGTGCTCGATCGAGCGACCGCCCAACTCGGCGAAGGCGATAGCCGGTTCGGTGCCGCCGCAGTGGGCCGCCACCGGGATGTGGCGCTGGTTGGCCACCTCCATCAGCGTGGCTAGCTCCGCTTGGGTGAACTGGCCCTCGTCGGCGGCTTCGAACGGGCTGTACAGGCCGCCGGTGAGCATGATCTTGATCCACTGCGCCCCGCGTTCCACCTGCCTGCGCACCGCGCGGGCCATCGCATCAGGACCGTCGACTACCAACTCGGCGCCCATCTGGGTGTAGACCCGCGGGAAGGCCGTACCGTGGCCGCCCGTTGTGCGGACTCCTCGCCCGGCTCCGGTGACGCGGGGTCCGAGCGTGGTGCCGGCGGCGTAGGCGCGTCCCCATGCCAGGTCGAGATCGTCGGCCTCGTCGACGCACCGCACCCCGGTGACCCCCATCTCAGTCGCCTGGCGGAAGTTCTCCCCGGCTCTGATGGTCCGGTCCGGCGCCGCCTCGAAGTAGCCGGTGGCGTCCGGGTCGTACATGAGCCCACCGGCGTGGGCATGGCAATCCCACAGGCCGAACATTGCGTGCAGGCCCGAACCGTCCACGGTCTTCCCCGCGCCGCTGTCTGCGGCCAGGATGGCTCCGTCCTGGACGAACAGGTCACGCACCTGCGACTCGCCGGTGGCGGTGTCGAGCCAGGAGACTCCCCGGATCCGGAGGGGAGGTGTCGGTGCGTGGGCGCCGGACATTATCCGGTTGCGTACCCGTCGATCAGGTCCTCGGTAGCCAACTCGGGATCGCGCTCGTCAGGGGTTCCGTAGCCACCCCCGCCTCCGGTGGCCACATGAAGCTGCGAACCCTTAGGTGCCGGTATCTGGTTGGCCTTGAGCAGGGGGACCGTCTCCCCGTCCACGGTCAGCGTGACGGCGGTGGCCGCCCCATCCTCACCGCCGAACAATCCCCAGGCGGGCGTTCTGGTGCGTTCGAACCAGGTGGAGACGGTGATGTCGTCGGCCAGCACCTCGTAATCCCGGAGCACTCCGAGGCCGCCCCGCCACCGGCCCCGACCGCCCGAATCGGGCCACACCGAGTACTGGTGGACCCGGATCGGGTAGCGGGACTCCATGACCTCGACCGGGATGTTCTTGAGGTCGCCGCCGCCGTAGTTGATGAGCCCGTTGGTGCCGTCGCCTCCCTGGTAGGCGCCCCATCCGACCGCGGTGGCCTCTCCCACTACGAAGTCCTCGCCGGTCCGGGGGTTGGGGCCGCTGAACAGCACGTTCATCGGGTCGGCGGCCTGGCCGGCCACCACCCGGTCGGGAACCGCCGGTGCCAGCGCCCGTATGAAAAGGTCGATCATCATCCCGAGGTGGGGGTAGTAGTACTGGCAGGCCGCCGGCTCCCGGGCGTCGAACACCGAAGCCTCCGGAGCGCTCAGCGTGAGGTTGCGGAATGTGCCGGCGGTGACCGGGACGTCGGAGTTGATCAGCATCTTGAAGGCCAGATTGGCCGCCGCCTCGGTCTGGGCCAACCCGCAGTTCAGGCATCCGGGAGTCATCGGCGCCGACCCGTCCAGGTCGACCCTGATCTCCTCGCCCTCCACCGTCACCACCACCTTGACATACACCGGATCGCCGCCCGGTCCCCAGCTGTCCATCTCTCCGTCGGTCTCGTACACCCCGTCGGGGATGGATGCCACCGCCTCGCGATCGAGGCGTTCGCACTGGTCGAAGATGACTTCGGCGGCAGCTGTCACCGTTTCCAGCCCGAAGCGGTCGATCAGTTCGGCTAGCCCGCGCTCGCCGGTCCGGCAGGCGGCGATCTGGGCGTGCATGTCACCCCAGATCGAGCGAGGCAGGCGGCTGTTGCGGGTCAGGAAGTCGAGCATCCCGCGTTCGGGCTTGCCCTCCCGGTAGAGGTGGACGGGCGCGATCCGGTAGCCCTCCTGATAGATGGAGGTGGAGTCCATAGCCTGGCCGGGGTCCTTGGCGCCGATGTCCAACCAGTGGGCCTTGGTGGCGCCGAACCCAACCAACTTCCCGCCGTGGAATATGGGCGAGATCACGTTGACGTCGTTCAGGTGGCTGCCCACCATGTAGCTGTCGTTGACCGCGTAGACATCACCGGGCCTGCAGGTCTCCGCGCCGCCCAGATGCTCGAGCGTAGCGTCGATGGCGGCTTCCAGACTCCCGAGGAAGATGGGCAACCCGGGCGCCTGCCCGAGCAGGTTGCCGCGGGCATCGAAGAGGCCGACCGAGCAGTCCTTCATCTCGTAGATGATGGGGGTGTACGCGGAGCGGGCCAGGTTGTTGTTCATCTGGGACGCGATCGAGATGAAGGCGTTGCGGATCACCTCGACGGTGACCGGATCTACGTGCATGTTCTAACTCCTATCGCCCGGCGAGGGCGGCTCGGGTAATCCTATGGAAACGGGCGCTTCGACAGCCTTCCAGCACCGGACCAGCTGTCCGGCCCGGGTCTCGCGCAACGGCTGGGGTTCGGAGCATTTCGGCTCCGTGAAGGGGCATCTCGGCATGAGGCGGCATCCGGGCGAGGCGAGGTGGTCGGTGCTGATCTCTCCCGACAGGCGTACGGGCTCCCCGACGTGCCCCGGTTCCTCGAGTTGGGCCGCTTCCAGCAGGCCGCGGGTGTAGGGGTGGGCAGCCTCCCGGTAGACCTGATCCCGGGTACCGATCTCGACGAACTGGCCGAGGTACATCACCGCCACCCGGTGGGCCATGGCGTAGACCACCCGGAGGTCGTGGGCCACCAGCAGGTAGGCCAGTTGGTCCGTCTCCTGGAGGCTGGTGAGCAGGTTGACGATCTGGCCCCGGATGGACACATCCAGCGAGGAGGTGGGTTCGTCCAGGAAGAGCAGCCGGGGCTCGACCAGCAACGAGCGCGCCACGCTCAGCCTCTGAAGCTGGCCCCCGCTGACCTCGGCCGGTCGCCGGCCGGCGATCTCGGGAGACAGCCCGACGTTGCGGATGGCGTCTTCGATGGCCTCATCCTGCTGGGAGCGCGTGCGCTCGCCTCCGAACTCGGCGAACTCGCGGAGGCTCGACCGGATCGTCGCTCTCGGGTCGAAGGCCGCCAGCGGATCCTGGAACACCATCTGCAGGTTTCTTCGCATAGGCCGGAACTGCTTCTCACCCAGATCCAGGATGTCCTCGCCCAGTAGGGACACATGACCCTCGGTGGCGTCGGTCAGCTTGAGGATCACCCGGCCGACCGTTGACTTGCCCGAGCCCGACTCGCCGACGATGGCGAAGGTCTCGGAAGGCCAGACCTGGAAGCTGACGCCGTCCACCGCTCTCACCACCCGCTGGCGGAGCTTGGCGTCGCGGGACACGTAGTCCTTGACCAGGTCACGAACTTCGAGGACCGGAGAGGTCACGCTTTCACGCATGCCACTTCCCGATCTTCGATGGCTCGGAGCTCCGGCACGCCGTCGCGGCACACATCGCCGGCCTCCGGACAGCGGCTGGCGAAGGGACACTCCGCGAGCGGCCCGAATAGGGTCGGAACGGTCCCGGGGATGGCGTACATGCGGCCCTCGTCCACGGTGGCGAAGGCCCTCAGCAATGCCGTGGTATATGGATTGGCGGGTGAGGAGGTCACCGAGGCGGTCGGTCCGCTCTCCATGACCCTTCCCGCGTACATCACCGCGGTGCGCTCACAGGTCTGGCGGGCGATGGCGATGTCGTGGGTGATCAGCAGCAGTGAGGCGCCCCGGTCAGACACCTGTTCCACCACCAACTCGAGCACCTGTTGCTGGAGAGTGGCGTCTAGCCCGGTGGTGGGTTCGTCGGCGATGAGGAGATCGGGCTGGCAGGAAAGTGCCATGGCGAGAGCGGCCCGCTGCGCCATCCCGCCCGAGTACTGGTGGACGTAGTCGCCGGCCCGCCGGCGGGCGTCGGGAACTCCCATCTGGTCGAGCAGATCGACGGCTCGGCGATGGCTCTCGCGGCGCCCGGCGTCGGAGTGGGTGCGGATGACCTCCGCGATCTGGCCTCCGACGGTCAGGACCGGGTTGAGGGACGCTCTGGGGTTCTGGAACATGATGGCGATCTGCCGGCCGCGCAGGTCACGCAGGCGCCGCTTCGGGGCGCCGATCAGGTCCTCCCCGCCCAGCCGGATCGAACCTCTCAGGATCTCCGCCCCCTCCGGCAGCATCCCGATCACTGCGGACGCGGTGAGGCTCTTGCCCGATCCGGACTCGCCGACCAGCGACATGCGGCTGGCGTGTGGTACCCGCAGGTTCACACCCTGGAGCGGCATCGACGCGTCCTCCGTGCCGGTGTGGAATCCGACCGTCAGGTTCTCGATATCGAGGAGGGGAGGGGCCTCGGTCGCCGGGGAGGCGGGTCTGCCGGTCATCGGACTCCCATCGACTCTCGCTTCCCGTGCCTGATCTCGTCGGACAGGTAGTTGAGGGTCAGGACGGTGGCCAGGATTGCCAGCCCCGGGAAGAGGGAAATCCACCACTGCCCGTAGTACATGTAGTCGATGCCATCCCGCACCATGGCGCCCCACTCGGCGGTCGGAAGCTTGACGCCTAGTCCGACGAAGCTCAGTGCGGCCAGAATCTGGATTGCCCACGCCACGTTCACCGAGAACTGGGCGAACACGATCTCCGACACGTTGGGCAGGATGTGGCGCCTCAGGATGGTGGCCTGGCTCTTGCCCGCGCACCGCGCCGCCAGCACGAAGTCCGAGTCGACCAGGGGTTTCACGGCGCTCCGGGTGAGGCGCAGGTATACGGGGACGTTCACCATGGCGATGACCATGATCAGGATGGGAATGCTGGGGCCCAGTGCGGCCACGATGCCGAGGGCCAGCAGCAGGGTGGGGAAGGCTTGGAACGACTCCGAGACTCGCAGCAGCAGCGCGTCGAAGGCGCCTCCGCGGTACGCGCCCAGGGCGCCCAGGGGCATCCCCACCACGACGGCCAGCGCGGCCGCGATCAGGCCGACCCAGAGGTCGAGGCGGGCGGCGTGAACCACCCGGGCGAAGATGTCCCTGCCGAACTGGTCGGTCCCGAACCAGAACTCGGCCGAGGGCCCGGTCAGGGTTCCGCCCAGGAAGTCCAGCGGATCATTCACCAAAAAGGGCCCGACGAGCGCGATCATCACGATGATCGCCATGGACAGATAGGCCGGCGTGCGGAGCACCTGGCGAACCATCCTTCCCGACCGTCCGCGCGCCGACGTCATGCGGTCCGGCATCGCCCGTGCGGTCATGTCCTGGTCCTCGGGTCGATCACGAAGTGCAGGATGTCCATGACCAGGTACACCACCAGGTACGAGAGCGCGCTCAGCAGCACGGCTGCGAGCACCGGGGCGAAGTCGGATTCGCTGATCGAGTCGATGGCGTACTTGCCGATGCCGGGCCGGGCGAACACGAACTCGACGAGTACCGTGCCGCCCAGCAGGTAGCCGTACATGATCGCTCCCATAGTGGAGACGGGAAGCAGCACGTTGGGGAGCGCGTGGCGGAGCACGATGGATCGCTCCGGTACACCCAGCGCCCTGGCGGACCGGATGTGATGGGAGGCCATCGTCTCGCGCATGAACCCGCGAGTGACCCTCACCATGGGCGCTCCCACCGTCACCGCCAGCGTCACTGCGGGCAGGATCATCTGTACCGCGGCAGCTTTGAACGCCTCCCAGTCGCCGGCCAGGACGGCGTCGACGGTGTACAGGCCGGTCGTGTGCGGCGGGACGTCTCCGAGCGTCCGTCCGAGCGCGGGGGGCGCCCATTCCAGCGTTGCAAAGAACACCAGCAGGAGGATCATGCCGAGGAAGAACTCGGGTATCGATACTCCAAAGCCTGACAATGCGTTGGCGAGGCGATCAGAGATGGAATGCCTCCGCAACGCCGAGACGATCCCCAGCGGAACAGACCAGGCCAGAGCGAGGATCAGGGCCGCGCTGCCGAGTTCAATGGTGGCCGGCCAGCGGGACCCGATGTCGGTGGTGACCGGATTGCGGGTTCGCCAGCTGTCGCCCAGGTCGCCGGACGCCAGTTGCTGGATGTAGCGAAAGTACTGCTCATGGATCGGGAGGTTGAGTCCGAGTCGCTCGGTGACGGCTATCACCGTGGACTCGTCGGCCATTTCCCCCACGATCATGTAGGCAGGGTTACCGGGTAGCAACCTGGTCACCACGAAGGCGACCAGGGAAACGCCGAATAGCGCCACCAGCATGTATGCCAGCCGGCGAAGCACGTAGACGGCGAGGTGCATACCCTCTCCTCGGTTGGTTCTTCTTTGATCGTGATCAGTCTGTGTGGCGGTCGGCGTGCTCTGGACCGCCATCGACGCCTCTGGCTGCGTCTTGCCTCCTCAACGTACCCTGCGGGTACGCCTTCGTCAGCAAATCCTTGCCATAGACGCCGCTGGCGGCGCCAGACCCCACCGCCGCCCCACAGACCGACCACGGGACCCGCGATGACAAATGAACGCGCTTAGCGTAAACACGCTCAAGCCTTCAGAGGGTGCGCGGATGGGATACCGCGCACCCTCTTGGAGGAGGGTACTGAAAAATGTCCGGTTGGCCCGATCGTCGTACGAAACCCCAGGTCAGTCCATCGCGGGGAAGCCCATCCCCATCTTTTTCAGCACCCTCCTTGATCCTCTATCAGCCTGCCGGGTAAAGGTCGGCGAAGCGGGGGATGGCGTTCGGGTACAGCACGAACCCGTCAACATCCTCCCTCAGGGCGAACTTGAAGTCCGGCTGTGCCAGGAAGACCCACGGAGCATCCTCGGAGATCAGCCGCTGGGCCTCCTCGAAGATGGCTCGACGGGCCGCAGGATCCTGCTCGGCCCAACCGTCCGTGATGATCTCGTCCACCCGGGCGTTGGAGTAGTCGGCGTAGTTGCCGAACACCCCGGACTCCAGGGTCAGGGACAGCTGGTAGTTCGGGTCGTCGATCCAGGCCAGCAGCTCGTCCACGAACATCTGCAGCTGCTTGCCCACCTTGCGCTCCGCGAACACGGGCGACTGGAGGGTTTCGATCTCGATGTCCATGCCGATCTCGCGCAGCGCCGACTGGACGCGGACCGCGATCAGCTGGTGCTCGGCCTTGGCGGAGTCGATCGACAGGGTCACCGTTCCGCCGTCGTAGCTGCTGGAGCCGAGGAGCTCCTGCGCCTTGGCGATGTCCTGCGTGTATCCGACCTCGGCGCCCAGCGAGACCGCCGATCCGTTGGGGATGGCCCCGTGGAGGCGGCGGGCGTCGCCCTTGTAGACGTTCTCGAGGATGTCGTCATAGTCGACGCCGTAGGAGACCGCTTGGCGGACCGCCACGTCGTCGAAGGGGGCGATCGAGTTGTTCATGCCGACGTATGCCATGTTCTTGGAAGGCGCCCGAACGACCTTCACGCCCTCGGATCCGTCCAGGGCGTTGAACTCCTCGGTCCCGAGACCGACCGCCAGGTCGATCACTCCGGCCTTGAGCAACTGGACCCGCTCGGCGGGCGACGGAATGATCTTCCAGATGATCCTGTCATAGGCGGGACGGCCGCCCCAGTAGTTATCCCGGGCCTCGAACACGACTTCCTCGTCGGGCGTCCGGCTGACCAGGCGATAAGGACCGCTGGGGTTATCGGCGTTGCGCGCCATGTACTCGGTCGCCCAAGGATCGTCTTCAGTGGCGTTGGCCGCCACCACGTTGGGATCGACCGCCGCTGAGCTGGACATGTAGAAGGACTGCATCACCATCGGGCTGCGCCGATCCGACACCAGCTCCAGGGTGTACTCGTCGATCACCGTCGGCGGCTTGGTCACGAAGGCGATGTTGGTGAGCAACCACGCGCCACCACCGGGGGTGTTGAGGTTGCGGTCGATCATGAACCGGACGGTCTCGGCTGTGATCGGAGTGCCGTCGTCGAAGGTCATGCCTTCCCGCACCTTGATGGTGAAGGTCAGGCCGTCGTCATGCTCCTCCCACGATTCGAAGTAGCGGGGCAGCAGGTTGTCCGCGTCTCCGACCATGGCGCCGTTCTGCTCCACGATGGGGTGGATGACCGGAACGTCATAGACCATCAGCAGAGCCTCGTGGGCCCTGATGAAGTTGGCGCAACACGGGTCGAGGGTTTCGATGTCGCCGGGTACTCCGATGGTGAGCACGCGCTCTTCCATCATCGTTTCTTCGGCGGGCGCCTCCTCGGCTGGCTCCTCCATTGTCTCTTCGGCCGGTGCCTCTTCGGTGGCGGCCGCTGCCGTCGTGGCCGTAGTGGCTTGCGCGGCCGTGGTCGCAGGCGTGCTCTCCGGCTCGGCATCGTCCGAGCCACAGGCCGCGACTACCAGCGCCAGCGCTGCGAAGACGGCAATCAGGCGGAGCCGGACAGCCGATCTCGTCAAGTTCATTTTGCTTTCCTCCCTTGTTGGGTTTGTTGCTCGACCGTTCCGTGACGGAGCGAGACTCGGCATCGGGGAGCGGTCGATCGATCTTGGATTGTTAGTTGTTCCCGGTCCTGGCCAGCATCTCCGCGTAGAGAACAGGGGTGATGAGCGGATCGAGCACCCGCACCGGAACCTGTTCGCGGATGGGGCCCAGCAGGCCCGACCAGAGGGTGCAGGCAAAGAAGATCACTTCCGCGTCCAACTCGTGGAAGGCCCGCTCCGCCGCCTCCAGCGCGGTGCTTGTGGCGGAGACTTCCATCTCGGCCCGGACCGCAGCCCGCAGGCCCGGCGGATCCTCGGCCAGTAGCCGGTTCACCTCGTCTGCCGGAGGATGGCCGCTCGGGGCCGAGATCACCCCGGCGAAGAAGGACTCGGCGCTGTACCGATGGATCAGGCGGCGCACCCAGTTGGCATTCTGTGGAAGGTTCTCACCCTCGCCGCTCTCGATGCGGGGACATACCACCGCCAGGTGGCCGAAGGCGCGACCTGCCGCCACTGCCGCCTCCATCGGACCGGTCACGGGGATGTCGACCAGGTCCTTGGCGTCCTCCACGCCCGGGTCGGCGGCGCAAGCGATCACCACCGCGTCGAACCCGTCCCGTTCCGCCGTCTCTACCTGGGTGAGCAGCTGGTTCATCATGAGCGAGTGGGCCGGAAGGAAGGCGGTGGCCGGGACACCGGTGCCCATCAGGGAGCGGACCTCGACCTTGGTATCAGGGGCGGTGGCTCTTGCGATGGCCTGCTCGACCATCGGGTTGTACACGTCAACCCCCATCGGGTTGATGACCTGGATTCTCATGGTTTCCGTACCTCCAAGACTGGATTGCTCGTGTGCGGATACCCGGTTCCGCTCGGACCGGAGTCGGGGTGTGTCCTCATCGTAGAGCAGGACTGGCTTGACATGATCGCCCTACGACCGATTCAGGACGAGGTGCCCGTGCCCCGATACCCGGGCGGTCCAGTTCGGCGGCACCAGTGTGGTACAAGCGTCCTCCAGGACGATCGCCGGCCCGGCCAGTTCCGCGGCTCCCGGCAGCCCGGCGCGCTGGTACACAGGGGTCTCGAACCAGGTGTCTCCGAACCAGGTTCGTTCGATGCCGGCCGCCGCCGGCATATCGCCGGCCGGGAGGGCCTGGGGGCGGGGGCGGGTCATCGCGCCGAAGGCGGCCATCCGCAGGTTGACGAACTCCACCGCCTCACCGGGGTTGCTGTGCCCGTACCGGACGTTGTGGGCCTCCGCGAACTGGTCCGGCACCCCTTCGATCAGTGCCTTCATGCCCTTGCTCGTATCGAGCGGGAGCGTCACCGTGTACTCCTGGCCCGAGTAGCGCAGATCGGCCGACGGTTCCAGCGTGATGGCCTGGTCGTCGAAGCCGTCTTCCTTCACCATCAGCCGGGCTCGCTCCTCCAGGTCCGAGAGGGCGGCCTCAAGAGCTTCATCGGTTAGGTCGGCCACGCGCACGTAGAAGCTCTGGACGGCGTCGTGACGGGTGTCGGTCTGGAGCATCCCGTAGGCGGAGAGAACGCCGGGATTGACCGGTACCACCACCGTGTCGAGGTCCAGTTCGTCAGCGAGCGACGTGGCATGGAGCGGCCCGGCCCCACCGAAAGCCACCAGGATGAAGTCGCGCGGGTCGATGCCGCGCATCACCGTGATCTCGCGGATGGCGTTCGCCATCGTGGAGTCTGCGACCGCGACCATTCCGGCCGCCAGACCCAGTTCATCCATTCCGAGGGACTTCGCCACAGCCGTCAGAGACTGTTCGGCGGCTGCCTTGTCGATGGCGATGCCACCGGCGAGGCGGGTACTGCCCGGTAGCCGTCCGAGATGGAGATTGGCATCCGTGATGGTCGGTTCGGTTCCTCCCGATCCGTAGCAGGCGGGACCGGGGACGGCGCCCGCCGAACGAGGGCCTACCCGGAGCCCACCGCCCGCGGTGTGGCCGATACTTCCCCCTCCGGCGCCGATGGTGTGGATCGCTACGGTGGGCGCCAGTACGGGGTGGCGCTGAAGCTCCGACTCGAGTTCGACGTCGGCCCGACCGTCCACCACCAGGCTCATGTCGAAGGACGTTCCGCCCATGTCCACGCATATCAGCCGGCTTGCGGCCGTTTCCTCGATCAGATCGTTCGCCACCGACAGACAGGCGATCGTGCCCCCGACCGGTCCGGAGAACAGGGTCTGGATGGGCTTGCGCCGGGCGGAACCGGCGGACATCACGCCGCCGTTGGACTGCATTACGCGCAACGATCCCCGCATGCCGCGATCGGCGGTCTGTTCCTCCAGCTCTTTGAGATAGCTATCGACGATGGGCGCAACGTAGGCGGCGATGGCGGTGGTGCTGGTCCGTTCGTACTCGCGCCACTCCGGGGCCACGTCCGAGGAGCACACAACCGAGAGGGAGCGGTCCACCGAGCGGAGCAACTCGGCCACCCGGTGCTCGTGAGCGGGGTTGGCGTAGGAGTGGAGAAAACAGACGGCCACAGCGTCGTAGTCCCGGGCCAGCCGGGGCGCCAACTCACGGATGGCCTCCTCTGCCAACTCCAGTACCACGGATCCGTCCGGTGCCATCCTCTCGTCCACCTCGTAGATGGACCGGCGAGGCACCAGCGGAGTGGGTGGCCGGTAGCGGACGTTGTACATGTCCGGCCGGTTGGCTCGTCCCAGCTCGTAGACGTCCCGGAATCCGCGGGTGGTGAGGAGCGCGACCCGGGCACCGCGGCGTTCGAGAAAGGCGTTCAGCCCGGCGGTGGTGCCGTTGGTGATGGAGTCGAGCCGGGTCCAATCGACGCCGAGTTGGTCAAGCGCCGAGAGAACTCCGTCGTAGAGGTGTTTCGGGGTGGTGAGGGCCTTGGCCGTGCGGGTATTGCCGCCGTCGTCGATGACAACCGCGTCGGTAAAGGTACCGCCTATGTCCACCGCTACGCGCATCGGCTCCCCGTGAGGTGGTTGGTAGCTAGATACAACAAGGCGTCGGCCCGCGGGCCGACCCGTTGAGGAGGGTTTCGTCGCTGATCAGGTATTCCGCCCGTCGCTACCGGAGCAGTCGGGCGTACCGAAAAGGAATCCTACGATGCGGGAACGGCCGGTGCAATTTGGGGACCGGGTCAGGGGTTCCGGTCGCTGAAGAGGGTGCCGCCGGCGGCCCAGTCGTCGGCGCCGATGTCATGGAATACCACCGTTACCAGGTCCTTGGGCGAGCCCTGGTGATGGTGAACCACGTTGCGGGCGATACTCTCCGCCACCTCGTCGGCGAGCTTGCGCTTCGCCTCCTGCAGATCTCCCTCAACCAGGTCATACATGAAGTGGATATGAGCAAGCGGCATCGATACCTCCCGAGGGTTGGGCGTTAGCTCGACTATCGAACGATAACCGGTGTCAGGATCATGCGGTGCCCAGGGCCGGAGACGACGGATCCGCAGGGATCTGCTCCGGACGCTCGTCAGCGGAGTCCAGGGCCGTTTTTATGCGTTTGTAGGCGGCTACGACGAACGTCGCTCCGCCGACCGTCACGATCACGGGCCCGGCAGCCGATATCGCCGGACCTGCACCGAGTGAGAGGGCCACCATCCAGCCGACTCCGCCAACCGCGGAGACTCCTCCTTTTCTTAGGACCTCTTTGGCGGCGTCCTTAGCCCCTTCGACAACATCCTTCTCACCCTTGTAGACGTAGATGTAGTTCTCGGCGATGCTGACGACACCTTCGAGTGCCATGCCGATGCACCCTGCGGTCGCAGCTGTCCTAACCGCTTGGTTTATGACGATCCCGGTGGCATCAAGTGCGTTCACAGCGTTCGCCTTGGCTAGCTCCACGGCGTTCATGTCGGCAGCGCCGCGGGCCAAGTTGTCCTTGGCGGCCTCCCAAACGATGTTGGTGTGCTCCATCATCATTTCTGGAGCGTTGGCGACCGCTCGGACATGGCTGGCGTGCTTGCCCTCGACGAACTTCAGCACAGCATCCTCACCTAGATTGCGTACGGTGGCTGGGACACCCTCCTCGAAGAACGCTTGCGCGACCTCGACCGGTCTCCAGGCTCCCCGGAGACCTGCCATGGCGAACTTGGCCTTTACGGCCGGCGCGAGTTCGCTGAAGGACGGAACCATCTGCTCGACCGTCAGGAAGGCGGCGCTCACCGAGGCCGCTGTCGTTTTGCACCACTCGACAGGATCACTTCGAAGCTTCCTCGCATTGCGGTCGGGCCTCCTCATCCGCTCACCGATCGCTTCGTTCAGAGCGGCACTGAACTCGCTGAACCGGGCATAGGTCTCGCCGCTCACTAGTCCCATTTGGAAGACAGCCGATCCAGTGAGGCTGCCTACCCTGGCCATGACCTCTCCCGAAACAGTCTGAGCCTTCCGTGCAACTGCGCGGCCTGCTCTACTGAAGGCACCAACCGGCCTGTCGGCTGCCTGCCGTATCCGCTTGCCGGTGTTCTTGAGTCTCCCCGCTCCCGGATCGTTCGCAGGAGGTGCGATCTGGATCTGATCGCCTGGGTACTCCACTAGCGAGTACCCAGGATCCATGTCGTGAAACACGACAGTGACGAGATCTCGCGGCGATCCGTGGCGTCCGCGGATCAGGTGTCTAGCGATGCTATCGGCCACATCATCCGCAATCCGGTGTTTGGCTTCGTGGACATCGCCTTGTACTAGGTCGTATCTAAAATGAATATGAACGACTGACAAAGATTCTCCTCGTGTTTGGCAAGGACACCGGGGTCGATCGAACGAGCCGGAACACACTACCTAAGACATGGGGGCGACGGTCGGGCGGTAGCATCGGGCCATGACTGGTGGAACCGTGGCGGGGATCGGGACCCGTCCGCTCGACGGGGATGAGGTGGCCGTGACTCTGGGGACAGCCCTCAGGCGCCTTCGCAAGGCGCAGGGACTGACACTCCAGCAGCTGGCCTCTCGCTGCGGTCTGTCCCAGCCGTTTCTCAGCCAGCTCGAGAACGGGAAGGCCATGCCCAGCCTCTTGGCCCTCCACAATGTCGCTCAGGCGCTGGAAACCACCGCCCACAGCCTTCTCCTGCCTCAGGAGCGGTTGGACATCAGCCTGGTCCGTCACGGCGACGGCGAGACCTACCAACTGGTGGACGGCGCATCGACCCGGTTCCTGACCCGGGGGGGCGCGCACCTGATGGAGCCCAACGAAGTCGAGTTCGAGGCGGGTGCCCGCACGGTGAACACCGGCCACGAAGGCGAGGAGCTCATCTACGTCTTGGCGGGCCGCCTGCGTGTGGAACTGGAGGGTTCGCCCCCGGTGGATCTCAACCGGGGAGACGTGTACACGTATCCGGCCACGATCCCGCACACCATGACTGCGGCCGGTCATGCCGGCTGCCGTTTTCTGGTGGTCACGTCGCCGCCCTCCTTCTAACCACCTAGGCGGGCGGCAGGCCGACCCCGCTGCCCGCCCGGTCGCTTGCGGCGTTCAGCCGACCATGAAGCCGGACGCGTGGAGAATGGCGCCATTGTGAACCAGTACCTGGCCCACGGTCCTCCGATCGTTCACATGCAACTCCCGGCCTAGGCCGACGCCGCGGTTTGCCGCGGCAGGCCCCTGAGCGAAGCGCCTGATCCGGTGCAGCATCCGGGTGGCAGAGGGATAGCCGTTGGCAGAAGGAAGGAGCTAGCGACGGCCTACGAGGTCAACGTGGTCGCGGTGATGCGCCTCATCCACCTGCTCAGCCCGAAGATGGCGGAGCGAGGCTTCAGTCGGATCATCAACGTGTCGGCAGCTACGGCTCGATCGGCCAGGACGCCCCGACCTCGGTCTCGGCAGCACCGAACCTCTACAGGAACGGCAGGAGGACCTCCACCAGGCCGTCGGGGTTGTCAACGGGGATCACGTGCGTGGTGTCGGTGACCTGCACGAGGGTCGCATCGCCCATGCGGCCCGCCATGTCCGCCATGACGTCGAAGTTGACGAAACTGTCGGCGGCGTGCACCAGCAGGGCCGGGGTCTCCATGCCCTCCAACCGGTCCCAGTGGTCATCGGAGCGGAAGGGCCAGCGCTCGAAGAAGAGGGGATCGTGCTTGGGGGCCAGGCGCCCGCCGTCGACCGGTCCGAAACTGGTCAGCGCGGTGAGCTCGAGCATCTCCTCGGGGGCGTTGGGGAAGGCGAACCCGAGCCCGGTCCGTACCTCGCCGTGGTCGGCGTGGCTGGTGGGCCGGGGGAAGAGGTCGGTCTCGCTCTGGGCGAAGGACGCCTCGACGTCCACCACCACGATCCGCCCTACCCGGTCGGGGTTCGCCGCCGCGTACTGGATGGCCACCAGGGCGCCCCACGAGGAGCCCATGAGGTCGACGCGGTCCTCGCCGAGGGATTCGATGAGGGCGGCCAGATCAGCCACATGGTCCGAGGTCGTGTAGTCGTGGGTCGCCGACCACTGGCTCTCGCCGTAGCCGCGGAAATCGAGGGCCAGCACCCGTCGGCGGTCACCGATACCGGCCGCCACGGCCTTCCAGTTCCAGGCGTTGCCGATCACGCCGTGCATGCAGATCAGGGTTGTCCCCTCGCCGCCGTAGTCCAGGTAGTGCAGGCGGTTGCCCTGAGCCCCGGTCGTGTAACCATGTCGAACGCTCGGTGTCTCCATCTCGTTCCTCCTTGATGCGTGGCGGACGGGTTCGTTGCCTGCTCGGTGAGTTTGATCATATCTATTGCATCCGCGGCGCCATCCGACCCGAGCGGTCGGATTCCCAGCCGGATTATTACCACCACCAATATCATTTCGGCTAGTGTTTGAGGGCAAACCGGCATCAAGAAGGTGGTCCTATGGGTGTGCTAGACGGCAAGGTGGTCATCATCACCGGCGGGGCTCGCGGGATCGGCCGCGCCTACGCCCATGGTGTCTCCGCGGAAGGAGCCGGCGTGGTGATTGCGGACCTGCTGGACGGCTCGCCGGTGGTGAAAGAACTGGCGGCCACCGGCGGCGAGGCGGTTTCCGTCTCCACCGACGTGAGCGACGAGGCCTCGACGGTGGCTATGGCGGATGCCGCCATGGATAGGTTCGGCCGGATCGACGTGCTGATCAACAATGCCGCCATGTTCTCGGAGACCACCCGAGGGCCCTTCACGGATCTCACCGTCGCCGAATGGGATCGCACCTTCGAGGTCAACGTCCGGGGCGTCTGGTTGTGTACCAAGGCGGTGTACCCCCACATGGCCGCCCGGGGTTCGGGCAAGATCATCAACATCGCTTCCAACACATGCTTCAAAGGAACGCTCGGCTTCCCCCATTACGTGGCCAGCAAGTCCGCCCTGCTGGGCCTCACCAGGTGCCTGGCCAACGAGTTGGGTCCCGAGGGCATCACGGTCAACACGGTCTCGCCGGATCTCATCCCCAACCCGGACATCCGCCCCACCGACGCCACCAGCGACCCCTTCGTGGTATCCGGCCGGGCCATCAAGCGGACCCAGGTAGCCGACGATATGGTGGGAACGATCCTCTACCTCAGCTCCCCGGCCTCCGACTTCGTCACCGGCCAGAGCCTCCTGGTCAACGGCGGCGCCTACTTCATATGACCCTGGACCCAGGATCCGACCGGGAAGGCAGGTGAGGATGCCCAAGCCGAGCATGCAGGATCTCGCCGATCCGTTCGTTCCCGAGCGCGACTCGAAGTGGTACCGGGCTATGTGGCACTTCTGGCATCCCGTCGCCTACAGCGGCGACGTGGTCGAGGGCGAGATGCTGCAGGGGCTGCTTCTCGGCGAACGCATCCTCCTCGTCCGCCATGAGGGGACGGTTCGGGCGTTCATGGACGTCTGCCGGCACAAAGGGGCGGCGCCGTCGCTCGGCTGGATCGAGAACGGTTGCATCAACTGCCCCTACCACGGCTGGTCCTACGACATGGAGGGCAACCTGGTCAACATCCCCTCCCGTCCCGAGCTCAACGGGATCCTCAAGGTCAACCTGGAGCGATACCTGTGCCGGGAGAGTGCGGGCCTGATCTGGGTGTCGCTGGTCGATGAGCCGTGGGGCGATCCTCCCGGCCTTGCCGAGTGGGACGACCCCGACATGCATTGGCAATCACCCGCCTACTACGACTGGAAAACCAGCGCGCCCCGCCGTCTTGAGAACTTCGTCGACTTCTCGCACTTTCCGTTCGTCCACGAGAACATCCTGGGAACCCGGGACAAGGCCGAGGTCGAGGACCACGAGGTCTGGCGGGAGGGGCAGATGCTCCGCTTCGACCGCTACGTCGTGGAGCCCAACGACGACACGATGAAGGGGATCCTCGGAATCTCCGACGACATCGTCACGGTTCTCAACCGCTACTACCTGAGCCTGCCGGGCACGATCTACCTCCTTCGGATCTTCCCCAACGGCAAGCGCTACGGGCTCTACATGGTCTCCGCACCCTCCGGGCCGGCGACCTGCCGGAACTTCTGGCACATCGGGTCGGACTTCGCGCAGACCGACGAGGAACTGGCATTCCTCATCGACTTCGAACTGATGGTGCTGGACCAGGATCAGCCCGTGGTCGAGTCTCAGTGGCCCGAGCACCTGCCTGATCTGCTCAGCGCCGAGATGTACATCAAGGTGGCCGACGACGTCACCCTCGCCTACCGCTCATGGCTGTTCGAATTGGCGGCCGATTTCATGAGCGAGTAGCCGGAAGGGGAGGGGGACGCCGGCGGCCCGCCGGATTCGAGCCTATGAAAGGAATGGAGGGCTCATGGGCATGCTCGACGGCCAAGTCGTAATCGTGACCGGCGGCGCCGGTGGAATAGGGAGCGCCTACTGCCGAGGCCTGGCCACGGAGGGCGCATCGCTCGTCGTCGCCGATCTGGTCGATGGCTCCGAGATGGTGGCGGAGGCCGAGGAGTTGGGCGCCAAGGCCATCTCGGTCCAGGTGGATGTCAGCGATGTCGCCTCTACCGAAGCGATGGCGGCTGCCACCGTCGACGCCTTCGGCAAGATCGACGCCCTGGTGAACAACGCCGCCTTCTATCTATCGATCACCCAGGGTCCGATGGAGGAGATCTCACCCGACGAGTGGGACAAGTGTTTTGACGTCAACGTCAAGGGCTCCTGGCTGTGCGCCCGGGCGGTGGCGCCGACCATGCGGGCCCGGAAGAGCGGCAAGATCGTGAACATCGCCTCGATGACCGTCAATGACGGTACTCCCGGGTTCCTCCACTACGTGGCCTCGAAGGCGGCCATCTGGGGACTCACCCGTTCATTGGCACGAGAGTTGGGTGACGACGGTATCTCCGTCAACACCCTGACCCCCGACTACATCCCCCACGATGCCGACTACGCCGCCAAGCAGCCGCATGTGGATGGCCTGATCATCGGTCGCCGGGCCTTCAAGCGGTCCCAGGTGCCCGACGACATGGTCGGGACCCTCCTCTACCTGGTGAGCCCCTGGTCCGATTTCGTGACGGGCCAGAACATCTGGGTAAACGGAGGCTCCGGCTTCCACTGAGCGGCCCCGACCACGGCCGGACCGGGAACGTCTCGTCGACCTAATACAGGAATTTCCTCTCCACTAGTACAGGGATTTCCTCAGCTCATGTTGGATTTTCCTCGACGCTGCTAAAGGAATGTCCCGCCCGGGAGCCCTCGCCAGTTCCCGGCAACCGTTCAGTTCTGCGCCGGCGGTCGCCACGGGACCAGCAGCCCATGCAACCCGGCCTTATCGATCAGTTCCGCTGATCTAGCCCTCGCCTCCGCGATCACTTCGGCTTCGTCCACCTTCGTGGACGATCCGTTCTCGTAGATGATCTCGCCTCCCACGATCGTCATCACCACATCCGAGCCGCGCGCCGCGTACACCAGCGTCGATATGGTCCGGTTGAGCGGTTGGAGATGGACCCGGTCGAGGTCCACCACCGCTATGTCGGCGAGCTTGCCCGGCGCCAGCACACCGGCATCGATGCCCAGGTAGCGGGCGCCCTCGCGGGTGGCCAGTTCCAGCACCTCCTCGGACCGCAACGAGGTGGGCTCGAGCGTGGTCAGCCTCTGGACGAATATCGCCTGCTTCATCTGCTCGAACATGTCCTGGCGGTGGTCGCAGGCGGAGCCGTCGGTGCCGAGCGACACCACCGCTCCCGCCGATCGCAGGTCCGCCATCCTGATCGCTCCGTCGGCCATGTAACAGTTGGAGGTGGGGCAGTGTGCCACACCCGCGCCGGCCTCACCGATGTAGGACACCTCCTCGTCGTCGAGCCACACGCCGTGGGACAGGGCGGCGCGCTCGTCGAGGATCCCCGCCCGCTGCATCCAGACGACCGGACGCTCCCCGTAGCACGATACGTAGGCGGCGGGATCGGTCTGCGGCGCCGAGCAGTGGAAGTGCCAGCGCACGTCGAGTTCGTGGGCTAGCGCCACCGAATCGATGATCAGTTGCCGTTCTATGAAGTTGCCGTCCGGCGCCGGCCAGACCCCCACCTGCCGTCCGGCGGTGGCTTCGATGGCCGCCCCCGTGATCTCCAGTTCCTCCTCGGGGGACAGCTCGAAGAGGTAGTCGGGGATGTCGTAGTGACGAGTCACCTCGGCCGGTGCCCCGTATATGCCCCGCGCCACGACCCCGCGCAGGCCCACCTCCTCGATGGTCCGCGCCACTCCCACCGTCGTCTCCAGGTCGACCGGCGCGTAGTGGTCATCGACCACTGCGGTCGTTCCGGCCCGCGCCGCCTCCAGGGCGGTCAGCCTGATCCCGGCCCAGGCCTGCTCGCGGCTGATCTGCCGAGCGTAGGGCCACATGAAGTCGCTCAGCCACGGGTACAGAGACATGCCCTCCCCGAGACCCCGGCCCAAGCTCTGGAAGAGATGGGTATGGCTGTCCACGAAGCCCGGGAGTACCGCCTTGCCGGTGCAGTCGATCACGCGCTCGGCCCGGTAGCCGTCCAGTTCGTCAGGCGTGCCCACGGCGACTATCCGTTCCCCGCTGACCGCCACCGCTCCCGGTTCGTACACGGCGCGCCGGTCATCGACGGTGATGACCGATCCCCCCGTCAGCAGCAGATCGCAAACGGTCCTGTCGCTAGAAATCATCCGCTTTGCTCCTCCCCGAGTCACATCGTGCCATTATGGTTCGGAATATTGATGGTGTCGATAGTCGATCCGGCACCATCGGGCAGCAGAATCGAGTTTCCGCCTGGGAGGAATGGGGTGAGACCATGAGATCACGACTAGGCATCTTGGGCATTGCCGCAGCCCTCCTGCTGGCGGTCGCGGCCTGCGGGGAGGATCCGGAGCCGGCCGCCACGACTGCGGCGCCTGCCACGACCGCGGCGCCCACGACCACCGCAGCGCCGACCACGACCGCGGCGCCCGCCGTGGAGGAACCCAGTGAGTTCCGGGTGGCATACATAGCTCCGGGACCCATCGACGATCCGTGGTACACGTCGATGCTGGACTCCTTGAGCCGCCTCGCGGACGAGAGCCCTTACGGCCTCGACATCTCGCACGAGTGGTTCGAGAACATCGCCTACGCGGACGGTGAGCGGGTGATCCGTGATCTGGCGTCGAGCGGCAAGTACGAGATGATTCTCGCCGGAAGCACCTACAGCGACGCTGTATCCGCGGTGATGGGGGATTACCCCGACGTCGCCTTCGTGTACGCCGGGTCCGGCAACGAGCCGCTGGGCGGGAACGCCTTCTGGATCGACACCTTCATCCACGAACCGGCCTACCTGACCGGCGTTGCCGCGGGCCTGATGACCGAGACCGGCAAGATCGGAATCGTCGCCAACTTCCCGTTCCCCAACGTCAACGCGCCCGTCAACGGGTACATCGCGGGCGCCAGGTCCGTCAACCCCGACGTCGAGTGGGACGTGACCTTCATCGAGAGCTGGTGGGATCCGGCGACCGCCAAGGAGGCCGCCACCGCCCAGATCAACGCCGGCGCCGACGTGCTGTACGCCATCGTCTTCGGCGTCTTCGAAGCGGCGGAGGAAGCGGGCGTGTACGGAGTGGGGGACCTCGCCGACGTGCAGGCCCTGGCGCCCGGCGTGGTCATCACCAGCACCGTCGCCAAGTGGGATCAAGCCATAGCGGAGGTTATCGACGCCTGGTGGGGCCAGATGGTCAACGGTGTTCAGATGAACGCGCCGACCGAGCGGATCATGTTCCACATGCCACAGGGCGGCAGCGACATCGCGCCCCTCAACGAAGCCATAGTGCCTGCTGACGTACGTGAAAAGGTTCTGGAAGCGCGGGACCAGATCCTGTCGGGCGAACTGGTGGTGGACCTCAACGACGGCCCGCCCGAGTAGACCGTACTTCGAGAAGATGACTCACTCGGGAGGCGGCCGTTGTCGCCTCCCGAGGAGGCTCTGCCGGTAGCCGAGTAAGGATCGGGGCTCGCGCTCGGGTACTACCTCCGGTAGGCCGACCTAGACCGTTCGGTTCGCCTCGTGCTCCTCCACCAACTTCACCATGCGCTCCACGTACTTGCGCACGGCGTAACGATCGGCGGTGATCTGGTAGTCCTCCATGTCGCCGTGATGAAAGTGGATGTGCAACTTCTCCGCGGCGGTGAACCCGGCGTTGAGGAACGGCTCGTCGTAGTCTTTGGCCAGCCGGAAGGCGGCGTTCTTGTTGGCGCGATGCGACTGGTAGTCCCAGCCGCGCTGGAGAGACGCCGCGATGACGGCTTGGACGGAGGCGCCGTAGAGCTTCTCGGCGGCCTGGCGCGTGTCGCCCACCGCGAACTCGGCCTCTGCCTGGTCCAGGAACTCCAACGCCTGCGCCACGCGCTCCGAGACGGTGGCCTCTTGTATGACGGTCATGTTGGCCTTCCTTCCCGGCGCGTCCGGCACGGTCCCCTCGTCGGAGAGCGCCATCAAGCGCATTTATCGTATGCGTGCGGTCAACGTATCCGCTCGGTCGATGGAGTTCAATACCCTCGAATCTCGGTAGCCCCGGGTCCCGGGTACCAGCCGGCCGCGGTCGTGCTCGCGGGACAATGGCAGGCCGCGTCGGACCGCCGATCATTGTCCCTCCCGGCGGGTCCGGCGACGCATCGCGATCAGCGTCGCGACGAAAACGGCCAGGGCGATGCCGGTGGCCAAGGTTTGGCGGATCGTCGTGGCGCTGTCCGGCGGCTCGGCGGCGCTGTCCGGCGGCTCGGATTCCTGAACTATCGTTGGGATCTCCCGTGGCGCCGGGAGGAGGATCGTCTCGTCCGGTGGGTAGCCGGCCCCGAACACCTCTTCGAGGTCTGCTACTGAGACGAAGCCGGAATCGCCGGTCATTATCATCGTGTGTAGGTCTCCGGCCCGGTACCAGCGAGAATCTTCTTCAACCAGCCTGGCTAGCACACTGGTCCTTCCCAGCCTGTAGACGCTGCAGGGAGAATCGGGGCCGGGTCCAAACAAACCTGATGTGAGGTCCTACCTCGCCCTTGTAGACCCGGTAGACCTCGAAAGTGACTTCCTCTATGTAAGTGAGATCGCCGTCCTTTTCGAGTCCTCGTCGTTCGATCACGCGCCCGAAGAACGCGACATCTACTTCTTCGGAATACTCCGCCAGCGGTCTAGCGATAACTGTGCAGGCGGCAGCCGGGCGGGGGTGAGTCAATACGCCCGCGACCACCACCAGCGCAACAAGTAGCGATCCGAGCGTCCCGGTCACGGCGGCAGAAACCCGAACCTTCCCGGATCCGTTCGCAGCTCGTGCCATATCGGGTCCGGTCAGTTGTATCCAATGAAGTCTACCGGACCGTTTGACAGATCAATATAGATGGCACCAATATTCAGTCATTCAACCAGGGGAATGGAGGAGCGGGTGGCGGACGGAACCTTTGACGGGATCATCGTCGGGGGCGGCTACAACGGGCTGACCCTGGGCGGCTACATGGCGCGGCAGGGTCTGCGCGTTCTGGTGCTCGAGCGGCGGATGGCCTACGGCGGGGCGACCATCACGGAGGAGGTCACCAAGCCCGGCTTCTACCACAACCTGCACGCCAACTTCATCTGGTCCTACGGACCGCCTCACCAGGACTTCGAGCTGCACCGTTACGGCCTCGAGCTGATGCGGGGCGAGGTGGAGCGGGCCTACCTGTTCGAGGACGGCGCCGAGCTGCTCACCTACACCGACGACCCGCAGCGCACCTACCACCAGTTCAAGGACGTGATCCCCAAGGCCGACCTCGACACGATGGAGGACGTCTACCACCGGTTCCTGACCAAGGTCGAGGAGGAGTTCTACGCCCCGCCCAAGCCCACCTCCGAGCGGGGAGTCGGGCTCGAGGGCGAGGACCGGGCCGAGTACCAGAAGATGTGCGACATGAGCGGCCGGGAGGTGCTCGACTACCTCTACGAGAGCGACCGCCTCAAGACCTGGATCGCCATGAACGCCTGCGTGCGGGGCATGCCCGACTTCGCCACCGGGGTCGGGGACTTCTTCATGCGCTATGCGGCCTCGCCCCGCTTGAGCATCGTCCGGCACGGCACCGCCCAGATCGCCCACTCGCTGGCCGCGTTCTTCCATGCCAACAGAGGGATAATTCTCACCGGTTCCCACGTGGAGAAGATCATCGTCGAGGGCGGCCGCGCGGTGGGCGTCCGCACCTCGGACGGGCGGACCTTCCACGCCGAGAAGTTCGTGGCCTCGGCTGTCGATCCGCCGGCCACCTTCCTGCAGATGGTGGGGGAGGAGCACCTCACCCCGGATATCGCCCAGCGCTGCCGCGACTGGGAGATCGAATACCACACCGCCCTGTTCGGTTTCCACGCCGCGTCAGCCGTGGCGCCCGACTATTCCCTCAAGTACTCGGAGGAGGCCAACAAGGGCCTGGCCATCTTCTTCGGGGTCAACACCCTCGAGGAGCTCGACCGGCACTGGGAGGAGATCGGCAACGGTCATATCCCCTCGGCGCTGGGCGGTGACGCCTGCTGCCACACCGTGATCGACCCGTCCTACGCGCCCGAAGGGGGGCACACGCTGCTCTTCTGGCAGTTCGGCCCACCGGCCGACAAGCTGGAGAACGGTGCCAAGACCTACGACGACATCAAGGACGATCTCCTGGAACGGATGCGGGCCCGCTGGGCCGAGTATGCGCCGAACCTCACCAGGGACAACATGCTGGCCACGTACGCGTATACGCCTGACGACATCCAGAACCGGATCATCAATATGGTGGGTGGAGGATGCCGCCAGGGCGCCTACACCAACGACCAGTGGGGTATCAACCGGCCCTTCCCGGAGGCCGCTGGCTACCGGACGCCCATCGAGGGCCTCTACATGTGCGGCTCGGCCTGCCATCCGGGCGGCTCGATCCACTTCGGGCCGGGTTACAACGCAGCCAACGTCATTGTCGAGGATCTCGGCATGGAACGTTGGTGGCCTCCGTACCGGATACTCGGCAAGCCGGTGCTGTCCCGCACCTGACCATAAAACGAGGTGATGACCGGCGGGCCGTTGGCTATCCTTCACCGAGTCAAGCGTCGTGATCCGAGGGCCGGGGCTACCGACAGATGCTGTTCCCGATGGGTGCCTCGGGCGGAGAAGTTCGCACTCTCGATGAGAGAGCGACCGAAGAAAGAGGAGGAGTCCTTATGAGGAAGCTCATGGACCGCCGGGCCTTTGCCCTGGTGACGATGGTGACCGCCCTGGCTCTGATAGCCGGTGCCTGCGGCGGGGATGACGAGCCGGCCGCTACCACGGCGGCGCCGGCCACCACGGCCGCCCCCGCTACCACGGCGGCGCCGACGACCACGGCCGCCCCGACGACCACGGCCGCAGCCCCTGCGACCACCGAGGCCGAGATGACGGAGCCCGCCGAAGAGCCGATGGGTCCGACCGAGCTGGATGTGGCCATGGTCATGCTGGGCACCAAGGAGGAGGGTTGGTACGCCACCTTCATCGACTCGGTCCACAGGGTGGCCGACGAGGCACCGCACGGTTTGACGATCACTCTGGAGCAGATCGAGGAGATCCCCTACGCCGACGGTGAGCGGGTGATCCGGGACCTGGCCCAGACCGGTGATTACGAGATCATCGTGGCGCACAGCACCTACTCGGATGCGGTCGCCGCGGTCAAGGATGACTTCCCGGACATCCTGTTCGCCTTCTCCGGGTCCGGCAACGAGCCCACCGGCGGTAACGGCTACTGGATCGACGTGTTCATCCACGAGCCCGCCTACCTGGCCGGGATCATCGCGGGGGCCATGACCCAGACCAACCACATCAGCGGGGTGGCGGCCTTCCCCTTCCCCAACGTCAACGGTCCGCTCAATGCCTTCATCGACGGTGCCAGGTTTGTGGCCCAGCAACTGGGCAAGGGTGAGATCACCTTCGATGTGGCTTACATCGAGAGTTGGTTCGATCCGGCTACCGCCCAGGAGGCGGCCGCCGCTCAGATCGCGGCCGGTTCCGACATGATCTATGCCGAGCGCTTCGGTCCCTTCGCGGCCATCGAGGAGGCAGAGGGTGTGTTTGGCTTCGGACATTTCACTGATCAGCTCGGACTGTCCCCGGTGGTGCTGACCAGCGCGGTCGCTCGCTGGGACGCCGCTTTCATGGATCTGGTCGATGCCTGGTACGCCTATACGACCGAGGGTGTTGCCTACGACGCCCCGATGGAGCGGATCGTCTACACCTCGATGGTGGACGGCGGGTCCTCGCTGGGTGAGATCAGCGACCTGGTTCCGGCCGATGTTCAGGACGGCGTTGCCCAGGCCGAGGCGGCCATCCTCGGCGGGCTTCTGAGGGTGGAACTGAAGACGGACCCGATCGAGTAGTCCGATCATCCGAATTGCCGGCAACCTGGGAGAGCGAGCTTGGTGACTGAGACGATCCTGGCCGTGGATCGCGTCACCAAGCGCTTCCCCGGGGTGATCGCCAACGACGCCGTTACCGTCGATATCCGGCGAGGCGAGATCCACTGCGTGCTCGGCGAGAACGGCGCCGGTAAGACCACGCTCGCCGACGTCCTCTACGGTGTCTACCGGCCCGACGAGGGTACGGTGACCCTCAACGGCGAGCCCTTGGAGCTCCATACGCCCCGCGACGCCATCGCGGCCGGCATCGGTATGGTGCACCAGCACTTCGAACTGGTTCCGCCGATGTCGGTGGTCGAGAACGTGGTCATCGGTACATCGGCCAGCCAATGGCTCGATCTGTCGGAGGTGAGGGACCGGCTCAACGAGTTCTTCCACAACTACGACGTGGAGATCGATCCGGACGCCGAGGTGGGCCGGCTATCCGTAGGAGAGCAGCAATGGGTCGAGATATTCAAGACCCTCTACTTCGGAGTGGAGGTCCTGATACTCGACGAGCCGACCGCGGTTCTCACCCCCCAGGGTGTTCAAGAGCTCTTCCGGATCCTTCGCCGGATGCGTGACGAGGGCCTGACCATCATCCTGATCACCCACAAGCTCAAAGAGGTTATGGAGCTCTCCGACCGGGTGACGGTGTTGCGCCTCGGCAAGGTGGTCGGAACCGTCAACACGGCCGATGTCCAGATGCGTGACCTGGCGCAGATGATGGTGGGACGGGAGGTGCTGTTCCAGTTCGACAAGGAGCGGTCCGATCCCGGCGAGCCGGTCCTCGAAGTGGACGGGATCCATCTCCCCAGCGTCACCGGTCGGGGTTCTCTGAAGGGTCTTTCCCTCACGGTCTGCGCCGGAGAGGTGGTCGGTCTCGCCGGTGTTTCCGGCAACGGCCAGAATGCCCTGTTCGATGCCCTGGTGGGGGTCGAGAAGCCTTCCAGCGGTGACATCCGGATCGGTGGGGTGGACACTGCTGAACTATCCGCCAACCGGATCGCGCAGCTCGGCATGGCCAGCGTTCCGGCCGATCGGATCGCGCAGGGGCTCTTGATGGACTTCAAGGTAAAGGAGAACCTGGTGCTGGGCCGTCACCGTTCGAACACGTTCTCCCGGGGCGGGCTGCTCAACCGGGGGGCCATCGACGGCTTCGCCAGCAAGTCGATCGAGGGATTCGACATCAGGACCCCCTCGGCGTCGCAATCGACCCGTACCCTCTCGGGCGGCAACCTGCAGAAGGTGATCATGGCCCGTGAGTTGTCCGGGGAGCCGAAGCTTCTGGTCGCCCACCAGCCCACGCGCGGGTTGGACATCTCCGCCAGCGAGTACGTGAGGCGTCGATTGCTCGAGGAGCGGGATCGTGGCGCAGCAGTGCTTTTGATGTCCGAGGACCTTGACGAGATATTCCAACTCTCGGACCGGATCGCGGTGATCTACGACGGCCGGATCGTCTCGGAGACCACCCCCGAGCAGGCCGACCTCGAGTCCCTCGGCCTCAGCATGGCCGGCGCCGACTCGGTCGACGTGGGATCGGCCTCATGACCGACCAGATCACCGACCGGGCACCTTCGGATCCTCAGCCGGAGGATGGCGGTGGCCGCCGGGATCCGCTGTCGATGCTGTTCCAGCCAGGGGCATGGCGGATCGAGAAGAGGCTGGTAGTCCGCCCATGGCACGAGTTCATCACCCTCATCGCCGCTCTCGTGGCGGCCGTGGCCATTATCGCCGGCCTGGTGCTGGTCATCGGAAAGAGCCCCGCCGACTCGTTCGCCGCCCTGTACAACGGGGCCTTCGGTACTCGGGAGTCCACCCTGGAGACTCTGGTGCAGGCGACACCGCTGATCCTTACCGGCCTGGCTGCTGCGATCGCCTTCCGGGCCGGGGTCTGGAACATCGGCGGCGAGGGCCAGTTCTTCGCCGGTGTCATGGGCACTTGGTTCGTCTACGACTTGTGGGGAGGGCTGCCGGCGCCGCTGCTCTTCGTGCTGATGTTCATCTTCGCCGCCCTCGCGGGCGCCGCCTGGGCCTCGGTCGCCAGCGGGCTCCTGGTCCGGTACGGGACCAACGAGATCCTCACCACCGTCATGCTCAACTTCGTGATCCTCTACATCCTGTCCTACCTGCTCGCCGGGCCGTGGCAGTCACCCGACACCTTCTACTACCAGACCCAACGGATGGCGGACAACACCTACCTGCCCCGATTCTTCAGCGTCAGCCGCCTTCACTGGGGGTTTGCGATCGCCCTGCTCGCGGCGCTGGCGGTCTACTGGCTCATCCGACGGACCACCCTGGGATACGAGATCAGGGGGATCGGATCCAACATGGTCGCCTCGCGCTACAAGGGCATCAGGGTCGGCACCGTGACCCTCGCCACCATGGCCATCTCCGGCGCCCTGGCCGGGATAGCCGGCTTCGGGGAATTGCTGGGACTCCACCATCGGGTCCAACTCGACATCGCCGAGGGCATCGGCTTCACGGGCATCATCATCGCCCTGGTGGCACGGCTGCATCCTCTCGGCGTGATCGTGGCCGCCATACTGTTCGGCGCCCTTGTCAACGGATCCACCGCCATGCAGTACGAGACCGGTATCCCGAAGGCGCTGGTGTTCGTGATCGAGGGGACCACGCTGGCCCTGGTCCTGATCGCGGCGATGGTGTCGAGATACCGGATCCGGAAGACCGGCTGACATGGAAGAGCTCTTCACCAGCGCTGTCATCGTCGGGATCTTCTGGGCCACGTTGCGGATCGCCACCCCTTTGCTCCTCGCCGCCCTGGGCGAGTTGGTCTGCGAGAGCAGCGGTATCCTGAACCTCAGCCTTGAAGGAACCATGACGATGGGCGCCTTTGCCGGCTTCTACGTCGCCAACGAGACAGGCAGCATCCTGGCCGGCTTGGTGGCTGCCGGTCTCGGTGGTGCCTTCCTATCGCTCATCATGGCGCTGATGACCGTGACCGCCAAGGTGAATCAGGTAGTGGCCGGCCTGGCTCTCAACATCCTGGGTCTCGGTCTGGCCTTCTTCTGGTACCGATCCATCTACGAGGCCGAGGGAAGCATCGACATCCCGACAGTCGACACGATGGAGGCTCCCTGGGAGTTCTTCCCCATTCCCTGGCTCACCATCCTGGCGCTCGTGATGGTCCCGGTCGTCTGGGTGTTCCTGTACCGGACCAAGTACGGGCTCGAGCTACGGAGCGTCGGGCACAATCCCGAGGCGTGCGACATGCGCGGGGTGGGCATCATCTCGCGCCAGTACGTGGCGGTGGTGTTCGGGGGAGTGATGGCCGGTCTGGCCGGGTCCTTCCTCTCCCTCGGATCTACCGGCCTGTTCTTCCCCGACATCATCTCCGGAAGGGGATGGATCGCGCTGGCGATCGTGATCTTCGGCAACTGGAGGGCCACGTGGGTGCTGGTCGGTTCACTGCTGTTCGGATTCCTGGAGGCGACCCAGCTCGCTCTCCAGGCAAGCGATGTCGACCTGCCCTACCAGCTCCTGCTGGCGCTGCCCTTCGTCCTCACCATCGTGGCGCTGGTCTTCAACCGCAGCCGCTCCAACGTCCCCCTGTCCCTGACGATCCCGTACCACCGGGGCGAGCGCTAGTCGGTTGTCAGTTACTTCAGCCGGGCGCTCGTAGTTGAGAACGGCTGCTTCCGGCGCCATGATTACCAGCGCCCTCCAGAAGGGCGAACCCCTATCAAAGCGTAGGTAAGGTCTGACGGAATTCGACGGGGGGAACATCAACGATGGGCTAGAGTCATGCCGTACGCGTAGCTCATCATCACATTTACCGCTAAGTCGCGGCTGTGAGAGGCCGGTTGGGCGCTGACCGAGCAATTACTGGAGGCAATTGGTGCGGCGTAGTACGTTCCCAGGACATGGCCCTAGTCTACGAAGCGGCGATAGTGTGACCTACCTCTCTCGTGAGACAATCGCCAAACTCGTCAGGCGGCTAAGGGAGGATGTGGGCCTCACACAGGACCAGTTCGCCGGTGAGCTTCAGCAGCAGGGTGAAACCTCTCCTAGCCGCTATACGGTGCTCCGAATCGAAAAAGGCCATCTGGAGCTTGGTCAGGACTTTGCCGCGAGGTTGGACGAGTGGATGGCTCGTGACCATAAAGGTGCCGTCGCGGATGGCATAGCTACATTTCTTGAACTCGTGAGACGAGACCACCGTATCGACCCGTTCAGCTTTTCTGAGTTAGTTGATGAAGTTGACGATGAAACTACTGCTTATGTGCACGGCAAGGATATTGCCCAACTGCTGAAGGCTAGAGGACTGCATGAGCTATACGTTGTGCTGTGTGATGACTTTGATATAGCGTCTCTGATCGAGAGTTTTCTGGCTGCCGAGTCGTTGGACATTACTCTCGTACTCCCGTCTAGAGCACGCCTCGATCAGTTGTTCAATACAGACCAGCTCCGCAGCGAATATGTAGAACATCTGCAGCGACATATCCAGTCTCAGGGCCGGCGACTACAGCGCCTAGCAGGGAGGTCGAAGGGAATCAATCTCAAGGTATTCATATCTGACGTAGTGCTCAACTCGGTGATTGTCACGAAGTACTCGCAGAACGGCCGAGTTGGCAGTGACTGTGCATACTGGCCTTGCTTACCTCTGAGTAGCGGTAGTTCAGGACTCGACGGTATACGTTCATCAGTTGGCGGTTCGGAAATAGCCAACTGGTACCGGCGTCTTATTGAAACGTGGATTGATACTGACCTACAAGTTGCGAGGCGACAGATTATTGGTGATGTATTCCTGGTTCAGGACAAGAACTCCACTGATCTTCGCTTCGGCCGGCTTCGGCCTAGGAAGAATCTGAAGGATTATATTCCGGGTGACGAAGGTGAAGGTCTAGCAGTTGCTATGATCTGGCCGATATTCAGCATGATAAAGCATGGTACGGCTATTAGACATACGCTGTTTGAAAGACGTCCGCGCATCGCGAAGGACGGAACCATGCTGCCAGGACACACGCTTTCGCTTCTCAATGCTCGTGTTACAGCTGATGATGTACTGAAGGCTCTGCCGAGTGCTGAGGACAAGCCTGCTAACGAACATGTCTTGGAGAAGAATGTGCGGGATATGGCCCTTTCGATAGTCGAGATGCTCGAGACGGAGGCTAGTGAAGAAGAGGATAAGCAGAGGTATACCGTCCGCCTGCTTGATAGGGCATACCGATCGGCGGCCCGTACAGAGTTGAGACTGATGTTTGGATTGGACGTTGATAATGAGAGGCTCGTACCGGTGGACCTCGAACCCTTTTCCAGAGTCCGGGTGATTGACAAGGGTCATCCTGAAGAAGATGTCTCCGTTCTGATCTATCCACGTCTGTTTGGCCTGAACTTGAATAACCAAGAGGTCGAGGTTATAGAGTCAGCAAGATCTAGGTTTGACACCAGTATACGAAAGCTCAGTATTGATTCGCTACGTACAGAGCTCGAGGACGAGGTTGCGAAGCAAGGTGATGTAACCGCACAGGGTTACAAATTCGACGACCTACTGAGACATGCCATGAGTCGTGATCCGGACGATAATAGTCTTATCGACCGCATAGAAGACGATCTCACGGAGTCCGATGAGCGGGAGACAAGCTAGGTAGCCAGGGCGTAGACGAGCTTTGCCACGGAGGAGCGCCTAACCTCCGGCGCGGTCGCTAGGTGGATAGGGTCCGACGGCATCCTCGCCGCCAGGCCCAGGCGGCGGAAGGGCCCGAAGAGCCTCCTCCAATGCATGCCAGTCCTCGGTGGCCAGGTCCTGAATCGCGGCGACTATGTTCTCTACCATGTCCGACGGCCGTCGCGGTCCGATTAGCGTGGTTGTGATGCGCTCGTTGCGCAAGCAGAACTGTATGGCGAGCGCCCGGAGGTCCACACCTCGCTCTGTCGACCATTTCCAAAGGAGACGCGCTCGCTGTACATCCTGGAGATTCGGCTGCCACATACCAGCCATGACTCGCCTGGCCACCACCTCCATGGGATCGCCGCCTGAGAGGAGTCCGGCGAGAAAAGGGGACGCGTTGATAACGCCCAGCCGGCGCTCATGTGCCAGGTCGATGAGGTGCTTGGAAGTAGTCCGCACGAGGTTGTAGTCATACGGGCTTTGGATGACGTCGAACCTCCCCGACTCGATACCGACCCTGAGGTACTCCTGGTTCTGAACGCCCAGGCCGATTGCGCGGACTGTACCCTCCGCCTTGAGTCGTTCAAGGGCTTCAACAGCCCCGCCTCTTTCCATGACGGGATCCATGGCGGACGGGTCATGAACCAGGGCTATGTCGATAGTATCGGTGCCAAGCACCTCCAAACTCTGCTCGATAGTCCAAGCTGTAGTCCTAGCAGTCATGTCCCCGGGTCGCTCCGGGTGGGTTCCCACCTTGGTGGCAAGCACGACGCGATCACGCCATCCATCCTGCAGAGCCATACCGACCCACCGGTCGCTGTTCCCATCCCGATAGCCAGGAGCCGTATCGATGTAGTTCAGCCCACGCCGGAGCGCGGTCCTGAGCGTCTCCACGGCCAACTCGTCGGCAGACTCGGGATCAGCAACACTCGAGTCCGTCCCCAATGCGCTGGTTCCGATACCGATCGACGTGACGCGGATGCCTGTCCGACCGAGTGGGCGCTTTCGCAGCAGTTCCGTCATACAAGTACTTCCTGTCTCGGAATGCTGATCGGGTCGCCGTTCTGGCTCACCGAATCCCGTTGCAACATGGATCGGGGGTCTACCTCCTGGCCATTAGCCTCGGACTCGTAACACGCCGCGATGAACGCCATATTGTCGATATGGGAGCTAAGGTCCGTACGCTCGTTGGCACTGATTGTCTGGTGACAGTGTCGAAACTGGCGGACGAGCGGAGGCGTCGGATCTGACACTCCGTAACTCTTCCCAGATGCTTCGTTGTGAGTGCTCGGGGTGTTCGATGGAAGCCGTAGGACGTCTTTGTCACCTTGCACCGTGATATGCTCTTCCCGGAAATGGTAGGACCCCGATACTTTGAGGCTACCGATGATGTGATGACTGCCGTGTGGCCCGCCTGCATACCTGAAGAGGACGAACACGGAGTCTTCGACATCCTTCTTCGGATCTATATGCGTGACGCAGAATACTCCGGTGGGCAGGCCCAGGAATCGAACGATCAGATCGACGAAATGGTACCCGGCGTCAATTAGGACCCCACCCCCAGCAGCTTTCTTGGATCCCCTCCAGCCGCTGGCGAATTGACTCCAATTTCGACTGTAGACCGCCGATATCTCTCGAATGTTGCCTATCTCCGGAACGGCCCCATAATACGACTGATAGCCTGGATCAAATCGACGTTGCACGATGACCTCTAGAGTGATGCGGCTGCTTGATACTATCTCCGTGATCCGCTGAGCTTCCTTTACGGAGGTGGCTAAAGGCTTATTCTTTATTATGCTTATCCTCCGATCAGCCAACTCGCTGATGATCGGCAGGTAAGCATTGTGGGGAACAGAGACAATAGCGACATCTGGCTGGGTGGCATCAATGACCTTCGCCAGGTTACGGCTGCCGTTGGCCTTCAAGCTCTCCTTCATTGAGTCCAATGCATCCGGGTTACGATCGCAGACACCCACCACCCGAAACAGATTAGAAGTCTTTTCTAGGGCGGGCCGGATGTCATCCCAGAAGTGCTTCCCGCCGCCGACTATCAAGGTGCGCAGCGGCCGCTTGGGTGACGACAACTCCTTCCGAAAGTTGGTCTGCAGTGGCAGTGTTGGTATCGTCGGCATCTGAGGCCTCCCGGAGATCAACAATTCACTGTGGTGGGTCTCTTTGGGGCGCCGGAGTTCGCAGTTTCCGGCGCCCCAGTCTTCGTCTGGGTAATCGGCTGCCGGGGCTAGGCCCAAGCAGCATGGTTTTACGAGGAGCGCGCCCGAATCTAGTAGTGTGCGGAACGTGCTGTCAAGTCGCGAACATCCTGAGATGTCCCGGATGGGCAATGTCCGGAGCTGACGACGTGGCGATTGGCAGCCGGGGTGGAGTCCATGACGGGGGCGCCGATGGGGATGGCCGCCCCGCGAGGGCCGGAGATACCATTCCGTCCTCACCATCGTGACGCTGGTCTTCGGGCGCAGCCGCTTCCGGAGTCGCGGCTGTTCCGTCACGATCCCAAGCACCAGGGAGAGGGCTGACCGAGTGGTCTGCCCGCGGAGTCCGTCACGAGCCAATGTTCCGTATACAGGTCGCCGGAGGGCGTGTTAGATTACATCAATAATTCTGCGGAGGTCCTGTTCGAGGTGAGTCAGGAGGTCGGGCAGGTATGACGTCAGACAGCCCCACGCGCATCAACCCGATGATCAGCCATCGGGCCGCACATATCGGGAGGGCGGTGCTCCGACGCGAGGACCGATCACCCCTCACCGGCCGCCGCCGGTACGTGGCCGACCTGCGTCTCCCCGGCATGCTCGAGGTCGCCTTCGTCCGGAGCCCGGAGGCCCACGCCCGCATCATCAGCATCGACACCGGACCGGCCCTCGCCCTTCCCGGCGTGCATGCCGTGTTCACCGGCGCCGATCTGGACGACGTGGCTCCGTTCCCCCACAAGATCCTCTACATCCAGCCGGTCGGACAGACCCCGCTGGCGGTGGACAGGGTGCGTTACGTGGGCTCGCCCTACGCGGCGGTGGTGGCGACCGACCGCTACGTGGCGGAGGACGCCGCGAGCCTCGTGGCCGCCCACACCGAGTTCGAGTCCCTTCCCGCGGTGGCCGATCTGGATCAGGCCCTGGCGCCCGATGCTCCCAAGTTGTATGACGATTGGCCCGACAACTACCTCGTCAACTACCCGGCCGAGAAGGAGGAAGTGACCCGAGCCTTCGAGGAGGCCGACCACACCTACTCCGATACCTTCGTCAGCCCGCGCCAGACCGGACTGCCGCTCGAGTGCCGGGGAGTGCTGGCGGATGTTGTGGACGGGCAGGTGACCTTGTGGTCGTCCACTCAGAGCCCCCACATCGTGCGTACCACCATCGCCGAGATGACGGGCATTCCCGAGCCCCGGATCCGGGTGATCACCCCGGCCATGGGAGGCGGCTTCGGCACCAAGACCCACATCTATCCCGAAGATGTGGTCATGCCGTGGATCTCCCGCCGGATCGGCCGCCCGGTGCGCTGGATCGAGGACCGCTTCGAGAACCTGGTGTCGGCCGTCCACGCCCGGGACCAGCGCCACGACGTCGATGTGGCCTACGACGACGACGGGACCATCCGCGCCATCCGGTGCAAGGCCTACTGCGATGTGGGCACCGGGGAGATCTTCATGCCGGGGACCGCCCCGGTCTTCGTCACGGGAGGCTGCCTCACGGGTGCCTACGACTTCCCGAACATGGAGGTGCACCATTTCTGCGTGGTGACCAACAAGACCCCCAGCGGCGCCTATCGTGGGTTTGGCGTGCCTGAGGGCCTGCTGGTGATGGAGGGCATCATCGACCAGGTGGCCCGACGCACCGGTGTCGATCGGGTCGAGATCCGCCGCCGGATGATCCTCCAGGAGGACCAGATGCCCTATGTGATGCACGGGGGCGGGCGGATCGATTCGGGCTCCCACGCCAAGAGCTTCGAGCGGGTAGCCGAGCTCATCGCCCGGTCACTGGAGCGGATCCGGGCGAAGTACGCCGACGATCCCGATGTCCGTGTAGGAGTGGGTTACACCAACTACGTGGAGCCCACCACGCCCACCTACCACCTCACCACCGGCCACTGGGCGGGCTACGACTCGGCGACCCTGCGGGTGGACCCGGACGGCGCGGCGCGGGTGGGTCTGGGCACCACCGATCTGGGACAGGGCACCGAGACCACCGCGGCCCAGTTGGTCGCCGATTCCCTGGGGCTGGACCCGGATGACGTGACGGTGGTCATGGGTGACACCGACCGCGCCCCCTACGGGTTGGGCGCATGGGGAAGCCGCTCCGCAATCGTGATGAGCGGTTCCATTCTCATGGCCGCCGACCGGGTCATGGTCAAGGCCCGCGAGATCGCCGCCCACATGCTCGAGGCGGCGGCGGAGGATGTGGTGCTGACCGATGGAGAGTTCCACGTTGCGGGGAGCGAGGCGCCGTCGGTGAGTTGGTCGCAGGTGGCGACGGCGGCCTGGGTCCGTACCGTCGATCTCCCCAGGGGAATGGAGCCCGGCCTGGAGATGTCCGGCTACTTCGAGCCTCCCGACCTCGAGCACCTACCCGACGCCAGCGGCAAGGTGAACGCGGCGGCCAGCTGGTCGAACGGCGCCCACGCAGGGGTAGTGAGCGTCCGGATCAGTACCGGCGAGCTCAAGATCGAGGACTATGTGATCGTCCATGACTGCGGCACGATGATCAACCCGATGATCATCGACGGCCAGGTCCAGGGAGGTGTGGCGCAGGGGGTGGCCGGCGCCATGTACGAGGAGTTCCAGTACGACCCGGAAACGGCTCTGCCCCGCTTCGCCTCCTTCATGGAGTACCTGTACCCCACCTGTTCCGAAGTGCCGGAGATGACCATCGAGCACTTCGAGACGCCCGCTCCCGAGCAGCCGCTCGGCGTCAAGGGATGCGGGGAAGGAGGAACCATCGGCCCGGGGGCGGTGGTGGCGGGAGCGGTCTCGGACGCCCTGGCCGATCTGGGGGTGGAGATCAAGGCCACCCCAATCACGCCTTCCGCAGTGCGCCAAGCCATCAGGGAAGCATCCGGTCCGGGGGGTAGCACATGAAACCCGCCGTGTTCGACTACTACCGTCCCGCCACCGTCGAGGATGCCGTTGCGGCCCTCGGTACCTCGGAAACGGCCAAGGTCCTGGCGGGCGGGCAGAGCCTCATCCCCGCCATGAACTTCCGGCTCGCCCAGCCCGACCTCCTGGTGGACATCGGTGGTGTGGAGGATCTTGACCGGCTGGAGGTCGGATCCGAGGGTGTCATGATCGGCGCCTCGGTCACCCAGAGCAGGGTGATGTCCTCCGATGAGGTGGCGGGTGCGGTGCCGGGGCTCCGGCGGGCCCTGGGCCATGTCGCCCATCTCCAGATCAGGAACCGGGGTACGGTCTGCGGGAGCCTGGCCCACGCCGACCCGGCCGCCGAGTTGCCGGCGCTGGCGATCGCCTGCGGTGCGACCATGTTCATCCGGGGACCGGCGGGGGAGAGGACCGTGGATGCGGGCGACTTCTTCCTGGGTCCGTTCTGGACCGACCTCGCCCACGGAGAGATCATCACCGGGGTTCATTTTCCGAGCGAGCCGGCGGGCACCGTCACGTTCCTGGACGAGTTGGCCTGGCGGGCGGGCGACTTCGCCATCACCGGGCTGGCGGCGGCCCTGGCCACCGGAGACGGGACGGTGAGCGGCGCCCGGATGGTCAGTTTCGGCGTGAGCGGGGTAGCCAGCCGCATGACCGGCGCCGAGCAAGCGGTTCTCGGCTTCGCCGGCGGGGATGACGGCTCGGACCTCTACGAAGCCGCCTACGAGGATGCCGCCGATGCGGTGGATGATGTTCACGCTACGGCGGAGTACCGGCGGGAGGCGCTGGGTGCTCTGGTGGTGAGGAACGTCCGGGCGGCGCTGGCCAACGGCAACGGGAGGGGGGTGTGATGATGGATACCAATCCGGGCTCTCGGGAGGTCGATGTTGCGGTCACGATCAACGGTGTCCAGGTGACGGAGCGGGTCCCGGCCCGCCTGCTCCTCTCAGACTTCATCCGTGATGTGGTGGGCCTCACCGGCACCCATGTCGGATGCGAGCACGGCTACTGCGGGGCCTGCACGGTGATTGTCGACGGCGACGCCATTCGCTCCTGCTCGACCCTGGCCGTTCAGGCCGACGGAACCACCATCAGAACCGTTGAGGACCTCGCGGACGGTGAGCAGCTCACGCCGATGCAGCAGGCCTTCCACGAGAACCACGCCATGCAGTGCGGCTTCTGTACCACCGGGTTCCTGATGACCCTCGAGAGTGTCGACCCAGCCGATTACCAGGACAAGGAACGGGTGGTCGAGTTGCTGTCCGGCAACCTCTGC
>JAJEIM010000015.1 GCA_022827785.1 Acidimicrobiia bacterium
CGACACCGGCACGTTCATCATCAACGGCACCGAGCGGGTCGTGGTGAGCCAGCTGGTGCGGTCCCCCGGCGTGTACTTCGACCACTCGGTCGACAAGGCCTCGGACAAGGACGTCTACGGCGCCAAGGTGATACCGGGCCAGGGCGCCTGGATGCAATTCGATATCGACAAGCGCGACACGGTCGGCGTGCGGGTTGATCGCAAGCGGCGCCAGTACATCACGTCGTTCGTGAGGGCGCTGGGCATCGCCGAGACCGATGACGAGATACTCCGCCTGTTCCACGATGCCGACGTCATCGCCAACACCCTGGAGAAGGATCCGGTGCCCGATGTCGACGAGGCCATGCTCGACTTCTACCGGAAGCAGCGCCCGGGCGAGCCGACCACCCTGGACTCTGCCAAAGGCCTGATCGGCTCGATCTTCTTCAACACGAAGCGTTACGACCTCACGGAGGTCGGCCGCTACAAGGTCAACCAGAAGTTCGAGAACCCCGAGGGACACTCATCCGAGAACGGTCTCTTCACCCACGACGACTTCATCGACACCATCCGCTACCTGATCCACCTCCAGCAGGGCGAGGAGACCATGACCACCCGGGCCGGTAACGAGGTGGCGGTCCGGACCGACGATACGGACCACTTCGGCAACCGCCGGGTGAGGACGGTCGGGGAGCTGGTCCAGAACCAGATCCGGGTGGGTCTGAGCCGGATGGAACGCCAGGTCAGGGAGCGGATGTCCACCCAGGACCCGGACTCCATCACGCCCACCTCCCTCATCAACATCCGGCCTGTCGTGGGTTCGATCAAGGAGTTCTTCGGATCCAGCCAGCTGAGCCAGTTCATGGACCAGCCCAACCCGCTGGCCGGCCTCACCCACCGGAGGCGCCTGTCGGCGCTGGGTCCGGGCGGCGTGTCGCGGGAGCGGGCCGGCTTCGAGGTCCGGGACGTCCATCCGTCCCACTACGGGCGCATGTGCCCCATCGAGACCCCGGAAGGTCCCAACATCGGGTTGATCGGGTCCCTTGCCAGCTATGCCCGGGTCAATCGGTTCGGCTTCATCGAGACCCCCTACCGCGAGGTCAAGGACGGCCAGGTGACCGATGTCACCAAGCACCTGACCGCTTCGGAGGAGGAACGTTACGTGATCGCCCAGGCCAACTCGGAGTTGAACCTGGACGGCACCTTCGTACGGGACCGGGTCCTGGTCCGCCGGGCCGGCGGGGAGATCGACCGGGTACCGCCCAGGGACGTCGACTTCATGGATATCTCGCCCAAGCAGATCGTCTCGGTTGCCACTTCCCTGATCCCGTTCCTCGAGCACGACGACGCCAACCGGGCGCTCATGGGCTCCAATATGCAACGCCAGGCGGTCCCCCTGCTCCGGTCCGAGGCGCCGCTGGTGGGCACGGGAGTGGAAGCCCGGGCGGCCCAGGACTCCGGTGATCTGATCACCTCCGAGGTCGCGGGCGTGGTGACCTCCGTCAACGGCGACGAGATCGTCATCACCGAGACGGGCGCCGATGAGGAGCACCGCTACCGGCTCCGCAAGTTCGAGCGCTCCAACCAGGGCACCTCGATCAACCAGAAGCCGGTGGTGGATGTCGGTGATGAGGTGTCGGCGGGGACCGTGATCGCCGATGGGCCCTCCACCGAGGCGGGAGAGCTGGCGCTGGGCAAGAACCTGCTGGCCGCCTTCATGCCGTGGAAGGGCCACAACTTCGAGGACGCCATAGTCCTCAGCGAGCGCCTGGTGAAGAAAGACGTGCTGACCTCGATCCACATCGAGGAGTACGAGGTCGACGCTCGCGACACCAAGTTGGGCGCCGAGGAGATCACCCGCGATATTCCGAACGTGGCCGAGGAGGTACTCAAGGACCTTGACGACGAGGGCGTTATCCGCGTGGGCGCCAATGTGGGCCCCGGCGACTACCTGGTCGGCAAGGTGACTCCCAAGGGTGAGACCGAGATGACTCCCGAGGAGCGCCTGCTACGGGCCATCTTCGGCGAGAAGGCCCGCGAGGTCAGGGACTCCTCCCTCAAGGTTCCCCACGGCGAGTCCGGCAAGGTGATCGATGTGCGGGTGTACCGGCGGGCGGAGGGCTACGACGATCTCCAGCCCGGGGTCAACGAACTGGTCCGGGTGTACGTGGCCAGCCAGCGCAAGATCTCCGAGGGGGACAAGCTGGCCGGCCGGCACGGCAACAAGGGCGTGATCGCCAAGATCCTCCCGGAGGAGGACATGCCCTTCCTGGAGGATGGGACCCCCATCGACATCGTGCTGTCGCCGCTGGGCGTTCCATCCCGGATGAACCTGGGCCAGGTTCTGGAGACCCATCTCGGCTGGGCCGCCGCCCAGGGTTGGCGCCCGTTCAAGAGCGATACTCCGGCAGCTGAAGGTAGGCCGCCCCGATCTCGGGTGGCCACGCCCGTGTTCGACGGCGCCCGCCAGAGCGAGATACGCGACGTCATCGCCAACAGCCTCCCCAACCGGGACGGGTTGCGCCTGGTGGGGAACGACGGTAAGGCGGTCCTCTACGACGGGCGGAGCGGCCGACCCTTCGATACGACCATCACGGTGGGATTCCTCTACATCCTCAAGCTGGTCCACCTGGTGGATGACAAGCTCCATGCCCGTTCGACCGGCCCCTACTCGATGATCACCCAGCAGCCGTTGGGGGGCAAGGCGCAATTCGGCGGCCAGCGCTTCGGAGAGATGGAGGTGTGGGCCCTCGAGGCCTACGGCGCCGCCTACGCCCTCCAGGAGCTGCTGACCATCAAGTCGGACGATGTCCTGGGCCGGGTCAAGGTCTACGAGTCGATAGTGAAGGGCGACAACATACCCGAACCGGGGATTCCGGAATCCTTCAAGGTGCTAATCAAAGAGATGCAGAGCCTGTGTCTCAACGTAGAGCTGCTGTCGGCGGGAGAGGAAGTCCAGTTCAGAGACCTGGACGAGGACCTCTATCGCACGTCGGAGTCGCTCGGAATCGATCTGTCGCGTCCGGAGCGCAGGGAAGAAGGTTGACAAGCGTGGATTGGGGTCAAACACCTGACCGGTTCAGTACGTACGGGAGCTTCCAGGCTTCCTCCGGCGCGCCCTCGAGGGATGTGTTCGACGAGCTCAAGATCGGCTTGGCCTCGCCCGAACAGATCCGTTCCTGGTCGTTCGGGGAGGTGAAGAAGCCGGAGACCATCAACTACCGGACTCTCAAGCCCGAGAAGGAGGGCCTGTTCGACGAGCGCATCTTCGGTCCCCAGAAGGACTGGGAGTGTGCCTGCGGCAAGTACAAGCGCATCCGTTACCGGGGCATCACCTGCGAGAAGTGCAGCGTGGAGGTCACCCGGAGCAAGGTGCGCCGGGAGCGCATGGGCCACATCGAGTTGGCCGCTCCGGTCACCCACATCTGGTTCTTCAAGGGTGTTCCCTCCCGCCTCGGCTACCTGCTCGACATGTCGCCCAAGGAACTCGAGAAGGTCATCTACTTCGCCTCGTATGTGGTCACCGAGCTCGACGAGAGGAGGCGCCTCTCCGATCTGCCCGATCTCGAGACCGAGATGGAGACCGCCATCGAGCTGGAGCAGGAAGACTTCGACGAGTGGCGGCAGGCCCGCCTCCAGCGGCACGAGGAAGAGATCCGGCGCATGGAGGAGGGGGGCGCCAAGCCCCAGGAGATCACGCAACGGCGTCGCGAGGTCGAACGTGAGGTCACGGACCGTGAGTCCCGGTGCGAGCGGGAGTGTGAGCTCTACCGGGACGCCTTCGAGACCTTCCGCAGCCTGAAGCCCAAGACGCTGGTGGAGTCGGAGCAGCTGTGGCGGATGCTCGACGACCAGTATTCGGACTACTTCTCGGGAGGCATGGGCGCCGAGGCGGTCAAGGCCCTGCTGAGGCGGATCGACCTGGATGCCGAGATGGCCATGCTGCGCGAGAACCTGGTTGCCACATCTGCCCAGCGCCGCCACCGGGCGACCCAGCGGATCAAGGTGGTCAAGCCGTTCTGGGAGGGCAGGCACGCTCCCCGGAGCATGATCGTGGAGTCGGTGCCGGTGATCCCGCCCGATCTCCGACCGATGGTCCAGCTGGACGGCGGTCGGTTCGCCACCTCTGATCTGAACGATCTCTACCGGCGGGTCATCAACCGCAACAACCGGCTGAAGCGACTTCTCGACCTGAATGCTCCCGAGATCATCGTCAACAATGAGAAGCGCATGCTCCAGGAGGCGGTGGACGCCCTGTTCGACAACGGTCGGCGGGGCAAGGCCGTCACGGGCCAGGGCAACCGGCCTCTCAAGTCCCTGACCGACATGCTTAAGGGCAAGCAGGGCCGGTTCCGCCAGAACCTGCTGGGCAAGCGGGTGGACTACTCAGGGCGTTCGGTGATCGTGGTGGGACCGCAGCTCAGGCTCCATCAGTGCGGCCTGCCCAAGGTGATGGCCCTGGAGTTGTTCAAGCCCTTCGTCATGAAGCGGCTGGTCGATCGGGACATCGCCCAGAACATCAAGTCCGCCAAGCGCATGGTGGAGCGCCGCCGTCCCCAGGTCTGGGACGTGCTCAAGGAGGTCATCCAGGAGCACCCGGTGCTGCTCAACCGCGCTCCCACGCTGCACAGGTTGGGTATCCAGGCCTTCGAGCCGATCCTGGTCGAGGGCAAGGCCATCCAGATACACCCCCTGGTGTGCGAGGCGTTCAACGCCGACTTCGATGGAGACCAGATGGCGGTGCACCTGCCGCTGTCAGCCGAGGCTCAGGCCGAGGCGCGAATCCTGATGCTCTCCACCAACAACGTCCTCTCGCCGGCCAGCGGTCACCCGATCGTGGCGCCGTCCCAGGACATGGTGATCGGTATCTACTACCTGTCCGAGAAGGTGGAGGACGCCAAGGGGGCCGGCCGGGTGTTTGCCGACCCGGACGAGGCACTGATGGCCTACGACCTGGGCGAGATTTCCCTGCATGCCCCGATCAAGCTGCGCCTGGGCGAGATCGCCGGTGATCCGGAGCTGCATGCCGAGCTCAAGGACTTCATCCCGAACCTCATCACCGATACGCCGGCGGACGGCAGCGCGCTGTTCGAGACCACTCTCGGACGGACCCTGCTCAACCAGGCCATGCCTGCGGACTTCCCCATCCTCGATGCCGTCGTGCTGAAGGGCGACCTCAAGGTGCTGATCGCCGAGATCATCGAGCGGTACGGCAAGAACGTGGTCCAGCGGACGCTGGATGGGCTCAAGGAGTTGGGGTTCGATTACTCGACCCGGTCCGGGCTGACCATGGGACTCCGGGACGTCCGGGCGCCCCGTGACAAGCAGAAGATCCTCAACCGGCACCAGAAGAGGGCCGACGAAGTCGATCGCCAGTACCAGCGGGGCGTCATGACCCAGGCCGAACTCAATCAGGAGTTGATCGAGATATGGACCGAGGCCACCGAGGAAGTGACCGCCTCCATGGAGAAGACCCTGGCCAGCGACCCCTTCAACCCGATCGACATGATGGTCAAATCGGGCGCCCGGGGGAACAGGATGCAGGTCCGCCAGATCGCCGGTATGCGAGGCCTGGTGGCCAACCCGAAGGGTGACATCATCCCCCGTCCGATCAAGGCCAACTTCCTGGAGGGCCTGACCGTGCTGGAGTACTTCATCTCCACCCACGGCGCCCGGAAGGGCCTGGCCGACACCGCGCTCCGAACGGCGGACTCGGGCTACCTGACCCGCCGCCTGGTCGACGTGTCCCAGGAGATCATCGTCCAGGAGGAGGAGTCGGAGGATCGGGGCATCCGCATCCCCATCAGGCTCTTGGAGGGCAACGAGTGGCAGCTGATCCGCAACCTGCGGAATCGGGTCTACGGACGGGTACTAGTCGACGACGTGCTGGTGGACGGCGAGCCCGTGGTCACCAAGGACGGGCGCGAGTTGGTGGCCGGAGAGGTCCTCGACCGTTACGCGATGGTGGCCCTCGAGGGCGCATCGGAGGTCCGCAGCGTGCGGGTGCGCTCGCCCCTGACCGACGAGATCACCCACGGAATAAGCCAGGCATCATACGGACTGAGCATGGCCACCGGCCGGATGGTCGAGCCCGGCGAGGCGGTCGGGATCATGGCCGCCCAGTCGATCGGCGAGCCGGGAACGCAGTTGACCATGCGTACGTTCCACACCGGTGGAGTGGCCGGATTGGACATCACCCACGGCCTTCCCAGGGTGGTCGAGCTCTTCGAGGCCCGTTCCCCCAAGGGGAAGGCGGTGCTCTCCGAAGTCGGTGGCATGATCCGGATCGAGGAAACGGAGGAGGGCGGACGGGCCATCGTGGTCGAGTCCTCGGAAGGCGAGACGCAGTACGAGGTTTCCCGCCGAGCCCGCCTCACGGTTCGCAACGGCCAGGAGATCCCGCCGGGTACTCCCCTGACGGAGGGCCCGCTCGATCCCAAGCAAGTGCTTGAGATCCAGGGAGTGAGGGCCTGCCAGCAGTACCTGGTGGAGCAGGTCCAGGAGGTCTACCGGAGCCAGGGTGTGGACATCCACGACAAGCACATCGAGTTGATCGTGCGGCAGATGTTGCGCCGGGTCCGGGTTGCCAGCTCGAACGACTCGGACTTCCTGCCTCTCCAGCTGGTGGACCAGGGGGAGTTCCGCGAGGAGAACCGCCGCCTGGTGGCTGACGGCAAGCACCCGGCCGAGGGGCGGCCCGAGTTGATGGGGATCACCAAGGCATCCCTGGCCACGGACTCGTGGCTATCGGCGGCCTCGTTCCAGGAGACGACCCGGGTGCTCACCGAGGCGGCGATCAACGGTCGCTCGGACCACCTGCGAGGCCTCAAGGAGAACGTGATCATCGGCAAGCTGATTCCGGCGGGCACCGGAGCGACCCGTTACCAGTCCATCCAGCCGGATCTTCCGGAGGCAAGCGTTCTCCCCTCGAACCTCGGTGCCGACTGGTTGGCATCTCTCCAGATGCCGGGTGAGGAGGGCGAGCCGAACGGGGAAGTCGCCGAGCACGGGGACACCGGTGCCGGGATCGGCTTCCGCGAACCCGAAGACAGTCTCGTCTCCAGCGATCCGGCGCCTGCGCCGTCGACGGTCGAGTGACCGGAGGGGCCGCGCCTGTACCAGTGGCTTGTAGTGACCAGTGGCCGGTTGCCAGTGACCAGTTGCGACCTAGAGAGGTAGTCAAGTTCCTCTGGCCCTTGAGGCTGCTGCGTAGTTGCGTTCTTGGGGTTACAGCATTCACTGACCACTGACCACTGACCACTGACCACTGACCACTGACCACTGACCACTGACCACTGACCACTGACCACTGACCACTGACCACTAAAGGGCTGTCCCTTATTCCGGTTGGTCCCGGCTCAGTTCCGGGGGCCTGACGTCCTGGGCCCGGTCCATGGCCGCTACCAGGACCGCGTCTCCGGTATCCACCACGATCACCCCGTCTAGGCCCACTACCAGGACGGTCCGATCTGCAGCGGAGACGTAGCTGGACGAGACCGAGCGCACCTCGGCGGGCCCGGTCACCATGTTCCCGTCCTGGTCACGGATTGCCTGCTCCCAGAGGGCGGCCCATGACCCCAGGTCGGACCACCCCGCCTCGAGGGGCGCCATGGCGCCGCGGCGGGTCTGTTCCATCACGGTCCGGTCTATGGAGCCTTCGGGACAGGCCGTGAAGGCCTGCTCCTCCAGCACGACCGGACCATCGTCGCCCTCGTCGCCGAGCGCGGCCCGGACCTGTCGGATCATGCCGGGACTCTCCGAAGCCAGCTCCTCGATGAAGGTGGCTGCCCGGAACAGGAACATCCCGGAGTTCCATGAGTAGCGTCCCGAATCGAGGTAGCGGCGGGCGGTGGGCCGGTCGGGTTTCTCCCGGAACGAGGCGATCCGGATCACGCCCGGGATCCCGGTGATAGCAGGCCCGTGCTCGATGTAGCCGTATCCGGTCTCGGGCCGGTCCGGCGCAATCCCGAAGGTGACGAGCCAGCCGGCGCGGGCGGCTGCCACGGCTCGCTCCACCGCCTCCACGAACGCCTCGGTGTCCTCGATGGCATGGTCGGCGGGGAGCACCAGCAGCAAGTCATCCGCCGCGGAGAGCAGCGCCGCGGCGGCCGCGGCAGGGGCGGTGCTACGCCCCACCGGCTCCAGCACCGCTCTGAAGCCGTCCACGCCGATCTCGGCCATATGGTCCGACACGGGCGGGTAGAGGTTCTCACCGCACACGATGATCGGGTCCGCCGCCTCCCCGAGGCGGGCGGCGCGCAGGACGGTTTGCTGCAACATCGAATGTCCACCTGTCACTCGGGCCAGAGGCTTGGGATGCTCCGGCCGCGACAGCGGCCACAGCCGGGTGCCTGATCCACCCGCCAGGATCACCGGTCGAAGCATCTCGCCCTACCCGCAGCGGGCCGCGTGGACCCGGTTGGCGAAGCGATCGGTCATGCCGGCCACGTAGTCAACCGCCTGACGCTGCGGAGAATCGGACGGCCGCAGCGAACCGGGTATCTCGGACGGGCGCGCCTCGTAGTAGCGGACCAGGTCCTGGACCACTCCCATGGCGTGCCTCCGCAGAGTCTGACCTTCAGCCCGAAGGTAAACCCGCTCGAACATGAAGTTCCGCAGATCGTCCATGGCCTCGGCCACGTCAGCCGCCATCCGGACCCTGCCGGCGCTGATCGAGCCGTCGACCACCGCGTGCACCATCGCGGTGACCCAGCGGCCGTGCTGGTCGCCGAGAAGGGCTTGCGCCCGGAAGGGCAGGTCCCGGTAGCGGATGATCCCGGCCCTCATGGCATCGATGGGATCGTGGCTCAGGTAGGCGATCCGATCGGCGTAGCGGCACAGGGCCCCCTCCGGGGTGGCGGGTCCCTCCTCGATCCGCCACGGGTGGGCGCGGATACCGTCTCGTGTCTCCCAGGTGAGGTTGAGTGGCTCGATCACCGACAGCATCCGCACCGAGTGATCGGAATGGACCCAACCCCCGTCGAGGATCTCGTCTAGGGCGTCCTCCCCGGTATGACCGAACGGGGCGTGCCCGATGTCGTGACCCAGGCAGATGGCCTCGGTCAGGGACTCGTTCAGGCCGAGCGCCACCGCCATCGAGCGGCCGATCTGGGCGACCTGGAGCGTGTGGGTGAGCCTGGTGACGAAGTGGTCGTTGCCGGGGTCGATGAACACCTGGGTCTTGCGAGCCAGCCGCCGGAAGGCGTTGGAGTGGACGATGCGGTCGCGGTCCCGTTCGAATGCGGTACGCAGCGGGTCGGGTTCCTCCGGCCTTTCCCGGCCCCTGGACTCGCTCGCCTTGGTAGCGGCGGGTGCCAACCGTTGGAATTCGAATCTCTCTCGAGTCTCGCGAGCAACGTGCCGGAAGGGTTCCGCATGGACGACCACGCTCCGACGATAGCGAGGCCGCCCCGGTTGCCGGCCCGGCACGGATGAGTACGCTTCCGGCGATGGACTACCAGGCGCTCTACCGCAAGTACCGGCCGCAGCGCTTCGACCAGGTAATCGGCCAGGACCATGTAACCGTGACCCTGGCCAGGGAAATTGCAGAGGGCCGGGTGGCCCATGCCTACCTGTTCACCGGTCCCAGGGGCACGGGCAAGACCACGACCGCCCGCCTGCTGGCCATGGCCCTGAACTGTCCCGACCGGAGTCCGGAAAGCGAACCGTGCGGCGCCTGCCCGTCCTGCTCCGGTGTGGCGTCATCCGTCTCCATGGACGTGATGGAACTCGATGCCGCCTCCCATAACAAGGTGGAGGACATAAGGGATCTCAAGGCCGGCGTGTCCACGGTGGCGTCGGTGGGGGGCGCCCGGCGGGTGTTCATCCTCGACGAGGCCCACATGCTCACCAAGTCGGCCGCCAACGCCCTGCTCAAGACCCTGGAGGAGCCGCCCGATCACGTGCATTTCGTCCTGGCCACCACCGAGCCCTACCGGTTGCTCGACACGGTCCGTTCCCGGAGCCAGCGGTTCGACTTCCACCTGGTGCCCACGGACACGCTGACCAGCCACCTGAGGGGGATAGCCGAGGCCGAGGGATTCGAGGCCACCGACGGCGCTCTGCTGGCGGTGGCCCGGCGAGCTGCCGGGTCGGTCCGGGACTCGTTGAGCCTTCTGGAGCAGGTTGCCGCCCGCGACGGTACCGTCACGGAGGAAGGCGTCCAGGCGGCTCTCGGGGTGGCAGGGCCCGAGTCGCTCATGAAGCTGGTGGATGCGGTTGTGGACGAGGCGCCGGCCGCCGCCCTCAAGCTGGTGGCTCAACTGTCGGCCGGCGGAGTCGATCTGCGGCGCTTTGCCGGCGATGCCCTGGGGTTCTTCCGGGGGGTCTTTCTGGCCTACTACAGCTCCGACCTGAAGGACCTCACCGACGAGCCACCCGATGTGATCGAGCGCTGGCGGGAGGTGGCGGGCCGGATCCCGCCAGCGTCGGTAACGAGGTCGATCGACCTGCTCGGAGAGGCGCTGGTCAAGCTCAGGGAGGGCCGGGACGAGCGCATGATGCTGGAGTTGGCGGTCCTGAAGCTGTCCCGCCCGGAGCTGGATGACAGCCCGGAGGCACTGCTACGGCGGATCGAGCGGCTCGAGAAGGGCCGACCGGCCGCGCCCGCCCGCGCCACAACGGCCGCCACTCCCCGGGCCGTCCCGGTTGCCGATGGGGCCGAACCCCCGGCCCCTGCGCCTCCAGAGCCATCGGCGTCTGTCCCGCCATCCGTTCCTGCGTCTGCCCCGCCGTCCGATCAGCCACTCACCGATGGGGACCTCGACCGCGTCTGGCCACAACTCAAGAACACGGTGATCGAAGAGGTCGGTTCCAGGACGGGGGCGTACTTCCGCGACGTCGTTCCGGGGGGAGTGGAAGGATCCACACTGGTGCTGTCCGTCCCGTACGAGTTCCACCACCGGGCTCTCTCATCCGACAACGAGTTGGCCGCGCTACTCGCTCGGGTGGCGGGAGACCTGCTCGCCCGGCCGGTGACCATCAAACTGAGGCTCGATGTCGCAGAGTCCGAGGGGGGGAGCGGCCGCGGTCGCGACCCGGCCCCGCCCCTGCCGGATCCGGCGCCCGAGCCGGAACCGGAGGTGCCAACTCCGCCCAAGCCGGTCGACGAACACCCCGCAGAGCCGCCGCCGGAGGTTGACCCGGTGGCGGCGATGCAGCAGGCGGTGCTGCTGGTCGAGTCCGAGCTCAACGCCCGGGAGGTCCAGCCCGATTCTTAATCGTGGTCACTCTGTGTTGCGGCGGCGTGATCTGGACCGCCATCGACGCCTCTGGCTGCGTCCTGCCTCCTCAACGTACCCTGCGGGTACGCCTTCGTCCGCAGTCCCTTGCCATAGACGCCGCTGACGGCGCCATATCCCACCGCCACCTCCACAGACCGACCACGGTGGTCAGTGGTCAGTTAGTGGCGTAACACGGAACTGTTAGGAGCAAGACACTAGGCCTGGGGCCGGAGGAACTTGACTACCTCTCTAGGTCGCAACTGGCCACTGGCAACCGGCCACTGGCCACTACGCAAGGGCGGATGCGACGGTTTCGTCACTACCACCGACTACCCTGGTCAGGCTGATGTTCGAGCGTCCCGTTCAACGATTGATCGACGAGCTGAGCAGGCTTCCTGGGGTGGGTCGCAAGTCGGCCCAGCGCCTCGCCTTCCACCTGCTGAACGTCGAAGAAGCTGACGCCCGCCGCTTGGCGGGGGCGATTGTCGACCTGCGCGAGCAGACCTCCTCCTGCTCTCGTTGCTACAACGTCACGGCCGGCGCGGAGTGCTCGATCTGCCTCGATCCTCGCCGCGAGCCCGGGTACATCTGCGTGGTCGAACGGGCCCAGGACATCGCGGTCATCGAGCGCACGCGCGAGTTCGCCGGCCAGTACCACGTGCTGGGCGGCGCCCTCTCGCCCATCGACGGGATCGGACCCTCCCAACTCCGGATCGAAGAACTCGAGCTCCGGATCGAAGAGCTCCGGGACCGGTGCCCGGACAACGGCGCGGGCGGGCCCGGGGAGCGGCGGATCGAGATCATCATCGCCACCAATCCCACCATCGAGGGCGACACCACCGCCATGTACCTGGCGCGACGCTTCAAGCCCTTCGGGATAACCGTTACCCGTCCTGCCAGCGGTCTTCCGGTCGGGGGCGACATGGACTACGCGGACGAGATCACTCTCGGCAGGGCTCTCGCGGACCGGCGGGAGCTGTAGAGGATCCGTCCCGATCCCGATGTCCGGGATGGCCGGATAGCTTGATATCGTATGCGCCGATCCAGAGGCGCTCGGAATGGACTCATGGGCAAAGGCATAGGACCGGTAGAGACGCGGTTCTTCACGTTCGGCAGCGAAAAAGACCCGTTCGTCTGCGAGGACGGCGGGGAGTTGCCCGAGGTCACCCTGGCCTACGAGGTCTACGGTGAGCTCAACGAGGCCGGCGACAACGCCATCCTCCTCTTCCACGCCCTCACCGGCAGTCACCACGCAGCGGGAGAGAACCGCGACTACAACGGAGCCGAGGATCGCTGGACCGACGAGGTGCACACCGGCTGGTGGGACGACTTCATCGGGCCGGGCCGCTCCCTCAACACCGACAAGTTCGCGGTGATCTGCGCCAACTGGCTGGGTCACTGCTACGGCACCACCGGCCCCGCCAGCATCAACCCGCTCACCGGCAAGCCCTACGGACCGGACTTCCCGCGGGTTTCGGCAGGCGACACGGTCCGGGCGCATTTCCGGCTGCTGGACCACCTGGGCGTGGACAAGCTTCATGCGGTGGTCGGGGGCAGCGTGGGCGGGATGATGTGCCTCGACGTGGCGGTTCGCTACCCAGGCCGGGTGCGTTTCGTCGTTCCCATCGCGGCAGGCCTGCGAGCCACCACCCTCCATGTGATCCATGACTTCGAGCAGATCAACGCCATCTACAACGACCCGGACTTCAACGGGGGCCACTACTACGACGGGCCCGCGCCCGACGCCGGCCTCGCCCTCGCCCGGATGATCGGCCACAAGACGTTCGTGTCGCTCGACCAGATGAAAAAGCGGGCCAGGGGGGAGGTGGCCGAGTCCGCAGACCGGGTGCGGCTTCCGATCGAGAGCTACATGTGGCATCAGGGCCAGAAGTTCGTCAAGCGCTTCGACGCCAATGCCTACCTGCGGACCATGTGGGCCTGGCAGGACTTCGATCTGTACGCGGATGCGGAGCGCGAGGAGAAGACGCTCCGGGAGATGCTGGCATCCGGCGACCACAAGTACCTGGTCTTCTCGATCGACTCCGACGTGTGCTACTACCCGGGCGAGCAGAGGGAGCTGGCCGAGGAGTTGAAGGCGGCGGGAGTGGACTTCAACTGGATCACCGTGCACTCGGAGAAGGGTCACGACGCCTTCCTGCTCGAGCCGCACCTGTTCGAGCCGCATCTTCGTTACCATCTGGAATCCGATTGGGATCCCTCGTGATGTCCGGGACCCCGAGCAGGAGACGCGCCACATGAGCCACGAGTTCGGCTTCGACACCCGTTCCATCCACGCCGGCCAGCGGCCGGATCCCGAGACCGGCGCGCGCGCCATGCCGATCTACCAGACCACCTCCTACGTGTTCGAGGATCCCCAGCAGGCTGCCGACCTGTTCGCCCTCCAGAGCTTCGGGAACATCTACACCCGGATCGGGAACCCCACCAACGCGGCCTTCGAGGAGCGCATGGCCTCGCTGGAGGGCGGGCTGGGCGGCCTGGCGACCTCCTCCGGCATGTCGGCCCAGATCCTGGCGATACTCACCGTATGCGAGGTGGGGGACCACATCATCGCCAACCGGTCGTTGTACGGCGGCACGTTCACCCAGTTCGACGTGACGCTGCGCCGGATGGGAATAGACACGACCTTCGTGGACACCAACGACCTCGATGCCATCGAGGCGGCCATCACCGACCGGACCCGGCTGGTGTACGGGGAGACCATCGGCAACCCGGCGGGCGACGTGCTCGACCTGGCGCCGATGGCCGAGCTGTGCCACTCCCACGGTCTGCCCTTGGTGGTGGACAACACATTCGCCAGCCCGGCGCTGTGCCGGCCGATCGAGCACGGCGCCGACGTGGTGGTGCACTCGGCCACCAAGTTCATCAGCGGGCACGGCACCGCCATCGCCGGCGTGATCGTGGAGAACGGGGTTTTCCCGTGGGACAACGGGCGCTTCCCCGCCATCACCGAGCCGTCGCCGGCCTACCACAACCTCACCTTCTGGGATAACTTCCGGGAGTACGCCTACCTGATGAAGGCCCGCATGGAGTTGATGCGGGATGTGGGCGCGGTCCTGTCGCCCTTCAACTCGTTCCTGCTGCTGATGGGGCTGGAGACGCTGGGGCTGCGGATGGAACGCCACGTCGCCAACACCCAGGCGGTGGCCGAGTTCCTGGAGGAGGATCGCCGGGTCTCGTGGGTGTCCTATGCCGGGTTGCCCTCGCACCCCTCCCACGACCTGGCGCGCAAGTATGTGCCGGCCGGGCCGGGGGCGGTGTTCACCTTCGGCACCGCCGGGGGCTACGAGGCGGGGGTGTCGTTCATCAAGCGGGTGGAGTTGGCCAGCCATCTGGCCAACGTGGGTGACGCCAAGACGCTGGTTATCCACCCTGCCAGCACCACCCACCAGCAGGTTCCGCCGGAGGAGAGGGAAGCCGCCGGGGTGGGCGACGACATGATCCGGATCTCGATCGGTCTCGAGAACATAGAGGACATTCTCTGGGACCTCGACCAGGCACTGGGGAGCTGAGATGACCGAGGTACTGGAAGCCGACGCCCGCACCCGGCTCCGGATCATCCGTGAGGCGAAGTCGGTCGCCCTGGTGGGCGTGTCCGGCAACGAGCTCAGGGCGTCGAACTTCGTCGCGACCTACCTGGTCCGCACCCACCTGCGGGTGTATCCGGTCAACCCGATGTACGAAGAGGTGCTCGGCCTGAAGTGCTACGCCTCGCTGGCGGACCTGCCGGAGGTTCCCGACATCGTCGACATCTTCCGCCATCCTGACCACATCCCGGCCGTGGTGGACGAGGCGATCGCCATCGGCGCCGGAGTGGTGTGGTTCCAGCTCGGCCTCCGCCACGACGGGGCGGCCCGGACAGCCATCGCAGCCGGCCTCGAGGTGGTCCAGGATCGGTGTCTCAAGATCGAGCATGCCCGTTTCTCGGGCCGCCTGAACCTGGCCGGATTCGACACCGGAGTCATCTCCAGCAAGCGCCTCCGCGACATCTAGTGGCCGGTGGCCGGTTGCCAGTGGCTTCTAGTGGCCGGTTGCCAGTGGCCAGTTTGCGACCTTGAGAGGTAGTCAAGTTCCTTCGGCCCCCGGGCCTAGTGTCTTGCTCCTAACAGTCCCGTGTTACAGCATCCACTGACCACTGACCACTGACAGCGAGTCGGATTCGCGGGAATATGATAAGGTACGACTTAGGTTATACCTATCGAGCACACTGAGAAGTTCGGAAACGACTGTACGGAAAGGGAGAACGCATGGCAACGGCCGTCGGAATCGATCTGGGGACCACCAACAGCGTGATTGCGGTGCTGGAAGGCGGCGAACCGACCGTGGTCGCCAATGCCGAAGGGGCTCGCACCACCCCGTCGGTGGTGGCTTTCAAGGACGGCGAGGTCCTGATCGGTGAGGTCGCCAAGCGGCAGGCCATCACCAATCCCGATCACACCGTCCGATCCGTCAAGCGCCACATGGGGACCGACTGGTCCGTCGGCGCCGACGGCAAGTCCTACACGGCCCAGGAGGTGTCGGCCCGGACCCTGATGAAGCTGAAGCGGGATGCCGAGGCATACCTGGGATCTCCCATCACCTCCGCCGTGGTCACCGTGCCCGCCTACTTCAACGACGCGCAGCGGCAGGCCACCAAGGAGGCTGGGCAGATCGCCGGCCTGGAGGTGTTGCGGATCGTCAACGAGCCCACTGCGGCCGCCCTGGCCTACGGTCTCGACAAAGAGGAGTCGGACCAGACCATCCTGGTATTCGACCTCGGGGGCGGAACCTTCGACGTTTCGGTCCTGGAGATCGGCGACGGCGTGTTCGAGGTGAAGTCGACCAGCGGCGACACGCAGCTGGGCGGGGACGACTGGGATCAGGCGATCATCGACTGGCTGGTGAAGGGCTTCAAGAACGAGAACGGTGTCGACCTCGGCGCTGACAAGATGGCCGTGCAGCGGCTCAAGGAAGCCGCGGAGAAGGCCAAGATCGAGCTGTCGACCGTGCCGGAGACCGACCTCAACCTCCCGTTCATCACCGCCACTTCCGACGGGCCTTTGCATCTCCAGACGAAGCTGACCCGCTCCGAGTTCGAGAAGCTGACCGAGCGTCTCGTGGCCCGGACCGAGGGTCCGTTCAAGAGGGCGGTGGCTGACGCGGGGGTGGCGGCCGACGAGATCGACCACGTGGTGCTGGTGGGCGGTTCCACCCGGATGCCGGCCATCCAGGACCTGGTGAGGCGCCTGACCGGCAAGACCCCCCATCGCGGGGTCAACCCGGACGAGGTGGTGGCGGCCGGCGCCGCACTCCAGGCCGGTGTGCTGACCGGTGACGTGAAGGACATCCTGTTGCTGGACGTGACGCCCCTGACGCTCGGTATCGAGACCAAGGGGAGCGTGATGACCAAGATGATCGAGCGCAACACCACCATCCCCACCAAGCGCACTGAGATCTTCACCACGGCGGATCACAACCAGCCGGAGGTCGAGATACATGTCCTGCAGGGCGAGCGCCCGATGGCCGGCGACAACAAGAGCCTGGGCAAGTTCCGCCTCACCGGAATCCCGCCCGCCCCGATGGGCGTGCCCCAGATCGAGGTGAGCTTCGACATCGACGCCAACGGGATCGTGTCGGTCAACGCCAAGGACCTGGGCACCGGCCGCCAGCAGGCCATGACCATCACCGGCGGGACAGCCCTGTCCCAGGACGAGATCGAGCGGATGGTCGAGGACGCGGAGCGCTACGCGGACGAGGACCGCCAGCGCCGGGACCTGGCGGATGCTCGTAACCGGGCGGATCAGGTTCTCAACCAGACGGCCAAGCTGCTCGAGGACCACGGTGACAAGCTCGATGACGATGAACGGTCCGCCATCGACGAGGCGGTGGCAGCCCTGCGGTCGCTCACCGAGGACGAGGCGGCATCGGCCGAAGACATCCAGGCCGGCATCGACGCCCTCTTCCAGGCGTCCGCCGTCCTGGCCCAGAAGATGTACGCGTCGGAGGCGGAGGAGCAGGCGTCCGCCGGCGAGGGCCAGGAGATGCCCGATGACGAGGACATCGTGGAGGCCGAGATCATCGACGAGGGGGAGGACGGTTGACCGGTTCCACCCGGCCGAGCGCCGATCCTTCCGGCGGCCCGCCTGAGGAGGTGATGCCGCCCGTCCCCGAAGAGGTGGTGGACGCCGTCCTCGACGACGGTATGCATGATCACGTAGATCTCATTGAGCTCCCCGAGGACCCGGATGAGGCCATGGCCTTCCTGATCAACGAGCTGCTGGCCGTCCGGGAGGCGGCCGGGCAGGCGGAGGACAGGTGGAAGCGGTCGGTTGCCGAGTTCGACAACTACCGCAAGCGGACTGCGCGGGTCCAGCAGGAGTCGGTTGCCCGGGCGTCTGAGCGGGTCGTGCGCCAGCTCCTACCGGTGCTCGACAGCCTCGACGCCGCCTTGGTCATGGAGAGCCCGGACGGCTCCTCGGACGGCGGTTTGCGCCAGGGGATGTCCAGCACGCGGGAGCTCCTGCTCTCCACTCTGGCTCGGGAGGGCCTCGAACCTATCGAGGCCGCGGGCGCCGCGTTCGATCCCACCCTCCATGAGGCAGCCCAGATGGCCGAGGGGAGCGGCACGATGGTGGTGACGGCCGAGCTCCGCCGTGGATACCTGCTCAAGGGGAAGGTCGTAAGGCCTTCCCTGGTCGCGGTCGGATACGAGCCGGCCTCTCCTTCCGAGGTGGAGGCTCGGGAGGAGGATCCGGCATGATCCCGTCCGGGGGTTGCCCATGAACCGCAACTGGCTCGAGAAGGACTTCTACCGGCTACTCGAGGTGAGGAAGGACGCCGACCAGGCGACCGTCAAGAAGGCGTACCGGCGCCTGGCCCAGAAGCTCCACCCGGATGCCAACCCGGACGATCCGAATGCCGCCGAGCGTTTCAAGGAGGTCTCGGAGGCCTATTCGGTGCTGTCGGACACCGACCGCCGTCGGGAGTACGACCAGGTCCGCTCCATGGGAGCGCAGGGCTTCGGCGCAGGGGGTGGCCCGTTCGCCGGAGGGCAGGTCCGGATCGAAGACCTGTTCAGCGGCGCCGGGGGTATCGGCGACCTCTTCAACTTCGGCCGGGGCGCCAGGGGCCCCCAGCGCGGCTCCGATCTGTCGGCGAGCCTGGACCTGACCTTCGAGGAGTCGGTCCGGGGTGCCACCAGGCCGGTGCCGGTGTCGGGCGCGGTTCCGTGCGGGCGCTGTTCGGGGTCGGGAGGGGAGCCCGGTACTCCGGTGGACGTATGCGGGAACTGCGGCGGTACCGGTACGGTCGCTTCCAACCAGGGTTTCTTCTCCTTCACCAACCCGTGCCCGGTGTGCGGCGGCGCCGGCAGGAACGTGGAGTCCCATTGCCGCCAGTGCAGCGGCTCGGGCCAGGAAATCCGGGCGCGCACCATCAGGGTGCGCATCCCTCCGGGCATCAAGGACGGGAACACGATCCGGCTGCGGGGCCGGGGGGCGCCCGGTCCGAGGGGCGGTCCTCCGGGGGATCTGCTGGTCAAGGTCAGGGTGGGTAAGCACCCACTGTTCTCCCGCAAGGGCGACGACCTGACCATGAAGCTGCCGATCACGTTTACCGAGGCGGCGCTGGGCGCCAAGGTGAGGGTGGTTACGCTGAACGGGCCGGTCACGCTCAAGATCCCGGCCGGCACACCCTCCGGCAAGACCTTCCGGATCCGCAAGGAGGGGGTGCGGAGGGACTCGGGGCGCCCCGGTGACCTGCTGGTCACGGTGCAGGTGGCCGTTCCGGAGAAGCTGCCCAAGGACGCAAAGAAGCTCCTGGAGGAGTTCAAGGACAAGTACGAGACCGCCGACCCGAGGGCGCATCTCTAGGAGGTTACGGATGGCCGGCAAGAGAATCACACCCGAAATGGAGGCGGTCTACGTCATCTCGGTGGCGGCCTCTCTATCCGGCATGCATCCCCAGACCCTCCGTATCTACGAGCGAAGAGGTCTGATCGAGCCCTTCCGGACCCCGGGTGGCACCCGCCGCTACTCGGAAGCCGACCTCGAGCGTCTCTCCCTGATCCAGGATCTCACCGGCCAGGGCATCAACATCGAGGGCGTGAAGCGCATCATGGCCCTCGAAGAGGAGAACCAACTCCTGCGGGACGAGGTGAGGAGGCTGCGGCGCCAGAAGCGGGCCGCTCAGGAGACCGCGATAGCCGCAACCGAAGCGCTGCAGGAGACCAGGCGCAACCTGGCGGGCGAGATACTCGTACGCCGGGACATCCTCCGCTTCCCCGAGTTCCCCCGGTAACCGGGGGGGCACCGTGGAGTACCGGAGGGTCGAGTTCGGCGGCACCGAGCGCCCCAGAGTGGTGTTGCCCGCCCCCGATCCCGGCTTGTCCGGCCGGATCGGCGCGGCCTCGACGCTCACCGAACTCGCCCGGGTGATCGCCGCCCATCCCGACTCGATGGATGCTTGGGCAGCACTGGGGGAGCGCTACGAGAGGAGCGAGGCCGAGCCGGAGAACGCGGTCGCCGCCTATGCCTGCTACCGGGTGGGCTACCACCGCGGACTGGATGCGCTACGCAAGAACGGTTGGAACGGCGGCCAGACGGTCAGGTGGGAGGATGAACCCAATCGGGGCTTCCTGCGCTGCGTCTCGGGGCTGGCGCGTATGGCCGACCGCATCGGCGAACGCCCCGAAGCCGAGCGATGCGCCCGGTTCCTGGTCGACCTCGACCCGGATTGGAACCCGTCGAACCGTTGACACGGAGCAGCCGATGGTTCGACCGGACGTTCCCGGTGGCCTACTAGGTTGATCAAGGGCTCCATACCGCTGCTATCATCCCGCCTCAGCCCCGAGACAAAGCAGAAAGGCGTATCGTCAATGGCTTCCACCGCAGAACGAATCACCAGTCTGGTCAACGACAACATCGAGGTGGACGGGCAATCCCTTGACCTTCCCGACGACCTGAATATCAGCCTTGCCGACTCCGGGGTACCCTCGATGGACGTCGTTGCGTTCGCGAAGCTCGTGACACAAGAGTTCGACGTAGAGCTCACCATCGAGGAGTGCGTCTCCCTCAACAGCCTGAGGGAACTCGTAGACTTTCTGGACAGCGCCGCCTAAGCGACTCACTGCGTGTTACCGGAGAGCTCACGTAGCTAACAGGTAAGCACGTCTCAAACTACAACCGGATCTCTTTGATGACGGTTGAGATTCGTTGGATTACTAGCGCTTGGCAGTGTCGCCCAGTGAGTTGACGAAACTGCGTACCATGTCGGCACAATCCTGGGGTTTCTCAAGCGGGAGAAAGTGAGTGGCCTCTGGCAGAAAGTCGTAGTCCACGCTCATCATATCGCTGAGGTCAAGGGTAGGAAGGTACGAGTACGGTAGCGTCGGATCTGCTCCGACTACCTTCGTCCGGCTAACACGCCTATCAAAGTTTATTAGAACTGCGTACGGGCTTGCGTAGTCCACAATTAACGCTTCGTAATCGCGGGGGCACCGTAGCTCGAAGCCATCTTCGGTCCTTCGGAGGGTCGTCCTAGCCATGAGATCGAGGACTCCGGGCACTACATAGCGGAATAGGGGCGAGTATCCGAGTAGTTCTACAAACTGTTCCCTAGATTGGAACCGCTCGGTCCGCCGTCGCACTATTGCAGAGGTTTTTGAGGCCACAATGTCAAACTCCTCGTAGCTACGGCCAGGCTTACAAAGAGGAGGGTCGAAGAGAATGCGAGCTGAGAAGCCCTCGCCTCTAGTAGGAGATAAGAGACTTACGAGGGCAGATACTGAATGGAAAACTCCAACCTTTGGCTTCGGGCCAAATACAAGGTCGATTTCCGCCATTATCCGATCATGATCCTCCACAAGAGTGGGAATATTGTGTTTCCCCAAGGCACTGACTTCGTTCCACCCATGATTCCTTAAGTCATAGACGATGATGTCAAAGTCCTGGCACAGGGCAGACCAGAACGGGTAGTAGAGATCAATCGCCAGACCATTGCCGTGGCACAGGACGAGCCGAGGACCCTCCAGGTTTCCATGCCGGCGCAGTGCGATAGACGTATCTTGGTCGACACGCACGTAGTGAACCGAAATCGGTTCAGGGAGTTCCCACACCGAGTCTGATGGGTTACTCAAGTCGACATCCTCCGAGGTGTGAACCGAAAGGGGAATCCAACCAATGGTAAGCCCGATGTCGGCACGCGCTCAGGAAGATCCTCGTTGTCTGAGGTGCGCCGTTCCGCATCACCGGCCAAGCCCACACCGCTTGATGTCCAGCCACGGCTGAGCCTTCCGCGCCGGACCCATGAGCTACAAGTCGAGCCGCGCGAAGGGGTTCGCCCCGACGGGCGGCCACGAAGGATCGATACTGCGGAAGACATGGAGGCCGGGATTGACTGATCTGGGTACCTGCTGCTGCGTGGTACGAAGGTTAGATCACCGCATCGTCCCGCACCGCAGTGCCACCCGGACAGAAGGCGAGGCATGAATCGGCCACCGCAACCAACCGGGCAGGCAGGTCCGGACCGAGCGGCCTTCTAATATCCGGCAGGGATGGAGGTGGTCTTCGCTCGAGGGGCCCGCCCTCAACGGGCTTTCGATGCCGGTGTGGTTACGGGAGTAGGTGGACCGGCACTGACCATCCCCCGCGTGCGCAGCCGGGCCGGCCTGTGACCGGAATAGGAGAACCCGAATGACCCAGCCGAACGGTGGCGATTCCTCCCGGGTGACAGGGCTCGGGATGGCCACCGCAGCGCGATCCGAGCAACCCGTCGCGATCGTAGGCATGGCCTGCCGGTTCCCCGGCGCGGCCGACATTCCGGCCTTCTGGCGCAGCCTGGAAGAAGGCTTGAACTCGGTGGTCGAGGGGGTTCCGGGTTCCGGGCGGGGGCGTGTGGGCGAGTTGTTCCCCGATTCCATGGTTCAGAGCGAGGCCTGCCGCTTCGGGGCCTACCTGGACGACCTGACCCGGTTCGACGCGGCCTTTTTCCGTATTTCGCCGGTCGAGGCACAGCTTCTCGATCCCCAGCAGCGCCTCATGCTGGAGACGAGCTGGCGGGCGCTCGAGGACGCGGGCATGGACCCGGACCGGCTGCGGGGGAGCCGGACCGGGGTGTACGCGGGCATCAGCAACTACGACTACCGGGGTCTGATCCTGGATGCGACAGACACGGCCGAGCCTGCTCCGAGCCTCTACTCCGTGACCGGCACCTCATTCAACACCGCGATCGGAAGGGTCGCCTACGTGCTCGGCCTGCACGGACCGGCCATCGCGGTTGACACCGCCTGTTCCTCCTCGCTGGTGGCCGTTCACCAGGCAGTGGCCGCGCTGCAGCGGGACGAGGCGGATATGGCCCTCGCAGGAGGTGTCCACACGATCCTGTCCGGACGCCTGCTGGAACTGCGCGCCAACGCCGGGATGCTGGCGCCGGACGGCCGGTGCAAGACCTTCGACGCGGCCGCTGACGGCTACGTGAGGGGAGAGGGGTGCGGGATGCTGGTCATCAAGCGGCTCGAGGATGCCGAGGCTGACGGCGACCGCATCTGGGCGGTGATCCGAGGGACGGCGTTGAACCAGGACGGCGCCAGCCAGGGGCTGACCGTACCGAACGGAGCGGCGCAGGAACTCGTCATAGCGGCCGCGCTGCGGCGGGCGGGGATCCGGCCGTCCGAGGTCGACTACGTGGAGACGCACGGCACCGGCACACCGGTCGGCGATCCGATCGAGGCGCAGGCCACCGGAAACGCCTACGCGAAGGGCCGGGAGGCGGACCGTCCGCTGCTGATCGGTTCGGTGAAGACGAACATCGGTCACCTCGAGTCGGCGGCCGGGGTTGCAGGCATTGTCAAGACCGTCCTGGCGCTGAACCATCGAGTAATCCCCAAGCACCTGAATTACCGGACTCCGAACCCGGAGATCGACTGGGAGCGGCTCCCGCTCCGTGTGACTTCGGAAGCCACCCCCTGGCCGGTCGTTCCCGACCGGCGACCCCTGGCCGGGGTGAGCGGCTTCGGTTGGTCCGGCACCAACGCCCACGTGCTGCTGGAGGGATACGGCACGCCGGGCCCGGCGCCGGCCGCACCTGCGGACGGGCGGTGGCCCAGAGGTGCTGCCCGATCGGTCAGCATCTCCCTCCCGGCAGGGATCATGGAACAGGCGCCCCGGGAACGATTCACCCCCCGCACGACGCGCCTGCTGCCGCTGTCGGCGCGGACCCCCGAAGCCCTGCGGGACCTGGCAGAGCGCTATCTGGCACGGCTCGGCGAGAACTCCGGGGACCCGGCCACGGACGGGTTGCTGGCTGACATGGCCTGGACTGCGAGCGTGGGGCGCAGCCACTTCTCCCGGCGGGCCGGGGTCACGTTCGCCGACGCAGCTTCCCTCCGCCGGAAGTTGGGCGCTCTGGTCGCCAACGCGGAGGACATCCCATCCCGGCCGGGCGGCAGAGTCGCCTTCGCCTACACGGGCCAGGCCAGCCAGTGGGTGGGAATGGGCGAGGCGCTGTACGAGAGCGAGCCGGTGGTCCGCGCCGTCCTCGACCGATGTGACGACGTACTGCGCGAACAAAGGGACGTCTCGCTGCTCGACGTCATGTTCGGCCGGGCGGGACACGGCGACCGTCTCGACGAAGCAGCCTGGACACAGCCGGCAATCTACGCGCTGGAGTGCGCTCTCACTGCGCTGTGGGCAAGCGTGGGTATCGAGCCGGAGGTGGTGGTCGGGCACAGCCTGGGGGAGATCGCCGCGGCGCAGGCGGCCGGCGTGTACACGCTCGAGGACGGGCTCCTTTTCGCCGCGGCGCGTGGAGAGTTGATGGGGGCGCTCCCCGGCAAGGGGGCGATGGCGGCCGTTTTCGCCCCGGCGGACCGGGTGAGAGCGGCCGTCGCGCGGCAGAACGCGGCATCGGGAAGCAACCCGGGCGTGAGCATCGCGGCTGACAACGGCGCCCAGCAGGTGGTGAGCGGCCCGGAGAAAGATGTGGAGGCGATAGTCGGCCGCTTCGAGTCGGAGGGCGTTTGGGCGCGGAAGCTGAGGAAGAGCCCCGCCTACCACAGCGCCCTGGTGGAACCGGCTCTCGATGACCTGGAAAGGGTCCTGGCATCGGTGAAGACCGCCGCAGCCTCGTGCTCCCTGGTGAGCAGCATGACCGGACGGGTCATGGAGGCCGACGGGAAGCTCGACGGCGGCTACTGGCGGCAGCAGGCCCGGCGACCGGTGGCCTTCCGTGACTGTATCGGGACGCTTGCAGACCTCGAAGTGGACGTGGTCATCGAGATCGGCCCCCGGGCGGTCCTGGGGCCGATGGTGCTCATGGGATGGCCGGACGCGTCGGGCCGGACCCCCATCGTCCTGTCGAGCCTGAGCGGACCCCCGGATCCGTCCGACCATGACGAGGGCACCGGTTTCGAGGAAGCGGTGGCAGGCGCTTACCAGGCGGGGCTCGCCGTGACCTTCGAAGGGCTCTACGCCGGAGAGGAACGCCGCCGGGTGGCGGTTCCCGGCTACCCGTTCCAGCGCGAGCGCTACTGGGTGGAGGCGCCCAGGCGGCGCAGGAGGGATGGCGGACATCCCCTGCTGGGCGTCCACCACGAATCACCCCGTGGCGAGGTTCTGTTCGAGACCGAACTGTCACCGTCCGATCCGGCCTGGCTGAACGACCATCGGGTGTTCGATCGGGTGGTGGCGCCCGGCGCCCTATACGCAGCGATGGCGATAGCGGCCGCTGGGCGGGAGGGGAACGGATCGGCGACCGTCGAGGACTGCCAGCTGCAGAATGCCCTGGTCCTGCCGGAGACCGACCCCGAGACGGGTAACGGGGAGGGGAGCTGTCGCGTCCAATTGGTGATGGAGGGATCCGATCCGGCCGGCGCCCGCCGCGTCGAGGTGTTCAGCAAGGCGGACGACGGGGACGGGTGGACGCTCCACATGGAAGCCAGGCTGTCATCTCCCGCAAGGCGCCCGACAACCAACCGGACTGATCTCGCCAAGCTCACTGCCGGCCTGTCCCCCGGAGATCCATCCGAGTTCTACCGGGCCAGGTCCGAGACCAGCGTGACCCTGGACCCCCTCTTCCGCACCCTTCGGACGCTCTGGTCCGGGGATGGCCAGGCGGTGGGGGAGGTCGCGTTGCCGGAGATGCTGGACCTCGGCGGCCTGGAGGCACATCCGGTCCTGCTGGACGGCTGCTTCCAGGTGGCGGCGGAGGCTCGGGGCGCCGGCCTCGGCCAGGACGGGACCACCTACCTCCCGTTCGGGTGGGACCGCCTGTGGTTGTCGGAGCCGCTCCCCGCCCGGGTGTTCTGCCATGCGCGCATGAGGGAGGGGACTCTCCCCCGCACGCCCGGCGAGGCTCCGGAGGTGCTGGCGGCCGAGTTGACGATATACAGGCCGGACGGCGTCGAGATCGGCGGCGTGAGCGGCTACACCGTGAAGCGGGCCACGCGGGATGCCCTCGTCCCGGCAGCCGAGGGCGTGAAGGACCTCCTCTACGACGTGGTGTGGCGGGACCGCCCCCTCGCTCCGGCCACGATTCCGGCGGACTTCCTACCGAGCCCGAGCGCGGTCCGGGCCCGTTCGGGAGATTTCTCCGAATACCTGGCCGCCGAAGGCGTCAGCGCAGCGGACAGGACCGCGCTGCTGACCGACCTCGAGCGGCTGTCCTGGTCGTATGCCCTTTCCACCTTGGAAGGCATGGGCTGGGAGCGCGAGAAGGGCGCCGTCACGGAGCCGGACGCTCTCGGGCGCAGTCTCGGAATCCTCGATGAGCACGGACGCCTGTTCCGCCGCCTGTTCGAGTTGCTCGAGCGGGCCGGCGCGGTGGAGACGGTCGGCAGCGGGTTCGCGGTGAAGGTCGGGAAGGACGACCCGCTCCCCGAGCACCTGGCCGGGGACCCCGAGGAGTTCGCGGACCGGATGCACACCGGGTATCCCCACGGCACCAACGAGATCGGCCTGTTCCGGCGGAGCGCGGCCGCCCTGGCCGACGTGCTGGTGGGCCAGGCCGATCCCCTGACGCTGCTGTTCGGCAGCGGCGAGCCCACCGCGGGAGACGTGTACAGGAAGGCGCCCGGGGCCCGGGCTTCCAACAAGATGCTGGGTGACGCCATCGCAGCGCTGGTCGAGGACCTGCCGGAGGGCCGGAGGCTGCGGATCCTGGAGGTGGGCGCCGGTACCGGGTCGGCTACCGCGTCGGTACTGCCGCTGTTGCCCGCCGGACGGTTCGACTACGTGTACACGGACATCTCGGCCGGCTTCTTCGCGGAGGCGGAGGGCCGCTTCGCCGATTACGAGGAGTCGATGGAGTACCGGCCGCTGGACATCGAACTCGACCCGACCTCCCAGGGCTACGAACCCCACGCATACGACATCGTCATCGCCGGCAACGTCCTGCACGCCACCCGGTACCTGGAGGAAACGCTCGCCAACTGCCGGAAGCTGCTCGCTCCTTCGGGCCAGCTGGTGGCGCTCGAGACCCTGGGGGGCCACGGCTGGCTCGATCTGACCTTCGGACCGCTCGACGGCTGGTGGCGGTTCGCCGACAGCTTCCGCCCGCATCATGCCCTGGTGGGTCCGGCCGTGTGGGAGCGGTCCCTGGCGAACACGGACTTCGGGGAGATCGAGATCCTGGGGCCGGTCGGCAGCAACGACGACCGGGATCGGGGCGTGATCATGGCGAGGGGACCGGTCGAGGTGGCCGAGCGACCGGGCGTGTGGGTTCTGGCGGCGGACGGCACGGGGACGGCCGAGGCGCTCGCCGGCGAGTTGGCCGCCCGCAACCAGGCCGTTTTGATAGTGGGCGAAGAAGCGGCGGACTGTCCTTCGGGCCCGGGAGTAGGGGTCGAGCGGCTATCGATCGAGAGGGATCGCCGGGATTCATGGAGTTCGATCTTCGAAGGACTCCCCTCGGAGCTACCCCTCAACGGGGTCGTCCACCTGGTGGCATCGGACGGTCACGGGCCCGGCGCCACGGCCGGCGAGTTTGCCAGGGACGTGCGGGACGGCGCCGAGACCGCGCTGGCGCTGGTGCAAGGCATGGCCGACGCCGATGTGGCACCCGCCAAGGGTCTGTGGTTCCTGACCCGGGGCGGACAGGTCCTGGAGAAGGAGAGTGAGGGCCAGCTCTCCGGCGCCGTGCTGTGGGGGTTCGGCAAGGTGGTCGCTCGCGAGGCGGCCCACTTCCGGCCCCGGATGATCGACCTGGACCCCGCGGCGGCCCCTCCGCTCACCGACCTCGTCGGGGAGTTACTGCATCCCGACACCGAGACCCACATCGCCTACCGGCTAGGGCTCCGCCAGGTCCCCCGGCTGGTCAGAGCCGGGGAGGTCACCGAGCGCCTGACCCTGCCCGACGGAGACGGCTGGCGGCTGGAGCCGGACGCGGGCGGCTCGCTCGATGGTCTGGCGGTCGTGCCATGGCCGGACCAGCCCCTCGAACCGCGGGACGTTCGCGTGGCGCTGGAGGCGGCCGGCCTCAACTTCTGGGATCTCTTCCGGTCGCTGGGCGTCATCGAAGAGGGCTTGTTGGGGAGGGAGTTCTGCGGCCGGGTCCTCGAAGTCGGATCAGAGGTGTCGACCGTGTCGGCGGGCGACCGAGTCGTCGGGCTGGCCTTCGGCACTTTCGGATCCCGGACGGTGACGCGGGAAGAGTTGGTGGCGCTCGCACCGGCGAGCATCCCGGCGGCGGATCTCGCCACGATGCCGACCGTCTACGTGACGGCCCTACTGTCATTCGACCTGGCACGGCTGGCGGCGGGGGAGCGTGTCCTCATCCATGCCGGTGCCGGAGGGGTAGGCACCGCCGCGATCCGCATGGCTCATGCGCTGGGAGCGGAGGTGTTCGCCACGGCGAGCACCCCCAAGCATGCCTACGTGCGGTCGCTCGGGGTGAAGCACGTATTCGACAGCCGCCGGACGGAGTTCGGCCGCCAGATCCTCGAGGCGACCGGGGGCCGCGGCGTCGACGTGGTCTTGAACAGCCTGACAAGCGAGGGGTTCATCGACGCCAGCCTCTCCTGCCTGGCGCCCGGCGGGCGGTTCGTGGAGCTGGCCGCGGTGGACATCCTGACCGAGGAGGAGATGAGTACCGCTCGCCCGGACGTTGCCTACTGGATCCTCGACCTGGACTGGCTCAAGGAGCACGACCCGCCGGTGGCGGGTGACGCCCTGAGACGGGTGATGGAACACCTGTCTGCAGGAGAGGTGGCGCCGCTGGCGCAGACCAGGTGGGCTCTGAACGAGGCGGTCTCGGCGATGAAATACATGGGGGCCGCCCGCCACAGGGGCAAGATCGTCCTCGCCGCGTCCCCCATCGAGAGTGGTCGTCTCCGGGACGACCGGACCTACCTGGTCACGGGAGGCCTCGGCGGGATCGGTTGCGCCCTGGCCGCCTGGCTGGCGGATCTGGGCGCCGGCGCCATCGTCCTCAACGGGCGGCGTGACCCGGACCCCGAGGCGGCCGCGTTGATCGAAGCCGTCCGCAGCCGGGGCACCACGGTCCAGGTGGAGTTGGCCGACGTGACGGACGGGCCGGCCATCGAGGCGATGCTCTCCCGGATCGATGCCACGTTGCCCCCGCTCGGGGGTGTCATCCACAGCGTGGGCGTGCTGTCGGACGGCGCGCTCACCAACCAGACATGGGAGAAGTTCGAGGAGGTGCTGGGGCCTAAGGTCCTGGGCGCCTGGCACCTGCACCGCGCTACCCGGGATCGCGATCTGGACATGTTCATCCTCTTCTCCAGCGTGGCGGGAGTGATGGGCAATCCCGGCCAGGCGAACCACTCGGCGGCCAACGCCTTCCTGGATCAGCTGGCAGGCCACCGCAGGGCCCTCGGGCTGGCCGGGCAGTCGATCGCGTGGGGCGCCTGGTCGGGGATCGGAGAAGCCGAGGAGCACCGGGAGCGGATCGAGCGGGCGTTGGAGGCGAAGGGAACGGGCTGGATCACCCCGGCGCAGGGATTGGAAGCCCTCGAACAGCTGGTTCGCCAGGACGTGACGAGCGGGATGGCGGCGGCGGTGGACTGGGAGGCGATCTCTTCGGGCGACGATCAGCCCCCACCCCTGCTCGAGGACCTCCTGAGCGAAGCTGCCGACGACCGCGACCAGGCAGGGGAGACCGTCGAGGACCTCCTCACCCGCCTCCGGGATGCGGCGGGCGAAGAGCGCGAGGAGATCCTGGCGGCATTCGTGCAGAGCGAACTGCAAGCGGTCATGAGGCTCCCGAACGAGCCGCCCAGGACGGTGGATTTCTCGGACCTGGGAATGGACTCCCTGATGGCGGTGGAGTTGCGGAACCGCCTGAACCGGGCCTTCGCCGGGGAGTACACGGCGCCCAACACCGTCGTCTTCGACTATCCGAATGCCGTCGACCTCGCCCGGCACCTGGCCTCCGAACTCGGAGAGCCGGACACGGTCTCTGCTGCGCCACAGCCGGTGCTGAGGAGGCCGCCCTCGGACGATGCGATCGCGGTCGTGGGCGTCGGGCTGCGCCTGCCCGGAGCGGACGACGTCTCCGAGTTCTGGCGCCGGCTTGAGGCCGGTGAGAACGCCGTGACGGACGGACGCCAGGATGGCGGTCGCTGGAACGGCGTGGCCGGGGACCCCGCCGCCGATGATCCGGCCACCCGTCACGGGGCGTTCATCGAGCGGATCGACCGGTTCGACTCACGGTTCTTCCGGATATCCCCCATCGAGGCTAAGGGCATGGATCCGAAACAACGGATGCTGCTCGAGACGGCCTGGCACGCGCTCGAGGATGCCGGGATAGACCCGGACCGGCTGCGCGGCAGCCGCACCGGCGTGTACATGGGCGTCGGTGGCAGCGAGTACCGGCGCCTCGTGACGGCCAAGGGCATGGATGACAGCTACGCGGGCACGTCCGGAAGCATCGCGGTCGGCCGTATCGCCTTCGCCCTAGGCCTCGAGGGGCCTGCCGTTCCGGTGGACCTCGCCTGCACGTCTTCCCTGGTCGCCGTCCATCAGGCGCTGGCGGGCCTGCAGCGGGGCGAGGCGGACCTGGCGCTGGCCGGGGGTGTCAATGCGGTTCTAGCCCCTGCCGTCATGAGGTTCCTGGCGGAGACCGGACTCCTGTCGACCACCGGGCAGTGTTGGGCGTTCGACGCTTCCGCAGACGGCTACGTGAGGGGCGAGGGCTGCGGAGTGGTCGTTCTGAAGCGCCTCGGAGACGCGGAGGCGGACGGCGACCGGATCTGGGGAGTGGTCCGGGGTTCGGCGGTAAACCAGAACGGGGCGGGTCTGGGTCTCACCCTCCCCAACGGGCCCGCCCAGGAACGAGCCATGGAGGATGCGCTTGCACAGTCGAGCGTCGAGCCAGCGGACGTGGATTACGTGGAGGCGCACGGACCGGGGACGCAGATCGGCGACGCGGTCGAGATCAATGCCACCGCCAACGTCTACGGCCGGGGCCGGGCGGAGGATCGCCCGTTGCTGATCGGTTCGGTGAAGACGAACATTGGACACCTGGAGGCTGCCGGAGGGGTAGCCGGCCTGATCAAGGTCCTGCTTGCCATGCAACGGCAGTCGATTCCGACGCACCTCAACTTCCGCGATCCGAATCCCGACATCGACTGGGAGCGCCTGCCGGTGCTCGTGACATCGGAACGTACAGCCTGGCCGGAGACGGCGGGCCGGCCCCCGCTCGCCGCGGTGAACTCCTTCGGGTTCTCGGGCTCCAACGCGCACCTGGTGGTGGAGGGGTACGGAGGCGGTGACGATGGATCGTCGGGCGTAGACGGCACGCGATGGCCGGCGGGCGCTCCCACTCCGGTAGCCACGTCTGTCCCGGAGGACACGGCGGACTCACCGTCGGGCGACGGATCGGGAGCACGGGGGACACGCCTGCTGCCCTTGTCGGGCAAGACTGACCGGGCACTACGCGAACTGGCCGGTCGATACCTCGGCTGGCTCGACGATCACGCGGATCGGCTTGCCGGTCCCGACCAGGGGGATTCGATGCTCGCGGATATGGCATGGACCGCTTCGATCGGCCGCAGCCATATGGAGCGAAGGGCAGCTGTCGTATTCTGCGATGTCGGATCGTTGCGTGAACAACTCACCTCTCTCGCGGGCCGCGACGAGATGGAGCAGGGCGGCGTTCCTCGGGCGGAGCGTTCCTCGGATGGCGGGTCCGAGCCGGACGACTACCGCCTGCTCGTGGAGGACGTCGCGGCCCGCTACGAGGCCGGGCAGGCGGTTCCGTTCGAGAGGCTCTTCACCGGTGAGGCCCGCCGCCGCATTTCCCTGCCCGGCTACCCCTTCCAGCGCCGCAGCCACTGGTTCGAGTGACACGGGTCAAAGTGCCCGCGAGGTCTCTCTCACCTGACGACTGACGGCCGGCACCGGGTCGACCGCCGGGTGTCATCTCAACAGCGCCGAAGCCTGCCTGTCTCCTCAACGTCCGCGCGTCGGAACCTTGCAGGGTCTGACGGCCGGCTCCGGTGATGGTGGTCCGCCAACGTCCTACAATCGGGCTGATGGCCGAGCCCGACCGCAGACCGATCGACTACATCGCCCTGACCAGGGAGACCTACGCCGGGCTGGGCTACCCGCCCTACCGCTGGGCCCTCAACGAAGATCCGCCTTCGTGGGCCGCGCTCGGCAAGCCGCTTTCGGAAGCCCGGCTGGGATTGATCGCCTCCGGTGGTGTCTACCGGCACGGGCAGGTGGCCTTCACCCACCGCGATGACGTGACCCATCGGGAGATACCCACCGATGTGGACACCTCCGAGGTCCGGGTGACTCACTTCGCCTTCGATCCGGCCGCCGCCCGGCGGGATCCCAACGTGGTCTTCCCGATCGACACCCTTCGTTCCCTGGTTGCCGAGGGCACGGTCGGGGAGCTGGCGCCGCTGGCGCTCACATTCATGGGTGGCATCTACTCGCAGCGCCGGCTGGCCTCCGTCCTGATCCCGGCTCTGGTGGACCGCACCCTCGAGATGGAGGTCGATGCGGTACTGCTGGTGCCGGTCTGACCGGTGTGCCACCAGTCAGTTGGGCTGGTCAGCCGGGCGATCGAGGCCAAGGGTGTGCCCACCCTGTCCATGACCAGCGCCTACTCCATCACCTCATCGGCGAACCCGCCGCGGGCGGCGTTCACCGACTTCCCGCTGGGCCACACCTGCGGGCCGCCTGACCGACCGGAGATGCAGCGGTCGATCATGCGCGACGCCCTTGCCCTTTTCGAGACCATGGAGCAGCCGGGAATCGTGGACTTGGGCTACGGGTGGACGGCGCCGTGGAAGGAAGAGGCCCTGGAGCCGGTGGATCATCGCACTCCTCGTCACGACACCCCCCAGTACCAGAATCAGGATGACCGGGCGGCCGCGGTGGCGGCACACGGGGTCGGGGTCGCCTGCCGGGCCGGCGCCCCTGGCGACACGCCTCGCTCCTGATGGTCTCCGAGCTGTTCGATCCGCACGCCTGGCGCCCGGTCGAAGGGTTCTCCTTCGATGACATCACCTACCACCGGGCGGTCGATCAGGGAACGGTACGGGTGGCCTTCGATCGGCCCGAGGTGCGCAACGCCTTCCGGCCGCAGACGGTGGACGAGCTCTACACCGCCCTCGATCATGCTCGGCAGTGGAGCGACGTGGGGACGGTCCTGCTGACCGGCAACGGTCCGTCTCCCAAGGATGGTGGTTGGGCGTTCTCCTCGGGCGGGGACCAGCGCATCCGCGGGAAGGCCGGTTACATGTACGCCGGGGGTGAGGGCGCTGCGGACATCGACCCCGCCCGCCTGGGAAGGCTCCACATCCTCGAGGTCCAGCGCCTGATCCGGTTCATGCCCAAGGTGGTCATCGCGGTGGTGCCCGGCTGGGCGGTCGGGGGCGGCCACAGCCTCCATGTGGTGTGCGATCTGACCCTGGCGTCGGAGGAGCACGCCGTCTTCAAGCAGACCGACTCCGATGTGGCCTCGTACGACGCCGGGTTCGGCTCGGCCTACCTGACCCGCATGGTGGGCCAGAAGCGGGCCCGGGAGATCTTCTTCCTGGGCGCCGACTACTCGGCCACAGAAGCCTTCGACATGGGCATGGTCAACAAGGTGGTGCCCCATGCGGAGCTGGAGCAGACCGCGCTGGAGTGGGCCCGGGTCATCAACTCCAAGAGCCCCATGTCGCAGCGGATGCTCAAGTTCGCCTTCAACCTGATCGATGACGGCCTGGTGGGCCAGCAGGTCTTCGCCGGCGAGGCCACCCGCCTCGGCTACATGACCGAAGAGGCCAAGGAAGGGCGGGACGCATTCGTGGAGAAGCGCCCCAAGGACTTCTCGCGTTTCCCCCGTTATTACTAGTCGTAGGTGTTACCGACCAGTATCGGTTGACTCCAGCTTGGCTTGCTGAGCTAGGTAGAGCCAGCCGAGACCGTGAAGAGCCACGCCGGCAAGCAGGATCAGCGTGACCATCCAGTAACCGAGAACTGCGGCGAAAAGGGCAGCGATCACCGCCAGCGTCACCAGCGCTACCCGTACACCGTTCAGGGGTCCATACATGCCGTGCCAGTCTAGGTTAAGGAGGCGGCGTCAGTATCCTTGACTGGGACATCCGGTAGGCGACCTGACGGCAGGATTCGCCCGGGCAAGGTTATCCGGGCAGGGCGTGGTGATCCATGGTGATGGCCGCGCGACCGTCCTCATGGAGACTGGAGACGATGATGGACAATGAGGTCTGGAGATGGGTGTGGACCGGCCTGGCCCTGCTCATGGGTATCGGCGAGATCGTCACCGCCGGGTTCTTCCTGCTCCCGTTCGCGATCGGCGCCGGCCTCGCCGCGGTGGCCGCCTGGATGGGCGTGGCCGACATCGTCCAGTGGTTGCTCTTCTTCGTTGGCACGGGGCTGTCCATGCTCTACATACGCCGCTTCATGAGGGCCCAGGATGAGGACAGCGGGCTGGTGGTGGGGCCCGGCCGCTACGTCGGGATGGAGGCGCTGGTACTGGAGACCGTCGACACCGGCGCCAACACCGGGCTGATCAGGGTGGAGGCGGAGGAATGGCGCGCCACCACCGACGGCGAGCCGATTACCGAGGGCAGGAGGGTGAAGGTGGAGGCCCTGCGCGGCACCCGCCTGGTAGTCAGCGAAGTCGATTAGGAGAGTGCTGAAGAGGACGGGGATGGGTTGGCCGCGATGCCTCTACCTGGGGCTTCGGGTCTCGGCTGTCGGGCCCACCGAACGTCTTCAGTACCCTCGTAGATAACGAGTAGAGACCTACATAGAAAGGAAATCCGATGGAGGTAGCGGGCGTATTGCTCCTAGCCGTCATTGCCGTGGCGGTACTGCTGATCGCAGCGACCGGGTTCCGCATCGTGCGGCCTTACGAACAGGGCCTGATCGAGTTCCTCGGCAAGTACAAGAGGACTGTCTCGCCCGGACTCCGGTTCGTCGTTCCGTTCGTGCAGAGAATGCTGAAGGTCGACATGCGGGAGCAGGTGGTGGATGTGCCGCCGCAGGAGGTCATCACCAAGGACAACGTGGTGGTCACGGTGGACGCGGTGATCTACTACGAGGCGACCGACCCGGTGAAGCTCAAGTATGCGGTGGGGAACTTCATCCTGGCCATCACCAAGCTGGCGCAGACCAACCTCAGGAACGTCGTCGGCGATCTCCAACTCGACGCGGCATTGGTGTCTCGCGAGATCATCAACAGCAAGCTGCGCCAAATACTGGACGACGCCACCGACAAGTGGGGAACCCGGGTGGTTCGGGTCGAGATCCAGCGAATCGAGCCTCCGCCGGACGTTACGGACGCCATGCATCGCCAGATGAAGGCGGAGCGGTCCCGCCGGGCGGTCGTCACGGAAGCCGAGGGCGAGAAGAGGTCGGCCATCCTCAAGGCTGAGGGTGTGAAGGAGTCCGCCATCCTGCGGGCAGAGGGTGAGGCGGAGGCCATCAAGCGGGTTGCCGACGCGGACAAGTACCAGAAGCTCACGGTGGCAGAGGGTGAGGGCCAGGCCATCGAGCGGGTCTTCCTGGCGATACACAACGGCGATCCCACCCCCGACCTGATCGCCATCCGCTACCTGGAGGCGCTGCAGGGCATCGCCGACGGTCAGGCCACCAAGATTTTCCTGCCGCTCGACACGTCGGGCTTGCTGGGTTCGGTGGCGGCGATCGGCGAGTTGCTCAAGGAAGGCGCCGGGTCCACCACTGGCGGCGGCGGCACAGCCTGATCCTCCGGCCGGCCAAGGAGCAAGCGGCAGCGAGGCCCGGGTTCACGCCCGGGCCTCGCTCTGTCCGAGGGGTCTGTGGCCGGCGCAGTGGCCGGCCGGTCCACGGCTACTTCAGGAACGGGTTCGCCCTGACCAGCGCCGACTCGCTCCAAGTCCTGCCGAATCCGAGATAGCGACCGGCGTCGGTCACGTAGACGCCGACCAGCACGAAGGCGTAAATCAGGTGGTCGTCCAGGAACGGGTTGTGCTCGGGCCAGAGCGCCGCCAGCCACATCAGGACGAGCATGACGGCACCCGCCACCGAGGCTATACGGACCCCGATTCCCAGCACCAGGGCCAGGCCGATTCCGAGCAGCCCGATCATGAACAGCCAATCGGCGAACACGTTCCCTGCCATCGGCTGGAAGATGTCCTTGAACGGACCCCGCGTTCCGAACTCGAGGAACCCGAAGGTCGGGCTGGAGCTGTCGATCCAACCCGAACCCTGCTCCGTCGCGAAGCCCAACCCGAACAGCTTGTCGAGGAACGGCCACAAGAAGATCCACCCCATCATCAGCCTGAGCAGGCCCCAAAGCAATCTGTCCGGCCGGGGCCGTTCATCAGCGAGACGCATGATTCACCTCCTTCCAATTCGCCCGGTCGGGTCCCATCCGCGAGATTTCGTTCGGCGAATTATTGCCTACAGTAATAATCCGAGCCCTTGTGTCCCAGTCTCATTCCGTATGGGAGAACGGGCGGGACCTCGTTGAATCGAGGGACCATCCGGCCCTGGGATCCACCGGACCACGGCTCTCAACAGGTGGATTCGGAGGCGGTATCGAGTCGGGGTTGTACCGGGACACCGTGGGCCGTCAGGCCGCCCGCACCACGGGGGTGCCCGGGTTGAGGCGGCTAGCCGGCGGCTATCGACTCGCTCTTCCTGATGAAGGCGAGGCCCAGCAGGAACACCCAGATCACCTGGAGCAGCAGGAAGAGGCTCCCCGCCAGGTACAGGCGGATCACCGAGCCGTGCACGTGAGCGCCGATCACCAGGAACGCCACACCGGCGATGCCCGGGATCACCGCGAGCAGCAGGGCCAGAGGCCGGTCGGCTCCGAGCAGGCGGACTCCCATCATTCCGATCCCGAAGATGGCCAGACCCACGAGGGTGAGGATGGTGGCGAACAGGTAGAAGGAACCGGTCAGCCCCACCATGATGATCCCCTGGTCCATGGCCGAAGTGGTTCCGATCATGCCGTCGTCGGTGTGGGTGATCATGATCGCCGTCAGGTGCGAGGTCGCCCAGGACGCCATCTGGAGCGCGACACCGAGCGCGACCACCACGAGGCCGGTCCTCCTCAGGTAGGCGGCGGTGCTGTCGTCTCTCAGCAGACGCTCCACACCGATCATGCCGAGCATGAAGGCGCAGGAGGCGAACAGCCCGATGCTGGTCGTCAGATGGGTCAGCAGACTATTCGCAGCGATGTCCTCGAGCCCTTCGATCATCGATCGGGTGACGCCGTCCGGATGATCGCTCAAGATATTGCCGGGCCTCAACATCGCTATGACAATGCCGGCCACCGTTTCGGTAACCAGTAGCCACCCGGTTACCTTGGCGATTTGGGACTTCGACATGTAACACCTCTCGGAGTCATGATTCCCCGGGCGACGGGAATCGGCTGCTATGGAGTTTACCGAAGGCAAGGTGGGTGCATCGGGTTCGACCGGGGCATGATCATCCCGCCACAGGGTCCGCCCGCACCGCGGCGAATCCGGTTCCGGCGACGCCGCGGCTAACGGCCGACCCGGACCGAACTAGAGAATCTGGCTCAGGAACAGCTTGGTGCGGTCGTGCTGGGGGTTGTGGAAGAAGTGCTCCGGCGTTCCCTCCTCCACCACCATCCCGTAGTCGAAGAAGAGCACCCGATCGGCCACTTCCCGGGCGAAACCCATCTCGTGGGTGACCACGATCATCGTCATGCCCGACTCGGCCAGCTCCTTCATCACATCTAGGACTTCCTTGATCATCTCGGGGTCGAGCGCCGAGGTGGGCTCGTCGAAGAGCATTATCTTCGGGTTCATCGCCAGGGCCCGGGCTATGGCCACCCGCTGCTGCTGGCCTCCCGATAGCTGGCCCGGATACTTGCCGGCCTGCTCGGGTATACCCACCCGTTCGAGCAGTTTCATCGCGGCGGCCTCGGACTCCGACCGGGTCTGGTTGCGCGCCCAGATGGGCGCCAGGGTGATGTTCTGCAGCACCGTGAGATGGGGGAACAGGTTGAACTGCTGGAACACCATGCCCACCTCGCGGCGGATGGCGTCGATATTGCGGAGATCGTTGGTCAACTCCATCCCGTCCACCACGATCCGCCCCGCCTGGTGGGCCTCGAGGCGGTTGATGCAACGGATGAAAGTCGACTTGCCGGAGCCGGAGGGTCCGATCACCACCACCACCTCACCCCAGCCGATCGAGGTTGTCACCCCGCTCAAAGCCTGGAAGTCACCGAACCACTTCTTCACGTCCTCGCAGATGATCGCCTGAGATCCGTTGGTGGTCACTACATCCTCCTCTGTGGTTCGGTCATCAGCGTTCTCCAAGGCCGAGGCTGCGTTCGTAGCGCATGCTCAGCTTCGAGATCGTGAAGGTGACTATCCAGTAGAACAACGCCATGAAGAACATCATCTGGGGCAGGGTGCCCTGGAAGTTGGGGTCGCTCTGCTGGGGTATGAAGCTGCGTGCGATCAGCAGGATGTCGGCCAGTCCGATTATGGCCACCAGCGAGGTGTCCTTGAAGGCGACGATGATCGATCCGACCAGCGCCGGGATCACCGTCCGCACCGCCTGGGGCAGGATCACCAGCGAGGTGGACTGGACGATGCTCAGGCCCGCCGCCCTGGCCGCCTCGTACTGGCCCCGGTCGATGGCCTGCAGTCCTCCCCTGATGTTCTCCGCCACGTAGGCCGAGTTGAAGATGGTGATGGCCGCGACGATCCGGACGATCTCGTCGAACTCCACTCCGGCGGGAAGGAAGGCGGTCAGCATGGCCGAGCCGAAGAACAGCCAGGTGATCATCGGCACGCTGCGAACCAGTTCGATGTATCCGGTGGCCAGCAGGCGGAAGATGGGCATCGAGGAGGTTCGCGCCAGGGCGAGGACCAGACCGACGGGCAGGGAGAGAGCGATGCCGCTGACGGCCAGAAGGATGGTCAGGTTGAAACCGCCCAGGAAGGTGGTTCCCTGGAACTCGAGGGACGTGCTGGTAGCGCCCAGCCGGAATGCCACCACTATCAGCACTGAAACGACTGTCCAGGCTCGGACGAGGTTGGTCCGTCCCCGCTCCGTTCCCCCAAAGGTGGGTGTCACGAGCAGGAACAGGGCGAAGGCGACGATCAGTGTCCGGTAGAGGAACGGCATCGGGATGAACCAGATCAGCAGGCATACCCCCGTAAGGCCTGCAGCCGATGCGCGAACCATTTCCACCGGCTCCTCGATCGTGAGGGCGGCGGCGATTATCGCCAGCCCGACCAGCACAAACCCCACAGTGAGCCAGAGCGGCTCCTCCCCGGAGGCGAATGGCAGGGCGGCCGCCACCAGCCCCATGGCCGCCACCACCGCGTTGGTGGCGCGCCCTTTGGGGGGGAGGCCCAGGACCCAGAGCGCGCCGCCGCCCAGCACGACTGCCAGGACGATGGAGACGACATCCGAGCGCAGGAAGATGGTCAGGCTCGAGCCGTCAATGAACGTGCCTGCCAGCCGGAATCCCACCACTACCAGCACGGTGGCCACTAACCAGACGCGGACCAGGTTGGTCCTTCCCCGCTGCGTTCCCCCGACGTTGGGCGTAACCAGCAGGAACAGGGTGAAGGCGATGACCATGATCCGGAAGAGGAACGGCATCGGGACGAGCCAGATCAACAGGCAAGCCAGCACGAGGCCCGCAGCCGCCGACCTGACCATCACCACCGGCTCCCGTATCGTCAGAGCGGCGATCAGTGTCGCCAACCCGATGAGCGCCAAACCCGCAGCGACCCAGAGCGGCTCCTCTCCGGACGTGAGTGGCAGGGCGGCTATCACCAGCCCGATAGCTGCCACCACCGCGCCGCCGGTCGGCCCTCTCGGCAGGGCGCCCAGCACCCGGAGCGCTCCGGCGCCCAGCACTACGGCCATTAGCAAGACCATGTCGGACCAGTCGAGGACCGGGTTGCGCTGGATGATGAAGATGATCACCGGATAGGAAAGGAGCCAGGCCGAGATCAGGAACCGGCGGAAGGCGCGGGGCCAGGTGCGTTCGGCCAGGATCCCGAGGGGGTAGGCGGCCACCGCCAGTGCGAACAGGATCGTCCACGGACGGGCGGTGGTGGCGGCTATCGGTGCGATGGTCTGGTCGAACTGGCCCAGCGGGACCGGGAGTTCCACGGTCCACAGGAGGGCGGCCACCGCCGCCATGATCATCACCGGCACGCTCAGTACCGGGATCGTGGGCGACGCAGCGGCGGCGCGGCCCCACCGGACGCCGAAGTGGGCCAGGACGGCCGCCAGGACGGCGGCGACCAGTATCCAGGCACGTACGTTGCTCCAGGCGGCAGGCGAGTCGAACTGCAGGATGGGAATCCCGAAGGTGCGCGCCTCGGCTGCGTGGTGCATGATCGCCGTCACCGCTACCAGGACAGCGCCGCTCCTCAGACCTCCCGCGAAGGTGGTGAGCTCGAGCCGTCCTCCTACCTTCCAGGACGCCAGGGACCAGACCACCAGCACTATGAAAATGCCCAGGGACGTCCAGATCCGGATCAGGTCGTCCTGCGGGAAGGCCTGAACCATAAGCAGCTTCGCATTGTGGGTGACCGCCGCCCACTTGCGTTCCGGAGCGAAGAGGTACGAGGTGATGAACCGCAGGATGTTGAGGAGAACCAGGGCGAAGACCAGGGTGAGGAAGGAGTTGAAGGCGACCTGCCCCCAGGTGTGGCCCGAGAAGAGGTTCTCCCTCATCCAGCGCCATGGCCCGGTGGGCGGGGGCTCGGGGGCCCGCTCGGTCATGTCGGCAACAACGCCGGCGGATACGGGTTCAGTCATCTCAGCGCTCCACCAGAGCCATCTTGCGGTTGTAGTAGTTCACGATGCCCGACAGGATCAGGCTCACGAGCGAGTAGAAGCCCATCCAGAAGATGAACACCGCCAGCGCCTGGCCTTCCTGGTTGAAGATCGTCTGGCCGACCTGGACGATGTCGGCGTAGGCCACGGCGATACCCAAGGAGGTGTTCTTGGCCAGGTTCAGATACTGGGAACCGAGCGGGGGAAGGATTATCCGGAAGGCCTGGGGCAGCACGACCAGGCGCAGCGCCTGGCCCCGCCGCAGACCGACCGCCGATGCGGCCTCCCCCTGACCGCGCGGCACGGCCATGATCCCGGCCCGCACGATCTCGGCGATGAAGGCCGCGGTGTAGAGCGTGACACCCATCCAGACCGCCAGGAAGCCCGGTGTGAGCGCCTTGCCGACCTCGTGGGAGTACTGGGGGAATCTGGTGGGCACCACCACCTCGGGCAGCGTGAACCGCAGGGGGGCGCCTCCGGAGAAGTCGAACCTTGACGCCAGGAAGTCGAAGAGCGGCTCGAACCCCCAGTTCATCTGGTACCAGAGCGTCCGTCCCAGAACACTGGAGAGAGTCGCCTGCCCGGCCCCCGACACGAAGAACAGCATCGCCCCGATTCCCACCACGGCCGCCACGGCCAGGCGGAAGTAGTCGTCATCGGAGAGTTTGGCCATCCCGGCGGGAGAACGGAGACGCCTCAGATAGCGCACGATGTAGCGGGCCGCTACCAAGACAGCGAGGGCGGCCAGCACCAGCTGGAGTCCGATCACCGGCACGACCCCGGCCACCCAGGCGAGAGCGGCGAACAGCCATCCGATTACTCCGGCGACGGGATGGGCGAACCAGCCTCCCACCAGGAAGGCGGCGAAGGTGCCGATCGACCATGCGAAGGCGTGGGTCTCGTGCCCTTCTCTCTCCTGGAGCGCGATCCGGCGCCGGTACACCCAGCGGGCCGCCACCACGCCGAGGATCAACACCACGGTGTATTGCCATCGGCCGGCCAGGGGGGTGAGCCAGGGGATGGCGATGCCCTTGGGGCTGGCGAACAGCCACCCCGACCCCTTCATCTCGGGGGTCAGATCGGGCAGGAGCCCGACGATCAGCGCCTGCCAGAAGAGGATCTGGACGAGGAGCGGGATGTTGCGGAAGAACTCGATGTAGGCGTTGGCGATCCTCGAGACGATCCAGTTGGACGACAGCCTCGAGATCCCGATGACCGTGCCGAGGATGGTGGCGGCGATGACACCGCTCCATGTGACCCGCAGCATGTTGACCATTCCCACCGCCAGGGCCTCCAGGCCCGACTCGGGATCGGTGTTGAACCCCTCGCCGAGTTTGACGCCCAGCGGTTCGCCGAGGAAGTCCCACGAGAACGGGATGCCGGTGGCCCGGAGATTGGTGGTGGCCTGGGTTATGACGACATAGCCCAGCCAGAGGATGGCGAACAGAATGCCGACTTGGGTGGCCCATTTGATGGCGACCACGTTGCGCCATATGGGTACGCGGGTCTGAGAGGATCGCTTGGCGGGAGTGACCAATTGACCTTCCGTTCTAGCCGGCCTTTAGACCATACCAACAAGGAGGGTACTCAGGCAGCAACCGACCGGTAAACGCGAGGAGGGGGCGCCTGACAGGCGCCCCCTCCTTCGATCGGATCGACTTTGCTTCTACCGGGCCGGTGGTGCGTAGACGAGACCGCCTTCGGTCCAGCGAGCGTTGGCAGACCCGGCTCTGGAGAACCCGAGCGGGTGCAGGTTGTTGGCGTAGATCTCGTCGTAGTTGCCGACCTGCCGGATGGCCTGGGCGTATGCGTCGGCCGCAAGGCCCATCTTGGTCTGCAGCTCATCGTCGCCCACGCCGAGGAAGCGACCCGCTTCGGGGTCGGGCGGGTTGGCCACCATCTCGTCGATGTTCGCGGAGGTGACTCCCTTCTCGTCGGCGATGATCAGGATGTACACCAACCAGTTCACCACGTCGGCCCACTGGCTGTCGTTCTGCCGGTACATGGGGCCGAGCGGCTCCTTGGAGATCGGGGTGGTCGGGAAGATGATCCAGTCGCCCTCGGCGATCTCGCCGTTCTGGACGGCGGCGTAGCGATGGCCGAACAGGGCCGATCCGTCGGTGGTCACCAGGTCACAGGAACCCGCCCGGAAGAGATCCATGGCCTCCGGGAAGTTCTCCACGGTCACCAACTCGATCTCGGCGCCGACCACGCGGGCGCCCTCGGTGATGTTCTTCTCGGTGGTGGTCCCGGCATTGGTGCAGAGCCTGGCGCCGTCCACATCCACCAGAGTCGAGGCATCGGTGAATCCGAAGTCGGCCTTGCCCATGATCTGCTGGCCGTCGTAGAACGTGGTGGGCCCGAAGTCACCGCCGATCTCCGTATCCCGGCTCTGGGTCCAGGTGGTGTTACGGAACAGCACGTCGACCTCGCCGGCGGCGAGCACGTTGAAGCGCTCCGCGGCGGTGGTGCCCACGAACTCGACCGCATTCGCATCGCCCAGCACGGCTGCGGCGAGAGCGCGGCAGTAGTCGGCGTCGAATCCGGTGTAGGAACCGTCGTCCTGCGGTTCGGCGAAGCCGATGGCGGCGGTTGACACACCGCATCGCAGGCTACCGCGGGCCTGGATCTCGGCCAGCGTGCCGCCCTGCAGAGGAGTTACCACGACTTCCTCCGCCGTGGTGGTCGTCGCGGCCTGGGTTGCGGCGGTGGTGGTCTCCTGGGCGGCTGTCGTCGCGGCCGGCTCGTCGGTTCCGCATGAAGCGGCGACCAGCACGACCACCACGAACAAAGGTATCAACCTTCGAGTCATGAGTAAGGGCCCCTTTCGGTTCTCGCTTTTCTTGGCATCATTCCCCACCTGCCGGGACGTCTGGTTACAGCACCGCGGCTTGCAGATGCTCCTTGACCGCTGAGACGATCCCAGAAGCGTCCATCCGGTATCGGGCGAGAAGTTCCTCGATCTTACCATGAGGAAGGTGTGCAGTCGGGAGGCCGATCGTCACCACCCTGGTGGAGCCGGCGCCATCCACCTGGTCGCGGATCGCCTGTCCTATCCCTCCGGCGCGGAGCCCGTCCTCGGCGGTGACCACCAATCCGTGGCGGGCGGCGTCGCTGATCATCACCGGGTCGAGCGGTTTCACCACCCTCGGGTCCCACACCGAGCAGCTGACTCCCTCGAGCTCCAGGCGGTCGGCCGCCTCGCAGACGGCTTCCAGCATCTTGCCGACGCCGATCAGGCAGACGGCGGATCCTTCGCGGACCCGGCGAGCCGACAATCCGGACCCCACCTCCCCGATCGAAGCCCGGAGCGGCGCCGTCTTGGGCCACCGGATGGTGGACGGCCCGGTGGTTATCTCCAGCGCGGTGTCGAGCATCACGGGGAGTTCCTCGTACGAGGAGGGGGCGAAGATGGTCATGCCCGGGATCTTCGACAGCAGGACCATGTCGAGGATTCCGTGGTGGGAGGCGCCGTCATCGCCCGTGATGCCGGCCCTATCGAGACAGAAGATGACCGGGCAGCCGTGGAGGGCGGTATCGAGGTTGATCTGGTCGAGGGCCCTGGTGAGGAAGGTGGAGTAGATGGCCACCACCGGGCGGAGTCCTCCCATGGCCATCCCCGTGGCCATCGCCACCGCGTGCTGCTCCGCGATGCCGACGTCGAACACCCGGTCCGGGAACCGGTTCTGGAACGGCAGCACGCCGGTCGAGTCGGGCATGGCGGCGGTGATCGCCACCAACTCGGGATGGCGGTCGGCGAGCGTAAGCAAATGGTCGGCGAAGGCGGACGTGTAGCTCCCCTCCTTGATGGAGGAGAGGTCATGCATCGCTTTGATGGGATCGTTCTCGGCCGGGGCGTACCCGCGGCCCTTCTGGGTGATCACATGCACCACGGTGGGCCCGCTCATCGCCCGGACGTTCTTCAGGATGCGCTCGAGCTCGGGCAGATCGTGGCCGTTGAACGGGCCGAAGTAGCGGATACCCAGCTGTTCGAAGACCTGGGGCGGTTCCCACATCTGGCGGATGGCCGACTCGGTGGCGTCTATCCCCCGGCTCACCAGGTCGGCCACCCAGGGGATCGACTCGGCGATCGAGCGGGCGACGCCCTGGCCGCGCTCGTAGACGTTGGTGGTCCGTAGCTTGATGAGGCTCTCGGACAGCTTCGAGATGGTGGGGGCGTAGGAACGGCCGTTGTCATTGAGGACGATGGTGACGTGGGCGCCGGAATGGCCGATGTTGTTGAGTCCTTCGAGCGCCATGCCCCCGGTGAGCGAGCCGTCTCCCACGACCGCTACCACCTGCCGGTCGTCGCCATCCGCCCGGAAGGCGGCGGCCAGCCCGTGGGAGTAGGACAATGCCGTCGAGGCGTGGCTGTTTTCGATCCAGTCGTGTTCCGACTCGGCCCGGCTGGGATAGCCGGACATTCCATCGGGAAGCCTGAGGGTGGCGAACTGGCGGCGTCGCCCGGTCAGCAGCTTGTGGGGGTAGGCCTGGTGTCCGGTGTCGAACAGGATGGCGTCGTGGGGGGATCGGAAGACACGGTGCAGGGCCAGGGTGAGCTCGACTATCCCCAGGTTCGACCCCAGGTGGCCGCCGTTGCGGGTGACCGTGGCCACGATGAGGTGGCGGATCTCGGTGGCCAACTCCTCGAGTTCCTCGAAACTGAGGGATCGGAGATCGGCGGGTCCGCGGACGGTGTCCAGGAGGGGCGTATCGGGAAGTGTCATTGTGAATACTCTACAGGCGAAACCCTGTTTCACCGCCGAAAATAGGGCGGCGGCGGAAAATGCCGCGCAAACCGGCTTCTCAGGGCCCCTGACCGGGCGTCCACTCCCGGGCGCGGTCTAGGAGCTCGACCACCGAATGGTCCGGGGTGGGCCGGAAGTCGCGATAGAACATGCCGATGGCCGCGAAGCGCCGCGGCGTGTGGGCCACCACCAGCTCGTCAGCCACCTCCGCGAAGGTAGCCGATGCGTCGCGGGGAGCGACCGGCGCGGCCAGCACGACCCGCCCGGCCCCGAGGCGACGGGTGATCAGGCAGGCGGCCCGGGCGGTGGCGCCGGTGGCGATGCCGTCATCGACGATCACCGCGGTCTTGCCCTCCAGATCTGCGGGACGGGCATTCCCACGGAAGCGTTCCGCCTGGCGGGCCAGTTCGCGGCGCTCTCGCCGCTCCACCCGCTCGACGGCCGCCGGCCGTATCCCGAGCCGTTCGATCCGTTGCTCGTCCAGGACGCGTACCCCGCCCTCGCCGATGGCGCCCATGGCGAGTTCCGGCTGGACCGGCACTCCCAGCTTGCGGACCAGCAACACCTCCAGTGGGGCGGCGAGACGCCGGGCGATCTCGAAGCCGACCGGGACCCCGCCCCTGGGCAGGCCCAGGATCACGGTGGGCTGGTCGACGAGATGGTCGAGTAGTCCCGCCAGCACGATGCCGGCGTGCGACCGGTCCGTGAACCTCATGCCTGGTTCCGTGCCATGCGGTGATTCTGCCAGCTTGATCGTGGTCGGTCCGTGTTGCGGCGGCGTGCTATGGACCACCATCGACGCCTCTGGCTGCGTCCTGCCTCCTCAACGTACCCTGCGGGTACGCCTTCGTCAGCAGTCCTTGCCACAGACGCCGCTGGCGGCGCCATATCCCACCGCCACCCCACAGACCAACCACGGAACCCGCGATAGCAAACGAGAACGCGTATAGCGCGAACACGCCATAGTGGGGGCTAACCTGCCCTCCGGGCCGGTACGGATCCGGCCTGGAAGGTTCTTCAATCGGAACGGTGGCATATATGTCTTCCTACCTGATCGCTCAGTCCGTTGCGGACGCCTGCGGAGTCGATCCGGGGTCCGTGTGCGGCCTCGTCTATGACCTGACCGGTAGCAGCGGGGCCGCTCGCGTGGCGGACCTGGCGACCCGTCCCTTGAAGGTTCTGCTCATCCTGTTCCTGGCCTGGATCATCAGCCGGATCGTGCGCCGATGGCTGGACAGGCTCGTGGAGGGCTGGCTGTCGAGGCGCTCTGAACTGGCGGAGGCCATCTCCGGCACCATCGAGCCGGATGACGACGGGCCGGGATTGGGAGAGGCCGCGCTCGAGAGGGCCCGCCGGTTGGTGGATCAGCAGGAGCGGAGCGGCCAGCGGACGCGAACGCTCGGTTCGGTGCTGCGGTCGGTCTCCTCGGCGATCATCTACGGAATGGCCCTGATGATGGCCCTGGCGGAGTTCGACGTGAACCTGGGCCCCCTGATCGCCGGCGCCGGTATCGCCGGCGTAGCGGTCGGTTTCGGCGCCCAGAGCCTGGTCAAGGACTTCCTCTCCGGTGTGTTCATGCTGCTCGAGGACCAGTACGGGGTGGGCGATGTGGTGGACGTGGGGGACACGGTCGGCGTCGTCGAGGAGGTCAAGCTCCGTACCACCCAGGTGCGCGACATCAACGGGACGCTCTGGTATATCCCCAACGGAGAGATCTCCCGGGTGGCCAACCTCACCCAGGACTGGGGCCAGGCCGTAGTCGATATCGAGGTCGCCTACGACACCGACATCGCCGCGGCGATGGCTCTCATCAAGGAAGTGGCGGACGGGTTGTGGCGCGAACAACTCGAGTCGTTCACGATCATCCAGGAACCGACCATGGCTGGTGTCCAGGCTTTCGGGGACAACTCGATCGCCCTGCGGCTGATGGTCAGGACCGAGCCCGGGGAGCAGTTCGGAACGGCGCGGGAACTCCGAAGGCGTCTGAAGTACGCGCTCGACGAGGCGGGAATCGAGATCCCGTTCCCGCAGCGCACCATCTGGGTACGTTCCCAGCCGGCCACGGCCCTGCCGGATGGTGCCGGCGGTGCGGGTACCTCCGGTTAGGGGTCTGACAGAGCGGCATTTGCCCCTTTTTCGCGCACTCGTTCGATCAGGGCCCGTAGCGGAACGTGCCCGGCCGGGCCTGGCTAAGGTTTCTGCCCGTGTTGGTTCCCGCGGCTAAGTCAAGGCTGACATGAAGCAAGTGCTGGCTGCGGTCGATCTGTCCCCGATGTCCCGCCGCGTGGCCGATCGAGCCCGGATTCTCGCGGAGGCCCACCAGGCCGAACTCAAGCTGGTTCATGTCGCGGAACCGCCCGACGTCCCGCTCCCCGACGAGATGCTGGAGCGGATCCATTTGTACCGCCAGAGCCAGGCGGAGGACCTGCTGACCTGGATCAATGCCCGGGCCCGTTGCCAGGTGGACCTGGAGGTCCGGTCGGGGAACATGGCCATCGAACTCGCCAAGCTGTCCCGTCAAGCCGGGTTGGTGATCACTGGCACCTCGTCGGTCGACCAGACAACGGTCGGCCCCCGCACCACCAGGCTGGCCCGCAAGCTGCATGCCTCGGTGCTCAGCGTGCGGAGGCTGCTGCGGTCCCCGTATCGCCGGGCGGTCGCCGCCGTGGATCTCTCCGATGCCAGTGCCTCCGCGGTCGATCTGGCCCTTCTCCTGGCCACGGGCGCCGACACGGTGACGGCGGTGGCGTCACTACCGACCGACGACGAGACCATGCTCTCGGATGCGGGGGTCATGCCCGAACGGCTCGATGTCTTGCGCCGGGAACGCCTCTCCTTGATGGAGGAGCGCATGCAGAAGTTCGTGGCCGGCTGGGGCGGCTTGGTCACACCGGTGGTTCTAGATGGTCCGCCGCCCCAGACCGTGGCCGAGTTCGCCCGGATAAGCAACGCCGATCTGGTGGTGGCCGCCAGCCGCGGCGCCGGCAACTCCAACATGGTCCTCCTGGGCAGCAACGCCGAAGCCCTCATGCGGACCGTCCCCTGCGATGTGGCGATAGCCCGGGTGCCCGGCCGCTTCTACCGCCCCTAGCCCCCGCCAGGTCAGCACCCGCCGGGATTATCCTTCCCCCACAGGGCCCGTAGCTCAAGTGGTCAGAGCAGCGGACTCATAATCCGTTGGTTGCAGGTTCGAGTCCTGCCGGGCCCACGACTTTCTTCTAGCCGTTAGTTGCTTCATAGCTACCTAAACCCCCAGGTCAGAGGCGAGTTCTGGCTCTCGCCCACCAGCAGGATTTGCAGGGTCTACCGTCCGAACTGGTTGTCACCAAGCGCTCCGAAGGACCGACACCGAGGCCGCAATGTTGAACTGTGCGCTGACGGAGGCTTCTCGACCAACCTCTACTACGGGCTATCCAGCACGGCCTTCTCCACCCAGCGGGCCAAGACGCTCAATGCTGCGAGTTGCTCAAGTGCTTCCTGTTCAGTGAGTCGGTTTGCCGTCTTGTGGGCTTGGCGGTTACGAATTCCCAGGGAACAGGCCATTCCCAGATGCATCGCTCCCTGATGGACAGACCTCCAAGTATTTTGGTCTTGCTCGTCTACAGAAGCGAAGCGCAGCCTCGGCTCGCCGGGTTTAGGCGGGTCAAGGGAAAAGGCACTGCTGTATAGGCCAGTTCCCGTGATATCCCGCCTACCGAGCTTCACCTTGGTCTTCTGGCTGATGACTTCGGCGGCTGCATGCACTGCGTCTCCGTAGTAACCGGCATCCCATCGACCCTTCGCGGCGTCCCAAACCCACTTGTGAAGACCACTGGCGGCCAGCGACGGGCCAGAGTCTCCGAAAATCTTCTCATGGACATCTTGGTGTTCTAGGACACCAGCGAGTGTCTCGGTCGCTCGTTCGGTTGGCCCCCAATGCCATGCCGGGTCACCAGACTCGTCGTAAAACACCCGGTCGGGTTCTATTAGGTCTGCGACGACGCTCGGATGTACTCGCTCAGCAATGTCCCGAAGCAGCGGCAACAAGCGTCGCATCCGCGCTTCGTATCGCATGTGTTCGTCGTACATGCCCTTGTGGTACGCGGTCGTACTGCACCTAGCCGCTTCGAGGAACTCGGTCACCATGCTCAGGGCAAGGGCAGGGTCGGCGAGCGGGACGGGGCGTCCATGACGGGGGGAAACGTGAGCGGGGTCAGTATCAGCTTCAGCGTTCAAGAAGGCCGTCATCCGGAACCTCACAAAGATATCGGCAGGACTCGCTAGTGTAGCAAACATACGTTCGCCCACCCAGGGTGAGTAGTACTTCGACCTTGCTGACACACGGCGGACGCACGGCTGACGGAATGCCGCTAGCAGTTTCGGTAGATGGGCTTAGCCCCACCATGCGGGTACTCCGCGTATGGTTGCTCGCCGTTGGCGGGTTTCCACTGTCATGGCGTCTCCGTTGGAGTGGACATGGCGGATTGGGGCTTTGGTGAGGACGGTGCCGAGGTAGCGGCCGTCTTCGCGGTACCAGCGGAATCGCTTGTTTTGGAGGAGTCCGAAGCCGGTCTGGGCGGTGACGAGTGTGCCTTTCTCGTAGGTGTCTACCAGTGCGCACAGTGCGTTGTTTCGCAGCACATACAGTCTGGTGCCGGTCAGGAGGTACAGGTAGTCACCCGTGTCAATGATCTGGGTGGGGACGCTTCCGATGTCGTAGACCCGCTGGCCTTTCCCGTTTCGGTCTACTAGTACCACCCGGCCGGAATAGCTGGCGAGGTAGGCCGCGTCGGATCCTGCAGCGAAGCTGGCCGCGTAGATCCAGTCAGAGGCGTACTTTTCGCTTGCTCCGAACTGGATCCCGATCGTGATGCCGTGCTCCAGCGCGGTGGCATCCGTCCCCGTGAGGACCTCGGCGGCGTGGTTGATGGCCGCCATAGCTTCTACGGAGCGGGGATTGAGCGGGTTGCGATCGGGATGGTGGCGTATAGCGAGTTCGCGGTAACGCCGTTTCAGGTCCTTCGGCGTGAAGGGCATGGTGAGGTCCATGATGTCCAGAGCGTCTTCGACTTCCTTGCTGGTTCCGATGTGGATGTTGTGGGTTTGCTGTTGTTGTGGTTCCTTGGCTGGGAATCTGAGCGCCCAGACTCCCCTTCCTTCTAGGTCTATGCACCATGCCTCGTCCACGGCGCTGAACAGGTACCTTCGGGCGCTGTGGGATAGGGCCACGCATCGGATGTGGTTCTTGAGCTGTTTGCAGGGGATGCCGAACCGTCTACGAAGGGCGACTACTTCCGGATGCTGATCGAGGGCTGTCTCGAGAAGGGGTTGAAGTTGTTCGTCGTAGGCATGGACCACGCAGTCTTTAGACATGGCGATCAGTCCTCGACCGAGCGGATGGACACCCACTCGGTACAGGCTGTGTTGCAGCCCGGCCTTGGCGACCTGTGCTCCCGTTCGGTCGTACCGCAACGCGGAGGCTTCAAATCCTTCCATGCCTTGGGCCTTCCCGAGGTCGTCGATCGCCAAGAGGCCGGAGTCGTTCGGATATATGCGGCGGAAAGCGGGATCGGGTCGTTGTGGAAAAGGGAGGCTCTCGACGGACTGAATCGTCCAGTCTGCGTCGAGGACCTCGAAGTGGTCTCTCGTGTCTGGCGGCGCCGATTGTTCGCGTTCCGCCTTTGGGGTGGTCCACTGGGTCGGTGAGGGAGGCAGGGGTACGTAGTCGAGGGATGACAAATCGATGAGACGGGACTCTCGTGGACTGTTGTCCGCCCGATGGGAAGCCAATCGCCGACGTGGAGCAGGCTGGGCTGGAAGGTCTTGAGCATCGGCCGGCAAGAGCCTGTAGGTGCGTCCTTGTCGGACACGTACGATCTTGCCGGCTTTCTCGAGGTATGAGATCAGGGTGGCGACGCGACGCCCGTCCTCACTGACAAGTTTCTTCACCTCAGGTTGGAGGCAGTTGGGGTGGGACCGGACGGCCTCGGCGATTGCGGCGAACAGGTCGGCGTTGTACAGATGTTCGTTGACCTTGCCCACCCTATGTTCCAGCTGGGGTGTGCGCTCGGCTAGGTCGGCCATAGCCCGCAGCGACTCCTTGTCGCCGACCAGTGCCAAGATTGTTCCGCCCTGCTGGAAGACAGGAGTCGAGGGTGGCAACAACGGCGCGTCGCCATCAGCAGGGTCCGATTCCACCCCCATACCCCAACGTTTTCTCTGCTCGGCTGCCCAGACAGCCCGCGCTTGCTCCTCCTCTATCCACGCGGGAATTGCGGCCAGATTCTGCCGTGCCCAATGTGCGGCGGTCTCGTAGTCATGCTCCGAGATGGCGATCTGCATCTCGGACATCGAGTCGAAGTACGCGTCCGTTGCGTCTTTCGGGGGTTCCTTGAACGCACTATCAAAGCCACGATCCGGCCCCGGGGCCTCCCGACCTGCACCTGCCTCGTCCGTGCGTCCCCTACGACGCCTGGCCCACCTCAACATCACCAACTCCTACCAGCCGGGTTCCAATCCGTACACAGCAAGGCGACCTGCTCAGGCGCCCATCGTCGTGTCTTGCTTGGGCTTCGGCAAAACGCAGGTGGGCCTCAATTCGGCGAACGGAACTTCCAGGAGGTACGCGTACCTGAGTAGACGACACTCTGGTTGGATACCACCATGAGGTCGCCCGAGTCGGGCATTTTCCACTCCGCGGTCGTCTCGGCGATCTCCCCGACGGGCACGCCGGGTTTGTAGTAGACACCTGAGGCCGCGCGATTTCGTGGGATTTGGGGATCAGTCCCACGATTAGTACCACCAGCCGGTCTGATTCGGCATTTCCCGTGGGCTGGGGTCCAGTCGGGTTGGGTGGGATGTGTGGTCGGCGGTAGCACATCGAAGGCTTCGACGTGGGTAGAGCTACGGGGGGGTCTCGGCTTGTCATAGCCGCGTCGTAGCCTTTCGGATGGCAGCATTTCTTCGAACGGTGCGAGGGAGGCAATGGCGGAGTTGGACCGGAGTCGTGGATTATGGAAGTCGTTGATGCCTGGGCCGTATCGGCACTTTGTGCCAGCTGTGGTGGTTGCGTTCGTAGGCGCTTGCTATGACCGGGACTACGCGCCGCCGCCCGCCACTGGCAGGCGCGTCCGGGCCGGTGGGACGGCCAACCGATCTCGGTGAATGAATGCGACGCCGCGAACATCGACGAAGCTTTCCGTGTGCTTGACCGAGCCCCCGCAGGTGACCGTCCCGGTCGTCGAAGAAAACGAACGCCTAGCCGAGGGGATCTTCGTAGCCGACGACCATTAGTGCAACGACTGGCCGGACCGGGCCATCGTGGCCGTCTACGGCGCCGCCGACGTCGACGACTATCCACTGATGGACATCTCCCGCGAACGGTAGACCGCGACCCGACGGCCGGTCGATACGGCCCCAAGTGATCATTCGGAGACGGGCGGCGACAGGATGAGCGCGGTTCCATGGGACAGCCGACTAGCCGCGGCTGCGGCCCGGCTGCTGGGCGAGGCCGATATCTGCGGCGTCTGTCACGAACCGATAGGCAACGAGGCGAAGCAGATAGACCACGTCACCCCGAGAGCAAGAGGCGGTAAGAACGACCTAGACAACCTCCAATGGTCTCATGCGCTGTGCAACCTGTGGAAGCGGGACCGGACGGTGTGGACGGTCGCTGGTGCTCTGGCCTGGCGTGAGACGGCGACACGTCCACGGGAATGTGGGTGTGGCAGGATCATCCGGGAGCGTTCCAACTCGTGCCCGGTGCGGGTCTCGGTGGGCGCGTGCTGGGAGTGCCATGACCCGTGCCCGGAGTGTCCGGCTGTCTGGTGGTCACAAGCGAAGTGCGGATCGTGTGGCAACTCGATGGATGACGACTGCGCCAGGGCGACACTGGCAGGCGACGAGTGCGCCAGGACACGCAAGCAGGAACGGCCACGGCAGGCTCGGCAGGCCGCTCCGTGGCGACCCGAGTCGAGGCGGGAGCGGGAGTCCTACGAACAGTCCCAGGGCCGACAGCGCGGACAAGCGGGCCAGGCCGTCGCTGCGCTCCTCATCGGGACAGACGCGGACGATGTAGAGCAGAATCTGGCCAACTACGTCCCGAGAGCCGACGGAACGGGCCTCGGTCGGACAGTGCGAGAGCGGAAGCGGGCCAGGCGTGTCCGGCTCAAGTGGGCGAGAAGGTGGGAGAGCATTGGCCAGGACGCTGCAGGCGAAGGCCCGTAGGAGCCGAGTTAGGGCGTAGGAAGGCTGCTGGACCCTGATACCTGACGCCCGAATCTATGGGTCAGCTGCAACGATGCGGCAGGGAGATCTCCCTTCGCGACTAGCAACAGAAGCGATGAGATCCCTCCCGGTCGGGCGGCTTATGCATGAAACCCTTGCCCACGTCGCCATAGCGTATTGGCTTCAACGATGCGGGAGACGGTCTCTCTTTGCGCTGCTTCTGTGAACAGTGCCGGGCTACCTGGGCGTCCTGCGATCAGCTCTGTAGGCGGTGAGCTACCACGTTGATGGGGAGCGGCGGTTGGATTCGCGGTGCCTTGGCTAGGGATGCCTACCTGGGTTGTATTCTGTTGGGATGGTGTCTGCGTCTCAGGCATGGGATCCGGCTGTTGATCCGGTGTTGTGTTCGCCGTATGAGGAACCGGATCGTTTTTGGCCGCTTGACCAAACGGGTCGGGTTCGGGCCGGCGAGCCTTGGCGCGAGGGTCGCAGACCCCCCGTGATCGTCGCAACAGCACCGGCGGATCAAGCGGGTGCGCAACAATCGATATTGCCGTTGGGTGTTCGTCCGCAGAATCAACTGGTGAAGGAGATACGCGACGCTGTCTCTGCCTGGCGTGCTGGGGGGTATAGCGGTGTCACCGCTACGACTCGGGTGTTGCTGCACCATTGGGCGGATCCGGAAGGTCCGTTGTTACGCTTGTTCTACGCACAGCGGGAAGCGATAGAGACGATTATATGGCTTCGAGAGGTGGCGACGCGGCAGACACGGCAGCGCCGAGAGTTGGAAGAGTTAAGCCGCCGCTATAACGATGGGCTGGTCCGGTATTGCTCGAAGATGGCTACCGGTACTGGCAAGACAACGGTGATGGGAATGTTGATCGCTTGGCAGACCCTGAACGCTACCCGTACGGTGCGACGGCGGAACCTGATCCATTCGCATCGGTTCCTGGTGCTGGCACCCGGTCACACGGTGCGGGAACGGCTGGAAGTCCTGAAGCCGTCTCATCCCGACAGCATTTACGACGAGATGGGCCTTGTTCCTGCCGACAAGCGGGACCGCTTGAACCAAGCGAAGGTGGCGGTAGTGAACTATCAGGCCTTCTCTCGCCGGGACCTATTGGACTCGGCCCCGGCTCGCAAGCTCATGGGTCTCGGTAACGACCATATGCGGGAGACGAGGGGCCAGGCGGTTCGGCGGGTGGTGGGAGATCTTCTGTCTGCCGGCGGTTACGGCAACGTCTGTGTAATCAACGACGAAGCGCATCACTGCTACGACCCGGATGCTATGTCCAAGAGTTCCGGGACGGCAGAGGATGAGCAGGCCGCGGTTTGGTTCAACACGCTGCGGACATTGCGCGACTTGGGGGCGTTGGGAAAGGTGGCGGAGTACGGGCAGGAGTCGGCGGTGTTCGACTTTTCGGCCACCCCGTTGTGGATCAACATGGCGGCCCTGTCCGAGCCGGCGCAGTTCCAGTGGGTGGTGTCGGAATTTGGGTTGATGGAGTCGATCGAGTCCGGTCTGGTGAAAGTCCCCAGGGTGCCGATCGACGACGACAGCAGCCGCGACGAGACTGTGTGGCGACGCCTGTATCAGAACACCGAACCCAAGCGTCTCAACCGCCTGAACGGACTGCCGGAACCGTTGAACAGTGCGTTAGAAGCCGTCGTAGCCGACTGGAAACGAACCTTCCATGTATGGCGGGAGGGCGGCCAGCCGACCCCGCCGGTGTTGATCATTGTTGCTAACAACATCAGCAACGCTCAGTCGATCTTTGATCACATCGCCGGGGGTGAGAACCCGAACCGTACCCCGAGGATGGGCGCGTTCCGTGAACTGTCGAACGTGGACGGGGACGGACGTTGGTATCCGTCTCCCCGCACGTTGATCGTCCATTCCAAGTTCGGCCAAGAGGACAAGATCCCTCCAGCTTTGAAACGCCGAGTGGCGGCGGCCGCAGGTACCACGCAGAAGGACGCCGAGGCGGCGGTGCGGACCATGCTGAACACTGTCGGCAAGCAAGACCGAGCAGGTGCGCAGGTGCGCTGTGTGGTGTCGGTGAGCATGCTCACCGAAGGGTGGGACGCCCGAACCGTCACACACATCGTCGGGTTCCGAGCGTTCAGCACCCAGTTGCTGTGTGAGCAGGTCACCGGTCGGGCTCTACGCCGCACCGCCTATGACAGCTTCCAACCCGACGATCCTGACGGTCGGAGGCGTCTCACAGCGGAGTACGCCGACGTGGTCGGGATCCCTTTTGAGTTCATGCCCGCCGCTGATACGCCAACCCCGGTACCTCCCACGCCGAAGCCCCGCACCCGGGTCCACTCGGTGGAGGGTCGCCAACGTCTCCGGATGGTGTGGCCCCAGGTAGCGGAGTACCTGACCCGGGTTGAACAGGTCGGGTTCCGTCTCAACCCTGACCGGGTCGCTCCCTACGATTTAGAGGAGCCTTGGCATCCGACGATGACTGTGGTCAGCGGCGTCGTAGGTAAAGAAGACATCATCGGCACCGAGCTTTCGCCCGGCAACCGACGCACCGCCCACCTCCGTATCGCTGCCCACCTCGTCCGTCGGCTCGAAACCGAAGAGACTTCCGGTGGCGTGGTTGGTGCAGGTCGGATTGAGCTGTTCCGCTCCGCGTACCGGGCGGTGCGGGAGTGGGCCACCCATCCCAGGGTTAACTGCCATCCGCGCTACCGGGCGCTCGCCGCTGCCGAACTCATCGAAGACGTCTGCAGCCGCATTCTCGACGCCTGCGAGTTCGGGACCCTGCCCGCACACCGCTATGCCCGCCTGGCCCGACCGGCGGGCCTTCTGGACACCAGCAGTGTCGACTTCGTAACGACTCTCGACAACATCGACGAGACCCGACGCTCCGAACTCTCCCACGCGGCGTGCCACTCCAACAACCCTGAGTTGATCGTGGCGGGTCTACTTGACCAGCACCCCCGCGTTGAGCGGTGGGTCCGTAACTTCCAGTTGGGATGGTCGATCCCCTATCACATGAGAGGAGCATGGCGCCGGTACGAACCGGACTTTGCCGCAAGACTCGATGACGGTACGAACTTGATCATCGAATGCAAGGGCCTACTGGATGACAAGGCCGAAGCAACTGCACAGTGGACCCTCGACCATTGGATACCGTCCGTTGCGGGCACCGACGAGTTACCCGAAGATCTACGCCGCTGGTCCTACAAGGTGATCCGCTACGGCGACACCGTTGCCCGAGATGTATACCAGGCCATTGCAAGCGCCCAAGCTGAGAACGGAGACTACCGATGAGCCCACGACGAGAGTCGAAACTGACCAGGTCGGGACCCTCCACGTACCGTTATACGACAGCGTCCCGTACGAACCAGCCCACCGTTGGCACAGAGCCCCTCATGAGTGACGAAGAACGCTCCCCACGTCCCTTCCACGTCGACCGCCACGAGATTACTCGCCCGGTGCTGGCCTGGGACCGTCAAGGTCGTACCAGCCGCATGGAAGGCGACCCTGCTGCCGATAGCACCCACGCCTTCGCGGGAGTTCCCCTATACACACAGGAAAAGATCAACCCATTGGCGATGATCGAACAGCTACGCAAATCCGACACAGCCGCACCCCTGAACCTGTTCGACGACTTCAACGGGCTCCCCCCCGAAGCGAACACATGGGAGTTCTACCAACACTCCGGCCACTGGCAGAACCGTCTCATCCACGGCGACAACTCCGGAGTCATGCAATCACTCGTTTCCCGCGACGGCCTCGCTGGCCGGGTCCAGATGGTCTACTTCGACCCCCCGTACGGTATCTCGTTCCGTTCCAACTTCATGATCGCCACCGACCGGCTACGAACCAAGAACAGCCTCGACAAGGGCGTACCGGTCGGTGACCCCGCCCCGCTCCGCGCCTACGGCGACACCTACCGCAACGGGATCCACTCCTACCTAGACGGCATCCACGAGCGCATCGTCCTCGCCCGCGAGCTCCTCACCGAGACAGGCAGCCTCTTCCTACAAATCGGAGACGACAACGTCCACCTCCTCGGCGTCCTCTGCGACGAAGTCTTCGGCCCCGACAACCGCATGTCCACCATCACCTACGCGACCACCGGTGGCGGATCGTCTACCAAATCCATACCCAACGCTGCGAACTATCTGCTCTGGTACGCCAAAGACAAGACACAAGCCAAGTACCGGCCTCTCTATGAACAACTGGACCGCAAGCAGATCATCGAGTACTTCAGCAGTTACGCCATGGTGGAGCTAGCTGACGGGACTACCAGGTCGCTCACCCGTGAGGAACGTGCGGATCCGCGGAAGCTCCCACCCGATGCGGGCCTCTACAGACGTATGCCTCTTGCATCGCCAGGAACGTCAACCACAGGACGGTCAGAACCCTACCGGTGGGACGGCCATGACTGGCCCTGCCCACCCGGCGAGCAGTGGCGCGTACGTGTACCGGAGGGAATGGACCGCCTCACCGAGCTAGACCGCCTCGACGCCGCCGGACCCGGCTCGCTCTTGGCTTGGAAGTTATACGAGGACGAGGTACGGGGTAGGCGAATCAACAACATCTGGCATCGACCCATGTCCCCCTCCGATAAGCGCTACGTCGTGCAGACCGCCAACCAGGTGATCGAACGGTGCCTGCACATGACGACCGATCCTGGCGACCTCGTACTCGACCCCACCTGCGGCAGCGGAGCAACCGCGGACATGGCAGAGAAGTGGGGACGCCGCTGGATCACCATCGACACTAGCCGAGTTACGATCGCGATCGCCCGGCGACACATGATTACCCGAACCTACCCTTGGTGGGAAACCACCAACGGCGGCACCGACCCAGCAGCCGGATTCAACCTCGAAACCATCCAACGAGTATCCGCCGCGACGCTCGCCTACGACACGGTCAACGACCCCGAAAACACCATCCACCTGGTGGACCGGCCCCGCACCACACCGGGACGCCACCGACTCAGCGGACCCTTCACCGTCGAATCTTCCTCCCCCTACACCTACCTACCTTTCGACACACCCCAAGACGACCAATGGTTCGGCGCCGCTGATAGCGAGCTAGCACAGACGCTTGTAGAAGCTCTGACCACCTCCCCTATACGCGACGCCAGTGGGCGTGAACAACTACGAGTCGTTGAACTCGAACCCTGGCCCGGCGCCAAACTCGCTACCCACGAGGCACGCTGCCAGACCCCCGGACGGGACCTAGAAACCACAGCAGCCGTCATGCTCGCTGCTCCGGACGCCACCGTAACCGCCCGCCAAGTCATCGACGCCGCGACCGAAGCTCGACGGAACCGGGCCGGCATCGAACAGCTAATCGCCGTTGGGTTCGCGTTCGAACCCAACGTTGAAGAACAAGTCGGTCCTGTCCGTGTATACCGGGTAGTCGCGAACCGTGACCTGCAAATCCCCGGCCTCTCCAACCAGACCGACTCTGGTGCCCTCACACTCCTCGGGGAACCTTCCGTAGTGCTCGACACCGCCTCAGACGGATATCTCATAGTCCAAATCCACGGATACGACACCTTTGACCCGACTACCCGCACCGTCCAACCTTCAGACGGAGACGACATCGACTCCTGGATGGTTGACACAGCCCACGACGGGAGGAACTTCTTCCCCCGCCGCTTCTACGCCCCAGCAGCGAAGAACCCAAAGAAGTACTTCGGCCCTCTCAAGAAAGTACTCGGAAAAGAACTCGACCCCGAAGCCCACGAAGCCCTCACCGGGTTATGCTCCCAGCCCTTCCCGACGCCTGAACCCGGCCTAACGGTGGCGGTCAAGATCATCACCCGGGCCGGCCACGAAATGACCACCGTTCTCGACCCGACCGGACTAACAACCTGAACACGTATCTTCGCGGCCGGAGGATTGGGGAAATCGGACATCCCGATCCTCTCCGACGAGTTCCTAGCCCTCGTTGACGACGGCTCCGCCGTCATCCCGTTGTGCCTGCGTGTGCGGCATCGTCGGGCCGGTCATGCGCGGAACGACGACGTGAGGTCCTAGCACGGGCCCATGATCCGTTGGTTGCAAGTTCGGGTCCTGCCGGGCCCACCAACGTCTACCGCAGATAGAATCGTCGTTGAACTATGGCTCGGGGACCGTGAGCCTACTGTGAGCGGCAGTCAGGACAGACGGTCTACTTGGACACCCATCCTATCCAGCGCCCTTTGACCGTGAGCTTACTTGGTGGCCAATAGTCATCAGGTTCCACCGCGGTGTCGCTTACCCACGCGCGGAAAGCATGACCTAAACCCTTTCTTGACCAGAGCCATTATGGAACCAAGTACGCTCGGCGCCGTTGTTGGTATTGAGGTGCTCAAGAAGTACGGCGTCTCGGCATCCCCAGCAGCCCTGCGCAGGCGGAACTCACAGTTAGAACGACACTCCTCATTAATGACCCGTGTCTTCCCGTTTATGAGCTGGTGTTCCTGCTGTCGCACCAATGACCACCAATCCGGGCCTACCAAATACCGAATCATGGAGTTGACTATCATCGCTGCGACACTCAGTCCGAAGGGAAACACGTTTTCATTGCGTGGACGCTCGTTAGCAGGGAGGTTTGAGATGTACCTCATGTCATCGAGTGACCCATCCAGTTCCTTAACCACTGCACTGGAATTATATTGTCCATTGCAGCGTAGACACTGGTGGTAGGGGGTTATAGTGTGGGCGCGCCAGTGTGCTGAGAATAAGCTGTCACTCTGCGGGTTCGTCTGCACTTCCACGGCACCGCTGAAGACCGGGATCAGGTGGGAGTGCGCGGCGTAGTTCAATATCTCAAGGGGCACTGGTCTATCAACGCAGCCGAAGAGAACATCGCAATCCAACGCCGCTAGATATGCCACCTCGTCTTGAATTGACATAGGCAAGGCGGTCACTTTGATTTGCCCCGCCGTGCCATTGCGTCGCATCGCCTTCGCCGCTACTTCTACCTTTGGCTTGCCGATGTCCTTGACCGTAGCATTTAGTAACCTGTCAAGGTTGTGTTGTTTGACCCTGTCATGGTCGATTAGGACGACTTGTTCGACTCCAATCCTGGCCACGGCCTCAGCTACGATACTACCTCCAGAGCCAAGACCAACAATACCAACCTTTAGCCGAGCAATGTCGTTTTGTGCCTTGTCACCCCAAGAGTCAATGGTGCGCTTGAGGATGTTTCGCCGTTGTGGAGCAGGTCTCAGGTTGTCATTGAAGTAGAGTTTGTAAGACATGGGGCCGATAATACGGACCTTGTCACACCATCGGCGGCGCATCTCCTTGCCGTCTCGCTCCCAGAAGCGGGCGCTCCAATAGCCGTCGCTACCAAGAGTCAGTCCTACTAGGGGTAAGCCTGTAGCGCCAACCGGGTAAGCCAACACGTTGCCCTCAGTATCAGCGTCTACGGGATTCAACCCCTGCCACCCCGGTCCAGGGTGACTGTGCATAAAGGCTAATCCCATACCCTTGTCAGTAGCGGCCCGAAGCGCCCGGCTAAAGTAGTGGGGTTGGCAACTGACCCCTCCATGCAGAATGCGCTCGTCTTCCGCCGGCAGGACTATTTCGTCAATTAGAGCAGTCCGTCGTGATTGCCCCGTGGAGGGACGCCACAGGGCGAAGCAAAGGTCTTCCTGGTAATTGCCTCGCCGAAACTGTTGTAGTAGATGATCGGTGGCAGTTGAGCAAGCTTCCTCTGTGAATACCGCGTCGAACCTCAAAGGCTGCCCCAGATTCGTGCCAGATGCTCACTTATATAGTAGCGCATGTGTTTCTCTGGCAACTGGTCCCAGATGTCTTCCGGCGGCCTGCTCATGATCAACCACTCACGGTCTCGGGCGTCTCGGTAATGCTGGGTCGAGCCTCCTCTCCCATCGTCGATAGGCGGACTCACGTGGACCCAATGGGGAGGATGTTCTGGAAAGTTTCCGTCCTGCGGATAAATGCCTATGGTCACCAATTGGCCTTTCCGTGAACCTGTCTCGATCGCGTACTCGAAGGTTATCAATTCGACCATCGGCCCACCAGGTTGGGACGGCCCATTTGATGTGGCAACTTGGTAATCTAGGGATTCTAGTTGAGCCCTTATGGTTTCAGCACTTGTGGACATGATGCAGCAGCTACACTGCTGGTGGTGCAGTGTTGGGAATGGTCCGGAAGATGTTGTCTTCCTCCAGATCGACCTCTTGGTCCCAACCGTAGGTTCCCTTATCGCCCTCTAGTGTATATTGGTCGGGATTACGAGGTATCGCTCCGTGCTTTTCGGCAAGTTCGAGGATGTCACCGGCAGTGAGTTTTTGAGGCTGCGCGTAATCGTGGGTTTTGGGCTGCTGTGGTCGGTGTGGGGGTCATGTTACAAGCAGGCCGCGGGCTGCGTAGTTGTTGGGGTTGGTGAATCCGTGGGCGACGCGTCGTAGGACTTGGAGGAGGTTGTTGATG
>JAJEIM010000014.1 GCA_022827785.1 Acidimicrobiia bacterium
TGGTGGAGAAGTGCTGCCACCACTTCGACCTGATGAACCACATCATCGGGAACCCCCCGGTGCGGGTCTACGCCTCGGGAAGCCAGGCGGTCAACCACCTGGACGAACGTTACGGCGGTCACCGGCCCGACATCCTCGACAACGCCTACGTGATCGTGGACTACCGGGACGGGCAGCGGGCCATGCTCGACCTGTGCATGTTCGCCGAAGGCGGCGAGAACCAGGAGGAACTGGTTGCGGTCGGCGACCGTGGCAAGGTGGAGGCCCGCCTACCCTCCGGCCTGGTGCTCACCGGTCTCAGGGACGGGGAATGGTTCTCCCCGACCGTCGAGACAGCCACCGACAGCCGCATCGCCCACACCGGCGGCCACCACGGCGCGTCCTACCTGGAGCACCTGGAGTTCATCAGCGCCATCCGCAGCAGTACCCCGCCCCAGGTCAGCGCCTACGACGGATACCTGGCCGTGGCCATGGGAGTAGCCGCCCAGCGCTCGATAGAGGACCACCGCCCGGTGGAGATGACCGAGGTGCTGGGGCCGCACGGAGCGGCCTGATCCGGTTAACCGTCTCGTATGACCGGGCAAAACCCGGAGAGCCGTCTAGCCCTTGACCGAACCGGCGAGGATGCCCGTGACGAAGAAACGCTGGAGGGCGAAGAACACGATGATCGGCAACAGCGTCGATAGGAACGCTCCGGCGGTCAGGAGGTGCTCGGCCTGGCCGAATTCGCCGGCCAGGGCCGCGATCCGCGCCGTGGCCGGGAAGTTCTGCCCCGCGCCGCCCAGCATGGTGACCGCGATCAGGTAGTCGTTGTAGGTCCAGAGGAACTGGAAGATGGCGAAGGCCGCCAGCACGGGGACCGACAGCGGGATGACCAGCCGCCAGAAGATCTTGAAGTGGTCGGCTCCGTCGATGACCGCGGACTCGAAGATGTCCTTGGGCAGCCCGCTGATGTAGTTGTGCAGGAGGAAGATGGCGAACGGGAGCGCGAAGCCGGTGTGGGTGAGCCAGACCGATACATGCCGTCCCGCCAGGTCGAGATCGGGGAACAGGGTCAGGGTCTTGTCGAGGAGCGGGATGGTCAGATGCCCTCCGCCGCTGTAGAGCTGGAGCAGCGGGATCAGCGACATCTGGGCCGGGATGGCCAGCAGCGACACGGTGGCGATGAACAGCCACTCCCGTCCCTTGAAGTCGATCCAGGCGAACGCGTATGCGGCGAAGGCGGCAAAAGCGATCGGTATCACGGTGGCGGGCAGGGCTATGGCCAGCGAGTTGAGCAGGGCCCGCCACAGGCCGCCCTGGGCGCCTGCGGCGAGTATGTCGGAGTAGTTGCTGAGGGTCAGGGTCTCCGACCAGTTCTCGACGACCACCGCCCACCACCCGCTGGACCGCTGGGCGTTGCGGGTCCGGAACGAGTTGACCAGCAGTCCCAGCGACGGAATCGTCCAGAGCACCACCAGGATCCACAGCACCCCGGTGGGAATCGACCTCAGAAAGCCGTAGGTGCGCTTGCCGAGACCCGGGCCGCCCGCTCTGCTCAGGGTTGTCATCAGCTCGCCGCCTTCTGCATCCGGCGTATGTTCACGTAGAGGATCGGAAGCACGGCGATGAACAGCACCACGGCCAGCGCCGACCCGAGCCCGAAGTTCAACTCGGTGAAGGCGCGTTGCCACATCTCGTTGGCGATCACCTGGGTTCCGAAGTTCCCGTTGGTCATCACCTTCACGATGTCGAACACCTTCATGACAAGCACTATCAGGGTGGTGATCACCACCCCGATGGTCGGGGCGATCTGGGGAATGATCACCCGCCAGAAGGCCTGCGCCTCGGAGGCGCCGTCCACCCGGGCCGCCTCGATCAGGTCGGACGGCACGGCCTTGATGGCCGCCGAGAAGATCACCATCGTGAAACCGGTCTGGATCCAGATCAGCACCAGCATCAACCACACGTTGTTGAATGGCGCCTGCTGGGCGAACTGGATGGTCGAAGCCACCAGATCCCCGTTCTCCCGGACCTCGAAACCGCCCACCCCGCGCCACAGCGCGTAGGCGAACCAGACCAGGGGCAGCGCGCAGACAGCCGCGCCGGCCCCGACCCCTCGCTCTCCCACCCGCCAGGCCCGGACCGCCAGGCGCACCAGCAGGGCCGCCAGAGCCAGGCTCAGAAGCACTGCGATCCAGAAGCCCGGGCCGCGGGACAGGCTGAGGTTGCCCAGGCCCACCCAGAAGGTGTTGATCACCCCCGTCTGCGGCTTCGACACGTCCCGCGCCAGGTACATGAAGCGCCAGATCACCCCGGCGCCCACGAACGAGATCGCCATGGGCATGAAGATCAACGACTTGGCGATCGACTCCCCCTTGGACCGATCAGCCAGCACGGCGATGGCGAGACCTGCCGTAGTCGAGATCACGGTGACGGTGACCACCCACCACAGGTTGTTGAATATCGTCCCCCGGAGGGCGGCGAAGACCGCGAACAGCGCCAGCAGAGCGCCCAGCGCCGCGAGGCCGCCCGATCCGGGCGAGAAGCTGATCCGGTAGCCGCTCTGGCGGCCCAGCATGACCGAGACGCCGACCCCGATCAGCAGCAGGACCGCACCCACCCAGAAGAGCTTGCTGCCGAAGATGCCGGCCCAGCCGTCCACTTTGAAGATGTTGGGGCTCCCGAACACGTCCCGGTAGTTGACGAACCCGACGTATTCCTGGCCCCGAGGGTCATGGAACGAGAGGAACAGGGTCCGGAGGGTCGGGATGATCAGCGTGGACGCGATGAAGCCCAGTGCCGGCACCAGGAAGATGTAAGCCCGGGCGGACCCCTCGATCCTGCCCCTGGCGGAGTGGTCGGGAATGGGTTTGAGCCCTACGAGCGCCCCGATCCCCAGGCCGACGCCGATGGCGGCCACGTACGCTTCCGCCTTCGTCCCCACGCCGAGGTCGGGCACCAACCAGGCCCCTACCGCGAAACCGAGGGTCGCCCCCAGGATCCCCGACCGGACCGCGGATGCCTTGCGGCCCCGGATCAGCCACACCACCAGACCCGCCCCGGCGCCGGCCAGGGTTAGGATCGCCAGCAGGCCGTACTGCAGGTCGGGCAGGACGGGCCACAGCTCGAAATCACCCCGTTCCAACTCGAAGACGAGGATGACGGCCCGCATTCCCGAGGCGGCCAGGGCACCGAGGGCAGCGCCGGCGGCGGCGCCGATCGCGAGGCGCGCCGGCGGGCGCTCGACAGTGCCCAGCAGGTACCCGGCCGCCGCGCCGATCGCGGCGGCTGCGACCGTGCGGAGCACCGGACCGTCGATGACCCGGTTGCCCCACAGCATGGCGAACGCGGTGAAGCTGACGGCCGCTCCCACGAGGGTGGTGAAGACGGCCCATCGCTCGGGGGCCAGGTCGAAGAGCTTGTTGGCGGCGATGAAGATCAGCGCGCTGGCCAGAATCGAGACCACCACTCCCGTGGCGGTGGTCTCGAGTTTGTCCACCGAGGTGATCCCCCACCAGGTGAGGGCGCCGAGGGAAACGCCGACCACCACGGCGATTATCCGCCTGGTCAGCGAGTGCCGGCCCGTGCGGTCGATCCACAATCCGGCCGCGCCGGCCATGCCGAGGGCCATCAGGAGGTTGACGGCAACGCTCATGGCGCCGACCATCCGCCGGACTCCGTCCTGCCGGACGCCGGCCCGCTAACCGGGCTTGGTAGCTGTCTCCTCGTTATGACGGGGCCGTCCCTCCTCCCCCATCGGATTCCGCGGCTGTGGGCGCCCCCCCCGCGAGCGGGCGCCCACCGCCAGGTCCGAACAAAATGCGCCAGGCCCCGAGGCGTCGATTGCTGCGGTGTCCACGACCCCCCGCG
>JAJEIM010000042.1 GCA_022827785.1 Acidimicrobiia bacterium
GACCACTGACCACTGACCACTGACCACTGACCACTGACCACTGACCACTGACCACTGACCACTGACCACTGACCACTGACCACTGACCACTGACCACTGACCACTGAGCTGATCCCTTGAAGACCTCCGGTTTCGCCTACCGGCTTCCCGATGACCTCATCGCCCAGTCGCCGGTCGAGCCCCGCGACTCGGCTCGTCTGCTCCGGGCGTCCGATCTGAGCGATTGGACGGTCCGGGACCTGCCCGGGCTCCTGCGTCCCGGTGATCTGGTGGTGGTCAACGACACGAGGGTGCGGGCCGCCCGCCTGATCGGACGGCGCGACCCCACCGGCGGACGGGTGGAGTTGCTGCTCCTGGGGCGCAGGGACGATCGCTGGCGGGCGCTGGCCCGGCCCGCTCGCCGCCTCAAGGCCGGTTCCATAGTCCGGGCCGGCCGTTTGGTGGCCCGCATCGAGACCGATCCGGTGGAGGGCCAGGTCGACCTCAGTCTCCGGACGGCATCGGGCGAGGCTGGGGATGAGGTGGTGGAACGAGCCATAGCAGAGACGGGCCGGGTCCCGCTCCCTCCCTACATCCACCGGGTACTCGACGACCCGGAGCGTTACCAGACGGTGTTCGCGGCCACGGTGGGTTCGGCCGCCGCCCCGACGGCGGGTCTCCACCTGACCGAACGTATCCTGAACGATCTGGCGGAACGGGGGATCGAGGTGGCGCGGATCGAGCTCCGGATCGGTCTGGACACCTTCCGTCCGATCACGGCCGAGGAGATCGCCGATCACCGCATGCACTCGGAATGGATGGATGTGCCCGAAGACACGGTGCAGCGGATGATGGAGACCCGCCGGTCGGGAGGCAGGGTGGTGGCCGTGGGAACCACGGTGGTCCGGGCTCTCGAAACGGCCTGCCGCAACGGACGGCCTGCCCCGTACCGGGGTTCGACCAGCCTCTACATCACGCCCGGCCACCGCTTCGGCGCGGTGGATGTCCTCCTGACCAACTTCCACATGCCGGGGTCCTCGTTGCTGGTCCTGGTGGCGGCCTTCTTGGGCGAGTCATGGCGGTCGGTCTACGAGACGGCCCGCGACCGCGGCTACCGCTTCCTCTCCTTCGGAGATGCGATGCTCCTGGAGCGGGCGCCGACCCCGGCCGGTTCACGATGACCCTTGCCGGCCCGGTCACCTACCAGTGCTCGGCCGAGGATGGCGCGGCCCGCCGGGGACGTCTCGTAACCCCCCACGGTGCCGTCGAGACCCCCGCCTTCATGCCGGTCGCCACCAGGGCGTCGGTAAAGGGCCTCGATTCCCACGATCTGCGCGACGTAGGCACCCGGATGGTCCTCGCCAACACCTATCACCTGATGCTCCGGCCCGGCGCCGGGCGCATCTCGGCCCTGGGCGGGCTCCACACGTTCATGGGATGGGACGGTCCGATCCTGACCGACTCGGGCGGGTACCAGGCATTTTCCCTGAAAGCCTCCATCACCGAGGACGGATGCGGGTTCAAGTCCGTCTACGACGGCTCGCATCATTTCCTGACTCCCGAACGGGCCGTGTCCGTCCAGGAGGAACTGGGGCCCGATATCGCCATGGTGCTCGACGTCTGCATCGGCCTGCCGGCGCCGCGCGAGGCCGTCGTGGAGGCCATGGAGCGCACCCTGCGGTGGGCCGAGCGCTCGGTACGCGCTCGCAGTCGGGAGGATCAGGCGCTGTTCGGCATCGTCCAGGGGGGCGCGGATCCCGACCTGCGTTACGACAGCGCCCGCCGCACCGCCGAACTCGACGTGGACGGGTTCGGGATCGGAGGACTGTCGGTGGGCGAGGACCTCGGACGCCGGAACGAGTCCGTAGAGGCGGCGGTGGCCGGTCTTCCCGCCGGAGCGCCCCGCTACTTCATGGGCCTCGGAGACACGGAAGGACTGCTCGAAGCCGTCGCCCGGGGAGTGGACCTGTTCGACTGCGTGTGGCCGACCCGGCTGGCCCGTCACGGCAAGGTCATCAGCAGCGAGGGTGATTACAACATCCGTCTGGCCCGGTTCGCCGGGGACGACGCGCCTCTCGATCCCGACTGCCCCTGCCCCACCTGCCGCACCTATTCGCGCGCGTACCTGCGCCATCTGGCCACCACCCGTGAGCTGTCGCTACCCCGGCTCCTCTCTCTCCACAACCTGGTCGCCACTCACCGGTTGCTCCAGGAAGCCCGAGAGGCCATCGCCGCCGGCTCCTTCGCCGAGTTCCACAGGCAGGTGGTGGCCCGGCGCCGGCCGGCGCCCGAGGACGACCCCTGCTAGCCGCGGCTCCCGGGAGGACCGCTAGCATCGATACACTCTGCTACGGGTGGGTTCGTATCCGAGCAGGTCCCAAGTAAGACCGGTCCGAAAGAGGTGTGAAAACGTGTCCGTTGCGTACATAGCCCAGGCAGACGCCGGAAGCAGTCTCGGCGTCCTTTGGCCGCTGCTGCTTCTCGGCGGCCTCATGTACTTCCTGATAATCCGGCCGCAGCGCAAGCGGACCCGGAATCAGCAGGCCCTGTCGGCCGCACTAGAGGTCGGCGACCAGGTTCGCACCATCGGGGGCCTGATGGGAGTGATCGTCGGGTTGGGCGACGACTGGGTGACCCTCGGCATCGAGGAGGGGCGCATCAGGGTGCTGCGCAGCGCCGTCGCCGCCCGCATCAACACCGGCGATTCCTCCTAGGAGTAGTACTCCCACGTGTTCCGCCGCTGGCTCGCGCTCGTCATCATGGCTTGTATCGCCTGGGGCGGGCTGGTCGCCATCTTCTCCGCCGGCTGGACACCCCGGCTGGGCCTCGACCTGCAGGGCGGGACCTCGGTCATCCTGGAGGGGCCGGAAGGCACCGACGCGAGGGTGATCGAGACCGCGGTCGAGGTCATGAGGCGGCGGATCGAGGACTTCGGGAGCGTCCAGGAGCCGGAGATCTCGATCACCGGCGGAACGTCGATACTGGTCCAGCTACCCGGTGTGACCGATCAGGAACGGGCGCTGGACGCGGTGGGGAGAACAGGGCTCCTGTCATTCCGGCCGGTCCTGTCCTGCACCTCGCAGGCCTTCTCCGGGGGCTGCCTGCCGGGGGCCCTCTCGCCGATCCATCTGGAGGCCCAGCAGCAGGGCGAAGGCTTCGCGTTCCCGGACGGAGTCGACCCCGAGACCGGACTCACCATCGAGGACGACATCAACGCGGCCAGATCCTTCCTCCCCGAATACGACGACCTGGGGAACATCGTGGCCGTTTACGAGGTGGGCCCGGCCGATATAGCCGCGCATCGCCAGGGCATCTGCAGAGACGGGCTGGACTGCTCCCGAATACCCGCGGCGCCGAGCCCCCTGACCGGTGCGGAGGTGGCTTCGGCCCTGGCGCTCTTCGGGCAGTACGCGGACAGCGCATGGACCGTACAACTCAACATGACCGGCGAGGGCGCCGGCCGGTTCGCGGCGGTCACCGGACTGCTCGCCCAGTACCCCTTGGGAACCCCCAACCGCCGGCTGGCGATAGTGCTGGACGGCGCGGTCGTTTCGGCGCCGGAGATCTCCAGCGGGGTCGGTCCGGGCGGAATAACGGGAGGCACCGCGGTGATAACCCTGGGCGCCTCGGGAGACGTGCAGGAGGAGGCGGAGGACCTGACCACGGTGTTGCGGTACGGGTCGTTGCCGGTGGCCTTCGAGCGATCCTCGGTCCAGAAGGTCTCCGCCACCCTCGGAGAGGACTCCCTGCGAGCCGGCCTGATCGCGGGCCTCGGCGGCTTGGCGCTGGTCGTGCTGTTCCTGCTGGTCTACTACCGGTCCTTGGGATTGATAACGCTGCTGGGCCTGAGCGTGTTCGGCAGCCTGCTGGTGGTCATCTTCGGGGTGCTCGGAGCCTGGCAGGGCCTGACCCTGACCCTTGCCGGGGTGGCCGGGGTGATCGTGTCGGTGGGGATCACCGCCGACTCCTACATCGTCCTGTTCGAGCGGACCAAGGAGGAGATCCGCAACGGCCGGACCGTGGTGGACGCGACCAGGGAGGGCTACCGCCGCGCCTTCCGGACCATCCTGACCGCCGATTTCGTATCGTTCGTCGGCGCGGTGCTGCTGTGGGCGCTGGCGATCGGCCCGGTCAAGGGCTTCGCGCAGGCACTGGGCATCGCCACGGTGCTCGACGTGATCATCTTCGCCGTGTTCACGCGTAACGCGTCGGCAATCATGGCCCGGAGCCGTCTCGGCGACGGTGGTTTCTTCAGCATCCGGGGCACCACCGAGCAGCGGTTACCCCAAGGGATCACCCGATGAGCGCCATCGGCCGTCTGTACCGCGGTGAGACATCGATCGATTTCGTCGGCCAGGCCCGCCGGTGGTTCATCGTCTCGGGCGTAGCGATCGCGATCTGCCTGCTGAGCCTGGCTATCCGCAACCTCAACCTCAGCCTCGATTTCACGGGCGGGACCTCCATCAGCATGCCCAATCCGGCTGCTGCCGGGATCGGCGAGATCCGCTCGGCCCTCGGATCGGAGGGCACCGCCGCACGGGTGCAGCTGGTCGACGATGGCGCGTCGGTCCGGATCCAGACCGAGGCGGTCGGTCTCGACACCGAGCGGGCGATGGTGCTGTCACTCGTCGAGGTGACCGGGACCCGGATCGAGTTGACCGACGTGGAGTCGGTGGGTCCCACGTTCGGGCGCCAGATTGCCGGACGGGCCGTGCAGGCATTGCTGGTGTTCCTCGGCGTAGTGGTGGTCTTCATCAGCATCCGGTTCGAGTGGAAGATGGCGATCGGCGCGATTGCGGCCCTGCTGCACGACCTCATACTGACGGCGGGGGCGTATTCGCTGGTGGGTTTCGAGGTCACCCCGGCCACGGTGGTGGCGGTGCTGACGATCCTCGGATACTCCCTCTACGACACCGTGGTCGTCTACGACAAGATCAAGGAGAACGTGGAGTCCGACCAGGACCGGCGGACGTACACCGATCTGGTGGACCGTTCGATGAACCAGGTATTGATGCGCTCCATCAACACGTCCCTCACCAGCCTGCTCCCGGTCGGCTCACTCCTGTTCATCGGTTCCTTGCTGCTGGGCGCCGGCACGCTCCGCGACTTCGCGCTGGCCCTGTTCGTCGGGATCGGCGCGGGCACGTACTCGTCGATATTCGTGGCGGCCCCGCTGCTCGCCCTGTGGAAGGAACGCGAGACCGAGTGGGCGAGGCGCCGCTACCGGTCGGAGCGCAAGGCCGGCGGGTCCGGCCCCTCCCCGCACCGGCTCAGCTCCAGAGGCCAGAGCGCCGCTCGCCGGAGGAAGAAGTGAGGTCCCGAGTCTCCGCTGCTCGGTCGGACCGGATCAGCCTTTAGAATGACGGAGATGGATGTTGGCCGGCTGAGCGCGTTGATCCGCGATGTCCCCGGCTTCCCGGTTCCGGAGGTGACGTTCAAGGACATCACGCCGTTGCTGGCCGATCCCGACGCCCTCCGGTCGGCCGTGGAACTGATGGCGGCTCCATTCGAAGATTCGGGTGTGACCATGGTGGCGGGGATAGAGGCCCGGGGATTCGTGCTCGCGCCCGCTGTGGCCCTGGTCCTCCGCAGTGGCTTCGTACCGTTGCGCAAGCCGGGCAAGTTGCCGTATCGCGCCCGCAGGGAGGAGTACCAGCTCGAATACGGTGTCGATGCGCTGGAGGTTCATGTCGACGGGGTTGGCCCGGAAGACCGGGTGCTGGTTGTGGACGACGTGATAGCCACCGGCGGCACGGCCCGGGCGGGAACCAACCTGATCCGGGGGCTGGGCGCGGAGTTGGTCGGCATGGCGGTCCTCATCGAGCTGACCTTTCTGGCCGGAAGGGAAGCGTTGGACGGAGTCGATCTTCACTCGATCCTGACCTATGACAGCTGAACCATGACCGACCTTGCGGTAGCGCGCGGTCGCCACGATGCCGCCCAGGCCGAGCTCGAACCGATCCTTGCCGCCCTTCGAAGCCACTTCCCGGATGCCGACGACGACATCATCATCCATGCCTACGATCTGGCCCAGAGCCACCATGCCGGCCAGTTCCGGCTTACCGGCGACCCGTACATCACCCATCCCATCGCGGTCGCCCAGATACTGGCCGAGTACGGGCTCGATCCGGAGACGATCGCCGCCGGATTGCTCCATGACACGGTGGAGGACACGGACCTGACCCTCGACGAGGTCGAGCGCATGTTCGGCGAGAACGTGGCCCGGATCACCGACGGTGTCACCAAGCTGGACGGAGTGGAGTTCGACATCACACGGGAGGAGGCCCAGGCCGAGACCATCCGCAAGATGGTGGTGTCGATGGCCCAGGATGTACGGGTGCTGATCATCAAGCTCGCCGACCGGCTCCATAACCTCCGGACGATCTACCCGTTGCCGGTGGAGCGCCAGCAGGTCAAGGCGCGGGAGAGCCTGGAGATCTACGCGCCGCTGGCTCACCGGCTGGGATTCCAGGAAGTCAAGCATGAGATGGAGAACCTCTGCTTCCAGATCCTCTACCCGGGCCGCTACCAGGAGATCGAGGAACTCATCCGCCGGCGGGCACCCGAGCGGGAGGCTGTGATCGACCAGGTCATGTCGGAGGCGAGGGAGATGCTGACCCGAGTCGGCATCGACGCGGTGCTCAAGGGCCGTCCGAAGCACCACTATTCGATCTACCGCAAGATGGTCGACAGCCAGTTGCCGTTCGAGGATATCCACGACCTGATCGGGATCCGCATCCTGGTGGAGGTTGTCAAGGACTGCTACGGGGCCCTGGGGCTGGTCCACTCCCGGTGGACTCCGGTCCAAGGGCGGTTCAAGGACTACATAGCGCTCCCCAAGTTCAATCTGTACCAGAGCCTGCACACCACCGTGATCGGTCCGGACGGGAAGCCGCTGGAGGTGCAGATCCGCACCCACGAGATGGACACGCGGGCGGAGTTCGGCATCGCCGCCCACTGGAGGTACAAGGAGGGTGGGACCAGCACCGACCTGGCGTGGATGGTGGACCTCCGCAACCTGCCGGCCGACTACGAGGATCCGGTCGAGTTCCTGGCCAACCTGAAGCTCGACCTGTACGAGGATCTGGTGTTCGTGCTCACCCCGCAGGGGGACGTCAAGACCCTGCCGCGCGGCGCCACTCCCGTGGACTTCGCCTACTCGGTACACACCGAGGTGGGCCACCGGTGCGTGGGCGCCAGGGTGAACGGGCGGCTGGTGACCCTGGCCACCGAGCTCCAGTCGGGTGACATCGTGGAGATCATCACCACCAAGTCCGATGACTCCGGTCCCACTCGCGACTGGCTCGGCTTCGTCCGCACCTCCAAGGCCCGCTCGAAGATCAAGCAGTGGTTCTCGCGGGCTCGCCGCAAGGAGTCCCTCCAGCGGGGCCGGGATTCCGTCCAGGACCTGATCAGGCGGGATCGGGTCCATATCGTCAAGAACGAGCGGAGCAAGGTACTCCACGATGCGGCGCTCGCTCTCGGCTACCGCGACACGGAGACGATGTACATCGCAGTGGGGGACGGTGCGGTGGCCCCGCAAACCGTCGTCGGCCGGATCAAGCGGGTGCTGTCGGTGCCGGTGGTGGGGGAGGATCTCGGAACGCTCGACCCGGTACGGCGGAGGACGGACCGGCCGGCCGGTGAGGGCGTCATCGTGGAAGGGTTCGATGACGTCTGGGTCCGGATCGCCCGCTGCTGCAGCCCGGTGCCCGGCGATGACCTCGTGGGGTTCGTCACCATCGGTCGAGGAGTGTCGATCCATCGCACCGAGTGCAGCAACATCCAGCGCCTGGCAGGTGAGGAGGAGCGCATGATCGAAGCGAGTTGGGCTCCGGGCCAACTCAGCAGCTTCAGCGCGTGGATACAGGTGGAGGCTCTCGACCGGCCCAACCTGCTCCGGGACATCACCTCGGTCATATCTGATGCGGGCGCCAACATCGTGGGGGCGTCCTCCCGGACCGATCGCGACCGGGTGGCGGTCCTCCGGTACGAGGTGGAGCTATCGGATCCGGGCCAACTCGACCGCCTTCTGGCCGGTGTGCGCCGGGTTGCCAGCGTGTACGACGCCTTCCGCCTGAGGCCCGGCTGATGGGGGCGAGTGCCAGGTGTGGCCGTGAGGAGTCGGAACCGGCGCCGATCCGTCGCATCTAATCTGGCCGCCTTATGTTGATCCTCCAACTCGAGTTGTGGCTGGTCGCCACCAACACCTACGTAGTCGCCCCCGAGGCCGGTGGGCCGGCGGTCATCATCGATGCGCCACCGGAATGTTTCGAGCCCCTCACCGACCTGCTGGCGACGCACGATCTGACGCCGACGGCCTTACTGGTCACCCACGGACATGTCGATCATCTCGGAGGCGCCGCCGACCTCGTGGCTCGAACCGGGGTCGCCGCCTACCTCCACCCGGAGGATGACTTCCTGGCCCGGCGCCCGGAGGATCAGCTCCGCGTCTTGATGGGCACCGTGCCGCCCGGCGACTACCGGCCGCCCGAGACGTATCGGGAACTCTCCGACGGTCAGGTTCTCGACCTGGCCGGCCTCCGGCTCGGAGTGGTCGCAACGCCGGGACACACGCCCGGGCACTGCTGCTTCTATCTGGCCGAAGAGGGGGTGTTCTTCTCGGGCGACCACCTGCTGGCCGGCTCGATCGGGCGCACCGACCTCCCCGGCGCTGACCAACAGACCCTCATGACCAGCATGAGGGACAAGATCCTTCCACTTGACGACGGGGTTACTGTGATGCCGGGCCATGGCCCTTCGACCACCGTGGGTCGCGAACGGCGGTCCAACCCCTTTCTGATAGGTCTGTGAATGAGCTTCCGGGCGCCCAAGGGCACCGACGACATATTGCCTCCGGAGTCCCGGCGTTGGCGCGAGCTGCTCCGGTCCTGGGATCTGCTGGCGGAACAGTACGGGTACGCCTACGTCGCCACCCCCGTATTCGAGGCCACCGACCTGTTCGCACGGGGAGTGGGCGAGGCTACCGAGGTGGTCGAGAAGCAGATGTACAGCTTCCGGGACAAGGGCGGGCGGAGTCTCACCCTCCGTCCCGAGGTGACTGCGAGTGTCCTGAGGGCGTACATCCAGGCAGGTCTGTCGGGCGAGTTCAAGGGGGCCTACTCGGGACCTTGCTTCCGGTACGAACGCCCGCAGGAGGGCCGCCGCCGGCAGTTCTGGCAGCTGGGGGTCGAGTACCTGGGCGCCCCTGACGCCGAGGCCGATCTGGAGGTGATCGAGCTCGGCTATCGCTACCTGCTGGACTGCGGTCTCGGGGACGTGGTCGTGCACGTGAACTCCATCGGCGACGCCCCGGATCGGGTGGCCTACCACGACCGGCTTTCGGGGTGGTTGGACGAGCGGAGCCACCTGCTCTCCCCGGATGCCCGCAGGCGGATCCGTACCAACCCCTTGCGGGTGCTGGACTCCAAGGCCGACCGGGAAGTGGTGGCCGATGCCCCCGTCCCCGTCGATTACCTGGAGGGCGAGGCCGCCGCGCATCACGACCAACTCATCGCGGGTCTCCAGGAACGGGGGATCGCGCACCGGCATGCGCCCCGGCTGGTACGGGGCTTGGACTACTACAACCGCACCGTGTTCGAGTACATCCCGCCCCGCTATGCGGCCGCCCATAACGCGGTCGGCGGCGGCGGCCGTTACGACGGATTGTCCCGCTTGCTCGGTGGTGCGGATCTGCCGGGCGTCGGCCTGGCGCTCGGGCTCGACCGGATCCTGTCGGCCGCGGGGCAGAGCCCTCCGGCGAGGGCGTTGGACGTGTTCCTGGTAGTGGCCGACCAGGAGCGCCGCAGCCTCGCCCATGCTTTCGCTCGTCGCCTCAGGGCAGCCGGGGTCAGGTGTGATCTGGTGGCGGGCCGCCGATCGGTCAAGGCGCAGTTCCGGGCGGCCAATCGGCGTGACGCGGCGGCGGCGGTGGTGATCGGCGCCGAGTGGGATCAGGGGATGGTGACCTTCAAGGACCTAAGTTCGGGCGACGAGCGCACCATCCCGGCCGGCGAGGTGGCGGCGTGGGTGATCGGCGGGCCCGGGGGAGGGTCCTGATGGCCACCTACCGTTCCCACTTCGCTGACGAGCTCGGACCCGACCAGTTGGGCCGGCATGTGAAGGTGGCCGGCTGGGTGGCTCGGGTCAGGGACCTGGGCGGTATCTCGTTCTTCGACCTGAGGGACGGGCGGGGGACGGTGCAGGTGGTGGTCGATCCGGCGGTTGTCCCATCGGCCTCGGACCTCCGCATGGAGTACTGCGTCCGGGTCGAGGGCACGCTCCGCCGCCGGCCGGCCGGCACCGAGAACCCCGACCTCCCCACCGGGGACTTCGAGGTCGAGGCCGGATTGCTCGAGGTCTTGAGCAAAGCGGCCCCACTCCCCTTTATGATCGACGACCGGTCCCACTCGGAGGAACGGATCCGGCTCAAGTATCGCTATCTGGATCTGCGCCGCCCCCGCATGGCCGCCAATCTGCGGGCCCGTTCGAATTGCATCAGCGCCATCCGGCGCACCCTCGACGGCTTGGGGTTCCTCGACGTGGAAACGCCGACGCTCGTGAACTCGACACCCGAGGGGGCCCGGGACTTTCTGGTCCCGAGCCGGCTGCGGCCCGGCCGTTTCTATGCCCTGCCCCAGAGCCCCCAACTCTTCAAGCAACTGCTGATGGTGGCGGGGGTGGAGCGCTACTACCAGATCGCCCGCTGCTACAGGGACGAGGACACCCGGGCCGATCGCCAGGTCGAGTTCACCCAGCTGGATCTGGAGGGATCGTTCTGGGAGCGGGAGGACGTCTTCGCCGCCATCGAACTGGTGGTGGCGGCGGTGGTGCGTGAACTGCGCGGCGTCGAGCTCCCCCTGCCGCTCCCGAGGATCACCTACCAGGAGGCACTGGCTCGCTACGGCACCGACAAGCCCGATCTACGGTTCGGCATGGAGGTAACCGAGCTGTCGGATGCGTTCTCGGGCACCGGTTTCCGCGGCTTCGGCGGCGCCCTCGACGCCGGGGGAGTGGTCCGGGGGATCAACGCAGGTCCGGCGAATCCCTCCAGGGCGGAGTTGGACGGTCTGGTGGGCCGGGCCAGGGAATTGGGCGCCGCCGGCCTGGTCTGGGCCGTGGTCAAGGAAGGCGGTGGCTGGCGGTCGCCAGTGGCCAAGTTCTTGGGCGGAGCCGAGATGGCGGAGGCGACCCGGATACTGGACGCATCGCCGGGCGACCTGTTGCTGCTGGTGGCTGGCGGGGCCGCCATGGCCTCCTCAGTGCTGGGTGCGATCCGCCTGGACCTGGGCCAGCCCGGCAGCCACGAGGAACTGCGTTTCCTCTGGGTAGTGGACTTTCCGGTCTTCGAGACCACCGGCGAGGGCGAGTTGGTACCGTCCCACCATCCGTTCACCGCTCCGGTCTCGGTGGAGGAGATGCGCGAGAGGCCGGAGAAGGCGGTGGCCCAGGCATACGATCTCGTACTCAACGGGTCCGAGCTGGGCTCCGGGTCGGTGCGGATCCATGACCCCGATACCCAGAGGGCCGTGTTCGATACCCTAGGGATCTCCGATGAGGAGGCCGAGTCCCGTTTCGGCTGGTTTCTTGAGGCTCTCGGCTACGGGACACCTCCCCACGCCGGCTTCGCGGTGGGGATCGATCGCCTGGTAGCCATCCTCCAGAACGAGACCAGCATCAGAGAGGTGATCCCGTTCCCCAAGACCCAGAGCGGCGCAGATCCGCTCACCACCGGCCCTACCCGGGTGGCCGACGCCCAGCTGGAGGAACTCGGCCTGGATCTCACCGCTGATGCCAAGGCGGCCCTGGCGGCCACGGACGACCCCCCTTCGGGGCCTTCCGACCCCTCCGGATCCTGACCGGTTAGCCGGATGCAATCCGGACCCGACCTGTTCTCCGCCGGCCGGGAAAGACGCCGGCGCCGGGTAGCCCCGCTGGCCGACCGCATGCGTCCCCGATCCTTGCAGGAGGTGGTGGGCCAACCCGATCTTCTGGGGAAGGGCGCGGCCTTCCGGGCCATGGTCGAGTCGGGCCGCCTGGTCTCTGTGCTGCTTTTCGGACCGCCGGGTACCGGGAAGACAACGCTCGCCCGACTCATGGCCTCCGAAAGCGACGCGGTCTTCGAGCAGCTGACCGCTTCCGCCCATGGGGTGCGTGATGTTCGCCGGGTCCTGGAAGGGGCGGAGCGCCGGCTCGGGGAGGAGGGGACCCGAACGGTGCTGTTCCTGGACGAGATCCATCGCTTCAACAAGGCCCAGCAGGACGCCCTCCTGCCCGGGGTCGAGAACGGCACGATCATCCTGGTCGGTGCCACCACAGAGAACCCTTTCTTCGAGGTCAACTCCCCCCTGATCAGCCGGTGCACCCTGTTCCGGCTGGTCCCGCTCTCCGCGGCCTCGGTGGTCGAGCTCCTGCAGCGGGCACTGACCGACCGCGAGAGGGGGCTGGGCGCCGCAGAGATGGCGATCGACCCGTCGGCGGCCGAGGCCCTGGCCGGGCGGGCGGGAGGAGACGCCCGCCTGTCACTCAACGTTCTCGAGTTGGCCGCCATCGTGGCCGGCGGTGAGGGACGGGCCACCATCACCTACCGGCACGTGGAGGAGGCCCTCCAGCGCCGAATAATCCGTTACGACAAGAAGGGCGACCAGCACTACGACGTCATCTCGGCCTTCATCAAGTCGATGCGGGGCTCCGACCCCGACGCCGCCCTCTACTGGCTCCATACCATGCTGTCGGCCGGCGAGGATCCCGAGTTCGTGGCACGACGGATGGTCATCTTCGCCTCCGAGGACATCGGCATGGCCGACCCGGACGCCCTGGTCCAGGCGGTGGCCGCCGCCCAGGCTCTCGCCATGGCGGGCCTGCCCGAGGCGTCCTACAACCTGTCGCAGGCCGCGGTCTACCTGGCTACCGCTCCCAAGTCCGACTCGGTGAAGCGGTCGATGGGAGCGGCCCGGCGGGCGGTCGATGAGACCCCCGCCGCCACCGTCCCCGCCCACCTGCGGTCCACCGGTGGCCGGCTGGTGTCATCACAGGTGGACGGCACACCGGCCGGCTACGTGGATCCTCACACCGGTCCGGAGCACCTAGCTCCGCAGACGTACCTTCCGGAGCAGATGGAGGGACGGATCCTGTACCGACCCACCCGCCAGGGCCGGGAGGCGAGCATCGCCGACCGGCTCGAGGAATGGGACATGGTGCTCGGCCGCCCCACCCGCAGCACCATCGCGGACCAGCCAAAGGATCAATAGCGGCGCCGGAGCAGTGGCCGGTGGCCGGTGGCCGGTTGCCAGTGGCCAGTTTGCGGCCTAGAGGTAATCAAGTTCTTGTGGCCCTTGAGACAGTTGGGTGCCCATCTCGTCCCCGGGGTTACAAAGCCACCGACCACTGACCACTGACCACTGACCACTGACCACTGGCCACTAACCTGCATCTGATGCGAGCCAATGCCATCCGGCGCGCCTTCACCGACTTCTTCGCCGAGCGAGACCACGTAGTTCGTCCGTCCGCATCGTTGATTCCCACCGATCCCACGCTGCTGGTGACCAACGCCGGCATGGTCCCGTTCAAGCCCTATTTCCTCGGGGAGGAGGAGCCCCCCTGGCCCCGAGCCGTCAGCGTCCAGAAGTGCGTTCGGACCGTCGACATCGACATCATCGGTACCACTGCGCGCCATCTGACCATGTTCGAGATGCTCGGGAACTTCTCGTTCGGTGACTACTTCAAGGAACTGGCCATCCGCTACGCCTTCGACTTCGTCACCGGGCCGCTCGGCCTGGATCCCGAACTGCTCTGGTACACGGTCTACGAGACCGACGACGAGGCCGAGGAGATCTGGATCGATTCGATCGGGGTTCCCCCCGCTCGGGTGCAGCGGGGCGGCAAGGACAACTTCTGGCAGATGGGCATTCCCGGCCCGTGCGGCCCGTGCTCGGAGATCTTCATCGACCGGGGTCCGGCCTACGGGCATGACGGAGGCCCGATCGGTGGTGGCGAGGACCGGTTCGTGGAGCTGTGGAATCTGGTCTTCATGCAGAACATCCAGGACGAGCCCTATCACGTCGTCGGCGACATCCCCGCCAAGGGGATAGATACCGGTACCGGGCTGGAGCGCCTGGCGATGATCCTCCAGGGGGTCGACACCCTCTTCGAGGCCGACTGTGTCCATGACGTGCTGGCGGCTGCGTCGGGCGCCCTGGGCCGGACCTATGGCGAGGACGAACGGGTCGACGTGACGCTTCGCCTGCTCGCCGACCACGCCCGTGCCTCCACGTTCCTGATCGGCGACCGTGCCCTGCCCGGGAACGAGGGCCGGGGTTACGTGGTGAGACGCCTGATCCGCCGAGCGGTACGGCACGCCTGGCAACTGGGCAGCGAGAGCCTCATCATGCCCGGCCTGGCCGAGGTGACCGCCGACGTCATGGAGGATGCCTACCCCGAACTCAAAGCCAACCTCGACTTCATCCGGCACGTCTTCGAGCGGGAGGAGTCCCAGTTCCGGCGCACCCTCGCCACCGGTACCCAGATGCTGGACGAGGCACTGGAAGGTTCGGAAACGGATGAGGTCGTATCCGGTGCTCTGGCCTTCAAGCTGCACGACACGTACGGCTTTCCGATCGACCTCACGCGTGAGATCGTGGCCGAGCAACAGCGCGAGGTAGACCTGGACGGGTTCGAGGCCGAGATGGCCGCCCAGCGGACCCGGGCCAAGGCCGCCTGGAAGGGGGGAGCCGAGGCGGTCCGCGTCGAGTCCTACAAGCGCATCCTCGACACCGTCGGCCCCACCGAGTTCCTTGGTTACGTCAGGGACGATTCGCCTGCCCTCGTCCTCGCCATTCTCCGGGAGGGAGAGCTGGTGGAGAGGGCTGAGGCGGGTCAGGAGGTGGAGGTCTTCCTGGACAGCTCACCCTTCTACGCGGAGGCCGGCGGGCAGGTGGGCGATGTCGGCCTGATCGAGTCGGCGACCGGACGGATCGAGGTGGGCGACACGCAGGCGGCCGTGACCGGTTTGCACGGCCACCGAGGCAAGGTCGAAAGTGGGTTCGTCCAGACCGGGCAGGAGGTGGACGCTCGGATCGACAGCCCCCGGCGCGACCGCATCCGCAGGTCGCACACCGGCACCCACCTCCTCCATTGGGCGCTCCGGGAGGTGATAGGCGAGCATGCCAACCAGGCCGGTTCCCTGGTCCAGGACGGGCGCCTCCGTTTTGACTTCAGCCACTACACGGCGGTGCCTTCCGAAGAACTCGGTGAGGTGGAGCAGCTGGTCAACCAGCGGGTGGTGGACAACCATCGGGTCGGGCTGCTCGAGACGTCCAAGGACGAAGCCGAGGCCATGGGGGCGCTGGCGTTCTTCGGCGACAAGTACGGTGAGCGTGTGCGGGTGGTCTCGGTGGGAGACTTCTCGGTCGAGTTCTGCGGGGGCACCCACGTGGGCAGTTCGGCGGAGATCGGGCCGCTGCTGGTCACCTCCGAATCCTCCATCGGGTCGAACGTTCGCCGGGTTGAGGCTCTGACCGGTATGGCCGCCTATGCCCATGCTCGGGAAGCGAGGGAGCGGTTGGCCGATGTAGGTCGCTTCCTAGGCATGTCGATGCCTGAAGTCCCGGCGGGCGTGCGCCGGCTCGCCGAGCGGGCCGACGCCATCCAGAGCGAGTTGGATCAGCGCCGCCAGCAGGACAGGACAGCGGTCGCCGCCGACCTGGCGGGCGCGGCCCGGTGCACGGGTGATACCTCGTGGCTCGTGGCCGAACTCGACGATCACGCTCCGGTGGCGTTGCGCCAGGTCGGGGCGCAGGTCCGGGACCGGCTCGGGTCCGGTGTCGTGGTCCTGGGAAGCACGACGGGCGGCAAGGGGGCGCTGGTCGGCCTTGCGACCCGTGACCTGGTCGACCGGGGGGTCTCGGCGGCCGATCTCGTACTGGTGGGCGCCAAGCTTCTCGGCGGGGGAGGGAGTCGCGACCCCGAGTTATCACAGGCGGGCGGACCGAGAGGCGACAAGGTTGGCGAGGCGCTGGACGCGATTCGGGAGGCGGTGGCACGCCGTCTGAGTGCCTGATGAGCGCCGTACCGGAACGGGCCAGCCGCATCATGGGCATCGACTACGGAAGCCGGCGAGTGGGTGTGGCTCTCTCCGACCGGCTCGGAATCGCCGCCCATCCCTTCGACGTGTTCGAGGCGGGTCCCGGCCTCCACCGCCGGCTGGCCGACCTGGTCGGTTCCGAGGATGTGACCGAGGTGGTGGTCGGGTTGCCGGTCTCGCTCGATGGCACCGAACAGGCTGCCGCCCGCAGGACCCGCCGCTTTGCCGATCGGCTCCGTCCCCTCGTCGGGGTGGAGGTGGTCCTCTACGACGAGCGCCTGACCACCCGGATCGCGGAAGGCGTCCTGGTGGCGGCCGGAACATCCCGGGCAAAGCGACGCCGGCGGGTCGACAAGGTAGCGGCCGCGGTGATGCTCCAGGGCTATCTGGACAATCGAGCTCGGGCGAGGGTGGAATGAGCGCCTACCGGCGTCCGGATCGCCCGCCGGAGCGTCATACCGACGGCGATGATCGGTGGCTGATCCGCGCCCGGGGCGGCATCACCGGCCTTCTGGTGGCGGCTGTCGTCACGTACGCCCTGGTGGTGGGGGGCGCCGGCCTGGGCAACTGGGTCAACAGGCTGGGCGGGCTCGGCGGAGGAGATGAGACCGTCGAGGTCGAGCCGGGTCGCACCGTGGTGGTGGAGATCCCGTCGGGGTCGAGTGCCCGCAGCATCGCCGGCATCCTCGTGAGCAACGGTGTGGTGCCCTCCGCCATCGAGTTCGAGTCATTGGTCCGGACCCGAGAGGCGGGCAGCCTCCTCAAGGCCGGCACCTACGAGTTGGTCACCGGAACCGACCTCGACGAGATCGTGGACCTTCTCATCGCGGGGCCGTCCCTCGATGTGTTCCGGGTGACGGTGGTCGAAGGACTCCGTCTCGGCGAGGTCCTGGAGGTGTTGGCCCTAGCCACCGGCGACTACACGGACGAGGACTTCACGGCTGCGCTCGCGAGCGGTGACGTCACCTCCTCCTACGTGCCCCAGGGTCTCGAGACAGGGGTATGGGAGGGGCTCTTCTTCCCGGCCACCTACGAGTTCTTCGGTGATGCAACCCCGTCCGAGATGCTGCAACGGCTGGCGACCGAGATGGAGCGGCGCCTGGAGGGGTACGACTGGTCCACGGTCACCGCACGGGGCTTCTCGGTGTACGAAGGGCTGGTCATGGCCTCGCTGGTGGAGGCCGAGGCCGGAACCGATGAGGACCGGCCCCTGATCGCCAGCGTTATCAACAACCGGCTGGAGCGGGGCATGCCGCTCCAGATCGACGCCACGGTCCTCTACGCCCTGGGGGACCGGGGCCGGTCGCCCACGCTCGATGACCTCGAGTTCGAGTCTCCCTACAACACCTACCGGATCTCCGGGCTCCCGCCGACGCCGATCGGCGCGTCGGGCGCCAAGTCCATCGAAGCGGTCATCGAGCCGGCAGAGACCGACTACCTCTATTACGTTCTCACGTCGGAGGACGGATCCCACTCCTTCTTCGTTGAATACGACGACTTCCTGGTGGCCAAGCAGCAGGCGGACGCTCTGGGGATCGGTTGATCCGGATGGCCTTCCTGCATCTGGCGGTCCTCGGCGATCCGGTGGCCCATTCGCTCTCGCCGGTCATCCACGCGGCCGCCCTGGAGTTCGCGGGACTCGAGGGCGAGTACACCCGGCGCAGGGTTGATGGACAGGGCATGGGGCGGGCTGCCGCCGATCTGCGGTCCGGACGCCTGACCGGCGCCAACGTGACCATGCCCCACAAGGCGCTGGCCGCAGAGTTGGCCGACCGGCGCTCGGAAGCGGTGGTCCGGTCCGGCGGCGCCAACACCCTGTGGATGGAGGAGGGCCGGCTACACGCCGACTCGACCGATCCTGACGGAGTGCGGTTCGCCTGGCAGCACGCCCGGCTCCCCGACGAAGCTCCGGTGCTGCTGCTGGGTGCGGGCGCGGCCGCCGCCGCGGCCCTCCTGGCACTGAGCGATCGTGACGTCCGGGTGGCGGCGCGGCGGCCGGAAGCAGCCCACGACCTGGTAGCCCGCGTCGGCGCCAGGGCGGCGGTCGCGCCGTGGGGGCGGCCGGTGGCGGGGGCGGTGCTGGTCAATGCCACCCCGCTGGGCATGGGTGGTGAAGACCTCCCGGCCGCCGTGCTGGAGCAGGCGGGGGGTTTGCTGGAACTGGCCTACGGCCACGGGCAGACCCCGGCAGAGATGGCGCTGCGGGCTCGGAACCTGCCAGTGGCCTCCGGGGAGCTGATGCTGGTAGGCCAGGGAGCGGCCTCCTTCGCCATCTGGACCGGCGTGGAGGTACCTCCGACCGTCATGCTGGAGGCGCTCGCCGGACACCGGGATCAACCCACAGCTCGCCCCTAGTGTCCCGGATCGTTGGTTCGTCGGGTTCCAAGGCTTCCTGAACGAGGCACTTGACCGATCCGGATCGATCTTGATTCTCAGGCCTGTGACGTTGTCCGGCGACAAGGGGGTTGAATGTGTCACATCCGCGTTATAGGTTGTTGGATTACCGCAATTGCCAAGCGGTTCGGCACCGACGTCGACCGGACCTCCGGAGGGATCAAATCGTTCGAGGTGGCCCCGTGGAGGGCATAGCGGACCGCGTCTCGAACCCAGGTGGTGGCGGTGGAGGAGGGCCCGCCGGGTCGGGTTTGGCGTGGCGATTTTCGCGTCATCTTTCCGATGCAGGACACAAGGAGCATGCTGATGAAGACGGGGATGGGTTGGACCGCGATGTCTCTACCAGGGCTTTCATTGCCGAACTATCAGGCCACCCGGCCACTCTTCAGCACCCTCCTGGTGGACTAGGCGGTGCCGCTCCACCTTCTCATGGGAGTGGCGGGCCTCTTCGCGGGCCGATTCCTGGTGACCCTGATCCGGGCCGACCTGGAGCGGGCGCCGATCAGGTCGGTCATAACCTGCCGCCCGGCCTGCGCTTGTCCTGCCAGGCCGGCGGACTACATGCCGATGTTGTGGTGGGCGGTAAGCGGGGATCCCTGTTCCGGGTGCCACCGGCCTACCGGCGCACTTCACCGGCTGGTGGAGCCGGTGACCGCGGCCGCCTGGGCCGGTACGGCGTGGTTGGTCGGCGCGCAGTGGACGCTGGCGGCCCATCTGTGGATGGTGGCGGTGACGGTGGCGCTGGGCTTCGTAGACCTGCGGAGCTACCGCCTCCCCAACCGGGTGCTCGTACCCGGGACGGTGACGGGCCTTCTCCTGCTCGCCGGCGGCGCTCTTGCGGACGGTCGGATCGGCGACATGCCGGCGGCCCTGGCGGCCGGCCTCGGCTACTTCTGCGCGCTGCTGATCCCGGCCCTGCTGACCCGAGGCGCCATCGGGATGGGCGATGTCAAGCTGGCGTTCCTGCTGGGACTGTTCGCCGGTTACCACGGGTGGGAAACCGCCTTCTCAGCGCTGGCGGGGGCGTTCCTGGCGGTCGGATCGGCGGCCGCGGTGCTACTGGCACTGCGTCGTATCACCCGCCACGATTACCTGCCGTTCGGCCCGTTCATGGTCGCCGGGGCCTGGTTCGCGATCGCGCTACGAGTTGCCAACTACCAACTACTGTATCCTGCCGGGTTCGTATGAGCCTTCTCTCGGATCTGACCACGATCGTCGCGGCCGGCTTCGAAGCCGCCGGATTGGACGCCTCGTTCGGCGCCGTCCAGGTCTCCGATCGTCCCGACCTGGGCCAGTTCCAATGCAACGGCGCGCTGGCCGCTGCTCGGAGCGCCGGCCGTGACCCTCGCTCCATAGCCCGCCAGGTGGCGGCGCAGATCGAGAGCGACCATAGGCTCGCGTCGGTGTCGATCGCCGGGCCGGGTTTCATCAACCTGACCGTAACCGACCGGACCCTCGCCGGCTGCATGGACGCCATGGCGGGGGACGAGCGGTTGGGCGTGTCCCCGGTCGAGGAGCCGCTAAATGTGATAGTGGACTATGCGGGGCCGAACGTGGCCAAGGCAATGCATGTCGGGCACCTCCGAGCCACGATCATCGGGGACACTCTCAAGCGCCTCTTCCGTTTCGCAGGACACGAGGTGTTGGGAGACGTCCACTTCGGTGACTGGGGCCTTCAGATGGGCATGCTCATCGTGGCCACCCGCCGGCGCCGTCCGGACCTGGCGCACTTCGACAGATCCTACGGGGGTCCCTACGAGGAACCCCTCGACGTGACTCTGGCCGATCTCCAGGCGTGGTATCCGGAGATGGCTCGCGAGGTGGCGCGTGACGAGGACGTTGCCGCCGAAGCTCGCCGGGCGACCACCGATCTCCAGTCGGGCCGGCCCGGATACGTGGCGCTCTGGGAACACTTCGTCCGGGTGTCCCGTGCCTCCCAGGAGCGGGACTTCTCCGACCTGGGGGTGGAGTTCGACCTCTGGTACGGGGAGAGCACGGTCCGGGATCTGCTCCGGCCGCTGGTGGATGACGCCCTTGCTCGGGGGGTAGCGGTGCGGTCGGACGGAGCCGTGGTGATCGAAGTGAGCCGGCCCGGCGACAAGGCCGAGATCACGCCCCTCGTGCTCGAGACCTCCCACGGGGCCTTCCTCTACGGCACCACCGACGTGGCCACCATCCAGATGCGGGTCGCGGACTTGAGGGCGGACCTGATCCTCTACGTAGTCGACTCTCGCCAGTCCTACCACCTCGAGCAGGTATTCCGGGCCGCCTGCCGGGCCGGCCTGTCCGGCCGGACAGTCATGGAACACATCGGCTTCGGAACCATGAACGCGCGGGACGGAACCCCCTTCAAGACGCGGGAGGGCGGTGTGCTCAGGTTGGGAGATCTGATCGAGATGGTCACTGACGCCGCGGCGACCCGTCTCGAGGAGTCGGACCTGGCAGCCGGATATTCGCGGGCGGAACGGGCCGTGATCGCTCGCCAGGTCGGGATCGCCGCTCTCAAGTTCGGCGACCTGGTCAACAACCGTACCTCCAACTACGTCTTCGACCTGCGCCGATTCACCGCGCTGGAAGGCAAGACCGGGCCCTACTTGCAGATGGCGGCAGTGCGAATGGATTCGATCCTCACCCGGGCCTCACGCCGGGGATTGGCGCCTGGCGCCGTCCTGCCGCCCCACCACGAGACGGACACCGGGCTCGTGCTACGCCTTCTCCAACTCCCGGAGGTGATCGACCGCGCCATGGAGTTGCGCGCCCCCAACCATCTGGCCGAATTCGCCTACGAGGTGGCTGCCGATTTCAGCCGTTTCTACGAGGCATGCCACATCCTGACCGAGCCTGATCCCGGGCAGCAGGCCTCGTGGCTGGAAATGGTCCGGACGGCCCGCCGGACGCTGGAGCTCCTGCTCGACCTGCTGGGAATCGAGGTTCCTGCCCGCATGTAGGCAATGGCCTGCCGGGCTCCCGATACGGCTCCCGCTCAGGCGCCCCGGTATTCCAGGATGACGAGGAGCATCCAGGGTGCGTAGAGCAGGGATGGAACGTTGGCGGTGATCCACCGGTAGCGCGGCGCCCCGTACTGGAGCGCCGGCCAGGCCAGTGCCAGGGCTATCAGACCCGCCGGCCAGGCCCGGCCGCCCACCACGCCCAGATAGGTAGGTACGAGGTCGAACAGTTCGGAGAAGCGGGCCAGCGCCGAGGCCGACAGGTCTGCCAGCCGGCCGGTGATCCACATGCAGACCAGGATGGCCGGCACCCAGGTGAGGAGCGTCTCCCACGGTTCAGCCTCCGCCCGCCGACCGGATCGCCCGAGTCCCCCCTCTGCGGCCAGGCCTATCACCGCCGCGCCGAGCATCAACACCGCCACGCCGACCGCCAGGACTTCGGACTCCGGCGGCGCCAGATTCAGCGTGAGCAGGCCGAGCCCACCCAGGGCCATCCCGATCCCCATGCCGGCGAGTCCGGTGCCGATGACCGCCAGCACTACCCCGAGCACCGTCCGCAGCGACTGGATGCCGATGGTCGCCCACCTCCAGACCTCGGACCCGGGCTGGAGAGTCGGGGGCAGCAGTTCCGGGACGTTCCGGCGCCGCCGCTCATAAGGTGGGTAGTCGGTCACCGGACGGCTCCCCGTCTCTCGGACCGCTGCAGTGCCTCCCAGTAGAGCTCCACCGGATGAGCGACGCGGGCCTCATGGCCGAGTTCGCTCAGGTAGCTGCGCAGCTGGATCTCGCATCCCGGATTGGCGCTGGCTACCAGAGTGGCGCCGGTCGCTTGCACCTGTTCCGCCTTGGAAGAGCCAAGCCGGCTCGACATGTCAGGCTCCAGCAGGCTGTAGATGCCGGCCGCGCCACAGCATCCACCGTTCGGGTCGACCTCGACGACGGTCAGGCCTGCCGCGGCCAGGATCTCTCGGGGCTGGTCGGTAATCCGCTGCACATGCCGGAGATGGCAGGGGTCCTGCACAGCCACCCGGTCGCCGCTAGCGCTCAATCTGGGGAGCCTCCCGTCGACGATGGCCTCCGCCACCACGTCGTTCGCATCGGCCACCCGGGTGGCGAGCTCCTCCCCGCCGTCGGCCCAATGGTCGTACTCCTTCATGTGGGCTCCGCACCCGGCCGAGTTGACGACTACCAGGTCCACTCCTCGGAAGGCCGCCATGTTCACGGAGGCCATCTTCCGGGTGTCGTCCGCCCAGCCGTCATGCGCGGCGAGTGCTCCACAACAGGTCTGGCCCCGGGGTGAGACCACTTCCCACCCTGCCGCCGCCAGCAGCTCGACGGTGGCGGTGTGGACATCCCCGAACCAGGCGTCCATTACGCAACCGGCCAGGAGAGCGGCCACCCCCCGTCTCTCCCCCCGTGCGGCCCGAGTCCTCCCTACGATCGAGGGTGGCCTCCCCTTGAGCGATCGCATCCCTGCCAGGCTGCCCCGGATCCGGCGCGGCGCCAATCTGTCGAGCCGGGATGACTGGGCGATCGACGCGGCCACCGCACCTAGACGAACCGCCGTCCGGCTGCGCAGCAGGCGGGCGGTCACCAGCCGCCGTAGCCGGCGGGTGAACCCCGATGTCTGGGCGGCTATCTCGGCTCTGGCACCCTCCATGGCCCGGCCGAACGGCACGAACGACGGGCACACGACCTCGCAGGCGCGGCATTGCAGGCATGCGCCCATGATCTCCTCGAAGCGGCTGTCCACGGGCCTGCCCGCGGCGACCGCCGACATCGCGGTCAGGCGTCCTCTCGGCGAGGCTGTCTCCAGCCCGGTCAGCCGGAAGGTGGGACAGCTCGGCAGGCACAGCCCGCACTGGATGCACGAGGAGAGCTCGTCTGCTCGCGGCGCGTGACGGGTCACCCAGCTCATATCAGATCCGGCCCGGCAGGATGCCCCGGTTGATCCTGCGGCCTGGATCGAACAGGTTGACGACCCGCCGCTGGATCTCGATGGACGGGGGTGGCGTTCCCCACGGGTCGAATGCCCCGACCACTGCTGCTGGCGCGTCCAGCATCACCAGAGCGCCTCCGAGCGACTCGGCCCGGCGTCTCAGCTCGTCGAGTTCTCCGAGACCGACCTCGTCGGCGGCGACCGTCACCTCACCGACGCCGAACTGGGCCAGGTAGGTCCAGGCCGGGTCCAGCCGGTCAACGATGCCCCGCAAGGACGAGGGCGGGGTCCGCACCGAGAAGCGAACCGCTCCGGACGGATGGCTCGGCCAGTTCAGCCCGGGGACGGGTTCGGCGCCCAGCGCGGCCGCCTGGCCGGCCACCTCCTCGCGGGTGCCTCCGAGAAAAACGGCGGCGCCCTCCCGGGTCTCCAGCGCGGCCAGCGGGCGATAGGCCACCTCGAGCGCCTCTTCGGGGGACTCCACGGGCACCGTGGCGGATGCCTGGGGAACCGGCCATAACTTGAGGCAGACCCGGGCGATCAGGCCCATCGCTCCGAGAGAGCCTGTGGCAAGGCGGGGAATGTCGTACCCGGTCACGTTCTTCACCACCCTGCCACCGGCGGTGACTATCCGACCGTCGCTGGACACCAGGGTCAACTCCAGTACCCGGTCCCGGATCGGTCCGTACCGGTGACGCCGCCATCCGGACGTGGCGGTCGCGATCGCCCCGCCCACCGTGCCGGTTCCAGGTTGCTCCGGCAGCAGGGCGGTCTGGCCCTTCGACGCGAGCATCTGCTCGAGTTCTGCGACCAGTACACCCGCCTCCACCACCACGGTCAGGTCATCCGGCTCCCACGCCACCACGCGATCCAGCCGGGACGTGGAAATGACCACGTCCGAGGTCACCGGGTATCCGATACCCCGGTGCGAGCCGCCGCCGCGGATGCGGATACGATCGCCTCCGGCAGGCAGGTTGGCCATGAGGCCGGCCGCCTCCTCCATGGTCTCGGGTGCGGCGGCCGGTAGGCCCGAGCCTTCCCGGGCTGAGGTGGCGAGGCTCACACCCAAGTCCCCACCGGCGGCGGACGGCCGAAGTCGAAGCATCGTGAGCCTTGCGGAACGATCTTGCCGGGGTTCAGCCTTCCCCCGGGGTCGAGAGCCTCGCGGATGCGGGCCTGGGCATCGAGGTCCATCTCGTCGAAGACCAGATGCATGTAATCCCGCTTCTCCATGCCGATACCGTGCTCACCGGAAAGCGAACCGCCGATGGCGACGCACATCTCGATGAGGTCCTTCCCGGCCGCATCCACCCGCTCCATCACCCCTGGAAGGGAACCATCGAACGACATGAGCGGATGCAGGTTGCCGTCGCCTGCGTGGAAAACGTTGAGCATCGGGATGTCGTGACGCTTGGAGATGGAGTAGGTCTGCTCGATGGCTTCCACCAGCCGGGTCCGGGGTACCACAGTGTCGTGCAGGTAGTAGTCCGGGTTCATCTGGGCGATGGCACCGAAGGCCGACTTGCGGCCCAACCAGATCCGCTTCCGTTCAGCCTCGTCAGAGGCGATGCGGATGAGGGTCGCCTGATGGGAGGTGGCAAGGCGGCGCACCAGCTCAGCCTCGGCGTCCACCGCCGACGGATGCCCTGTCACCTCGGCGATCAGCACTGCCGCCGCCTCGGTGGGGAAGCCGGCGTTGGCGAAGCGTTCCACCGCGACCGTCATCGGCTGGTCCATCATCTCGAGGGCGGCCGGGATCAGCCCGTTGGCGATAATCCCCGACACGGTGGCAGCCGCATGCTGTACCTCGGAAAAGGCCAGGAGGATGGTGCGGGACGCGGGCGGGTTGGGGAGCAGATTCACCAGGACGTCGGTGACGATGCCCAGCGTTCCCTCGGAGCCGACCATCAACCCGCGTATGTCGAGTCCGATCGGATCCGGCGCCGGCCCGCCCACCGTCACGATGTCGCCATCCGGTGTCACCATCTCCATCGCCAGCACATGGTTGACGGTGGTGCCTTCGGCCAGGCAGTGGGGCCCCCCCGAGTTGTTGGCTACGTTGCCTCCGATCGTGCATACCGACTGGGAGGAGGGATCGGGCGCGTAGTGGAGCCCGAACGGGGTGGTATGGATGCTGAGGTCCAGGTTGATGACCCCGGGCTGTACCCAGACGCACAGGTTCTCGACATCGACGCCGCCTATCCGGTTCATGCGGGTGGTGACCAGGAGCACGTGGGGTCCGGTGGTGACCGCCCCACCTGCCAGGCCGGTTCCCGACCCGCGCGGCACCACCGGCACGCCGTGGCGACCGGCGAGGCGCATGATCGTGGCTACGTCGGCCGTGTCACGGGGGAAGACCACCAAGCCCGGCTCGCCGCGTACCAGTCCGGCATCCTTGCCGAACACGTACAGGTCGAGCGGGTCGGAGGCCACCTGCTCGTCACCGAGCCGGTCGCGGAACTCGAGTTCGAGGGACGGGATCACATTTTGATGGTAGTGGTTACGAGGTTGCGAAAATGGGGACGGGATTAACATCTCCGCCAAAGGAGGGCCGGTGCCGATCGTTCCCCAACACACCCCCAATCCCAACGCGATGAAGTTCGGCGTCGGGGTGGAGGTGGGTGGTCCTCGTAGCTACGTTCCGGCCAACTCCGGTGACGATCCCGTGGCCCGCGAGCTGTTCGGGATCGAAGGGGTCATGAGCGTCTTCATGACCGCCGACTTCGTCACTGTCACCAAGAATCCCGACGCCGACTGGCCCGGCATCGCCCCCGCGGTCGCGGCGATCCTCGAGAGGCACTTTCCTAACGCATAGCCTGCTGGGCCACCGCTACCGGGTCGAGACGAAATTCCCATGCCATGAGTCCTGGCACGATGAAGCCCACTCCGGACCGCTTACCCCTGTTCGTTCGGCGTTAGGCCGGCGTGCTCCCGGTACATGGCTATGCCGAGGATGAGTGCCCACAGGCTGAGTGGCATGCTCGCGTAGTCGGCCAGCGTGTAGAAGGTGCCGGCCACGTCGTGGAAGTGGTCACCGATGAGCAGCGAGATCAGCGCGGCCGCCGAGACCACGAGCAGCAGGATGGCGAGCAGACGGTGGAGCCCCGAGCGGAAGTGAAGGGTCAGGCCCGCCGCGATGCAGGTGAACCCCAGCAGGTATCCGTAGCCGGAAATGATGGCGATGCCTGCCTTCACCGCCTGAATGGTCACTGCGACGGTAAGCAGTGTCCTCGGGTTAGTGGCGTCCCCTCCATGATTGACGGTGTGGGCGATGATGTGGTTGAGCCCGTAGCCGAACGCGAGCCCGATGCACCCGAAGGCGAGAAGGAAGACGCCGAGAGTGACCACCATGTGCTTCACGGTCCCCCTGCCCAGGGTGCGCCGCAATCCGAGGAGGCCGAATACCAGCAGGAACAACCCCAGGGATCCGAGAAGCGACGAGGTGTGGGTGAAGACAGCGTTATCGGCCAGCACCTGCACACGATCGAGCAGCCGTGACGCTCGCTCCAAGGGCTCGACGACGAGACCGCCCGGTCGAATGAACGGAATGATTATCCCCAGCAGGCCGCCCAAGGCCAGTGCCATGCCCGTAAGTCTGGTTGCCGTCTTTGCTCCCATTGCAGAGACCTCCTGTTCAAGGTCGGCGTCGTACACATCGTGCCGCACTATCCGCCGTGAACTCCTCGTGCATCCGATTGGGAATGGAAGCCGTCAGCGAGGCCGGGCCGCCATCTGCGGCAAGGTGGTCTCCCCCGGTTCGGTAGCAACCGCCCTCCGACCCGGCCCACTTGCCAGCGTACCAGCGCTTGCTTCTCGCTGGCTTTGGAGACATCCCGATTGTGGAAGGATCGTCCGGGACCGTCGGCACCGATCGCTACCTCGGCCGGGTGTGGGTGCGTCGTTATCGGAGGGAGGGGGTTGGCGATGAGCCCGTATGGCGTCATCGGGATGCCCGGCGATCAACGGGTCATCGGCCACCCGATGCCGGCCGAGTCTTCCACCCAGGCCAGTTCGGTCTCCGGCATCAGGACCAGATCCGTCTCGGTCGGTGGGGAGAACTCGGGCAGCGAGATGGCACGGATCCTTCCATCCGCCTGCACCCGGAGGTCGACCTCCACCCGCTCCACCGGAAGCCGCTGGAACCCGACTCCGTCCGGCGCCACCAAACGGCGGATCAGGACGAGGGCTCGGTAGGTGTCCGATCCGGTCCGGGTGACCGATCGGGTCCGGGTCCATTCCACGTAGGACACGGTCCCGGCGCTTGATAGCTCAGGTGCCACCCCGTCGGGCAGTCGCAGGCCCGAAGCGGCCTGCACCCGCTCGGTCCATACGTCGGATGGGTCGATGGTGAAGAACTCCAACACCAGCCATTCGGCCGTTCCGGCCACCGTGCGCTCCGTCCCTTCCCGGTCGACCGCCATGAGGTCAGCCTCCGAGATCCGGGCGGTGACCTCCGGCTCGGCAAGGGCCACGGTGGCCGGTGCCGGTCCGCCCCCGCCAGCCACCGGCAGGAGGGTGGTGGTTGTCGCCAGCGGCTCGGAGGCGACGGCAATCGGGGTGACCGGCACCAGATCCGACGCCGTAGGCCGGTTGAGATGCCGGAAGACGACCACGCCCAGCACCACCACGATCAGGCCGGCTGCGACGCCGTAGATCAGGAGCTTGCGGTCGGGCTGGGGAGGGATGGTGAGCTGTTCCCACGGGAGGTGCTCGCTCACCTGGTCGTCGGTTGGGGGTGGAAGGTTTGGCACGGGTGGACCCTTTCACTCCTCCCGGTGCCGACGAACATCGCGCCTACCGGCAACATACCCGGAACATCCGGGCATTTCCAGCACGTCCTGATACTCCGTCGGGCAGGGATAACCGGGAAACCGGTCGCATGCGGACTAACGTTGTTCGCTATGGTGTCCAACCCTGACCCCAGGCCCGGCCGGTGGGTGTTGCCCTTGGTGGTGCTGGGAATGATCCTGTTCACCTGGGTCTGGGTGAACCGTCTGGAGCCGCCTGCCGTCGAGGGTACGGCGGGTCCATCCGCTACTACGCGGTCCACGACCGAGACTACGCCGGCCGTTGACGAAACCACCGCCGGCGGTGACGGAACCGAGACGCCCGACGAGACCACCCCCACGACCCTCCTGCCACCCGAGATCGAGGTGTACCTCACCAACCTGGCGGAGGACAAGGCTGCGCTGGCCGCGCTGGTCGAGGAACTGAACGCTGTCAACGACGCCTGGGAGAACCGGGATCAGACTGGCGTTACCTTCTCCGAGACCGAGGCCGCCATGGTTGCCGCCTCCGAGCGGGCCGTAGTCTTCAGCGAGGCGGTGGAACTCCACCGGCCACCGGAGGACGTGGCGGGGTTGACCGACGCTCACCAGCGGGTCTACGAGTCGGCGGCCGCGGTAGCCGAAGCAGCCGCCAACACCCTCGCCGGACTGAGGGCGCCCGACACGGGAGAACTCCGTCGAGCAGCCGTGGTCGAGTTCCGGGCTGCGGCGGCCAGCTTCGAGCAACAGGTCGACCAGATCAGCGAGATCGTCATGCAAGGCTTCGGCGCCGCCTGAGCCTCGGGTCTTCCTTTCCCCGACACACGGCTGGGGCGGATCTATAGGCGGCCGCCTCCTCACCCTTCGTCTATAGGACTCCCGGCAACGACCCTCTTTGGATCTTTCATCAGATAGGTCGGCTCCCGCGAGTAGCCCGTCGCGAACTTTGGTCGAGGGCGCTACCGAAACGACAAAAGGCCCGACGCGCGCATCATGGCACGCATCGGGCCTGAGGGTCGGTTGTTAGGAGGAGGCCGCTCCGCAGATGGTCTCCATGATCAGGCGGGTGACCACGTAGGGATCGCAGTTCGAGTTGGGACGGCGATCCTCGATGTAGCCCTTCTGGTTCTTGTGGGTGGTCCAGGGGATCCTCACCGATGCGCCCCGGTCCGACACCGCGTAGCTGAACTGGTCGTAGCGCTGGGTCTCGTGGGCCCCGGTCAGCCGCATTTCGATGTCCGCGCCGTAGTTCTTGATGTGCTCCTCCGCGTTGGCGCCTAGAGCCTCGCAGGCGGCGATCACAGCGTCGTAGCTCTCCATCATCTGGCGGGTCGAGACGTTGGTATGGCATCCGGCGCCGTTCCAGTCACCCTGTACCGGCTTCGGATGCAAGGTCACCTGGAGGCCGTAGTCCTCGGCGATCCGCTCGATCAGCCAGCGGGCGATCAGGATCTGGTCGGACACCTCGACCGGCGGCAGCGGCCCGATCTGGTATTCCCACTGCCCGGGCATCACCTCGGCGTTGGTGCCCTCGATCGACAGGCCGGCGTCGATGCAGGCCTGGCTGTGGGCATCCACGACAACCCTGCCGAAGGCGCGATTGGCGCCCACCGAGCAGTAGTACGGGCCCTGCGGGGCCGGATACCCACCGAGCGGGAATCCCGGCGGGGGTCCGTAGTACTGGCTGGCCGTCGGATCCATCATTGTGATGAAGGTGTACTCCTGCTCCAATCCGAAGATCGGGTTGAAGTCGGCATACTTGGCCTCCGCTTCCACGCAGGCCGCCCGGGTGTTGGTGGGATGGGGTTCGAAGTCGGGCGTCAGGCACTCGGACAGCACGAGTATGTCGTTGCCGCCCCTGATCGGGTCGGGTACGGTCTTCACCGGCCGGAGCACCACATCGGAGTCACCTCCGGGCGCCTGGTTGGTGCTCGAACCGTCGAAGCCCCAGATACCCGGTTCTTCACCGTCCTTGAGCACGTTGGTCTTCGACCGCAGGAGCGGGGTCGGCTCGGTCCCGTCCGACCAGATGTACATAGCTCTGTATGCCATACAAGCATCCTCTCATCAAGGGAATCCCCCATGCCGCGGTGAGTAGACCGCTTGGCGAGTGGTCGCCTCTACCCCTTTGCGATCATCGCACCCAGGCATCTATCAGGGCGTGGCGTGGCAAGGCTAGTCCGCTCGATCATGAATCGGAAACGCTACCCGTGCGCGCCACTCCGGTTTTCCCGATCAAGTAGGGGGCGCTGCTCCATGAGGGTGGAGGGGTGGCGTCCCTGTTCCGGCCCGGTTCATCCGTCCGGTTTCGAGGGTTTGGCGGCCACCAGCAATATGTCATGGGCCGCCCGCACCAGGCCGTCCTCGCCCTCCACATCACGGAATACCTTCTCGTTCTTCAGTATCTCCAGGTCACCGAAGTCAGTGGCGAGGGCTTGCTCGTCAAACAGGACCTCCGGAAACTGGGGGCCTCCAACCCCGTCCGCGATGTTGTCGGAATGATGGGCGATCAGCCAGACCGTTCCCCCGGGGGCGACGGCGTTCGTGGCCTTGGCATGAGCCACCCGGCGGTCATGCGGCGGGAGTTGAAGGTAGGACAGGACCACCAGGTCGAAGGCACCCTGCGGCGGCGTCCAGCCCCCTACCACGTCCGCCACCTCGAAGATCACCTCCACCGCGTGGTCGGCCGCCAGCCGGCAGGCCTGTTCGATGGCGACCGGGGACAGGTCGATCCCGGTGACCCGGTGGCCTCGGGTGGCCAGCCACACCGCGTTGCGCCCCTGGCCGCACCCGAGGTCGAGGATCCGGCGAGGGGTGAGCCCGGTCGCATACTCCGCCAGGAACCGGTTGGGGTCGGTTCCCCAAACCATGCCTCGGGTCGCGTAGCGCTCGTTCCACGCCTCCAGGGTGCCGCTCTCGTGATAGGAGCCGGTTGGAGTATGGCCCGAGGCTTCGGTGTGGCCGGCCGGCTGCATGGAACCGGGGGGTTACCCGTCGCTTCGGGCGGCCACGATCTCGATCTCGACCCGGAACCCGCCCGGCAGGGCGGCCACTTCCACCGCTGACCGGGCCGGGGGGCCGGCCTCGAAGTACCCGGCGTACACCTCGTTGATAGCTGCGTAGTCCCCGATGTCAACCATGAAGATGGTGGTCTTGACGATGTCGGAGTAGCCGAGCCCGATGTCGTCCAGCATGGCGCCGATGTTGTCCATGACCTGGCGGGTCTGCGCAGACACGTCACCATCCTCTCGTCCACCCTCCGGGACGAGTGCCACCTGACCCGATAGGAACACCAGACCCGCCACCTCGACCGCCACCGAATACGGACCGATGGCGGGTGGTGCGCTGGGGGTTTCGAGAATCCTGCCTGCCATCGTCATGCCTCCGTAACCTGGGGGACTAGAGGCTACCGCGCGGTTTGGTGATCTCGGGCGCTTGAGTGGGACGACCGGCGATGACGAGAGAGCAAACGGCCCTAGCTGAAGCTGTTGCCGCAACCGCACGACCGGGTTACGTTCGGGTTGTTGATGGCGAAACCCGCACCCATGAGGCCGTCCTGGTAGTCCAGGGTCGAACCGCGCAGCAGGTCCACGCTCTGGCGGTCAACCACCACGTTGAGACCGTCGAACTCCTCGATGACGTCGGCGTCGGACCTGTCGGAGTCGAAGAACATCTCGTACGAGAATCCGGAACACCCTCCGGGGCGGACGGCCATACGCAGGGCCAGGGCAGGGTCGCCCTCGGAAACCAGCAACTCGCGTACCTTGGCGACCGCTCCATCGGTCAGCGTGACCGCCCGCATCGGTCGGCGCGAGGTGATGTTGACAAGCTGTTCCATCCGGGCACTCCCCGATCGACCGTCCGGGCCATCCCGAGGAATTGGCCCGACGCGGGCATTATACAAGCGGTCGACAGCCAACCGCGGGCGAGGCGGCGCTGGCGGTCGAACCCGTGCGGCACATTTGCTGCTTCCGTGGTCCGGCCTGCCGAAGGCCGTGCGCAGCATGGCGTGTCGAGAACGACGTCATTGGCGATAAGGTGGGTCGATCCGACGGATGGCGCGGAGACGACCATGCCACAAACCCTCACCGAAGACCGGATCATGGAGGCCCTACGAGGGGTGATGGACCCTGAACTCGGTTCGGATGTGGTCGATCTGGGGATGGTGCGCGAAGTGGTACTCGATGAGGGTGTCGTGACCATCGGACTGGCCCTGACCATCGCCGAGTGTCCCATGCGGAGCCAGATCGAGAACGACACCGTCCGCAGGATCGAGGCGATCCCCGGGGTGCAGAGGGTGGAGGTCAAGACCCGGGCCATGACGAGGAAACAGCGCTCGGAGCTGATGGAAGTGGCCCGCCGCCGCGCCCGGGAGAACGCCGCACCCACCCGCGTTCCGCCCACCACCAGGACGATCGCGGTCGGGAGCGGCAAGGGCGGCGTCGGCAAGAGCTCGGTCTCCGTCAACCTGGCCCTGGCGCTCGGCCGGATGGGATACCGGGTCGGGTTGCTCGATGCCGACATCTGGGGATTCTCGATCCCCAGGATGGTGGGGACGGACGCCCGGATCGGAGCTGACCCGGACACCAAGCTCATGCAACCGGTCGAGGCCTACGGCATCAAGGTGGTGTCCACGGGCCTGATCATCGAATCTGAGGAGACTGCGCTCATGTGGCGGGGCTTGATGCTATCCAAAGCGCTGGAGCAGTTCCTGCAGCAGGTCGCCTGGGGGAAGCTCGACTACCTGGTCATCGATCTGCCTCCCGGCACGGGCGATGTCCAGATGGCCCTGTCCCGCCTGCTTCCCCAGTCGGAGATGATCGTGGTGACCACCCCTTCCCTGACCGCTCAGAAGGTGGCGATCAGGGTGGCCGACATGGCGCGTCGCTCCGCGATGCCGGTGGTCGCGGTGATCGAGAACATGTCCTACTTCGAGACTCCGGACGGGCAGCGGTTCGAGCTGTTCGGTCGCGGAGGGGGTGAGGCGCTGGCTGACTCGCTCAACATCCCGCTCATAGGAGAGATCCCCCTGGATCCGGCCCTGGGCGCCGGCGCCGACCGGGGCGAGCCGGTGGTGGTCGTCCGACCCGATGGTCCCGCGGCCCGGGTCTTCATGGAAGTGGCCGGAAGGCTGGTCGTCCTGGTCCCCCCGGCCGAAGCCGAGACCTGCACGGGCCGGATCGCCAAGCTGATGGCGGCGCTCACCTCGTAGGAGGACGCTGCCCGTCCGATTTCCCGGCGTTCCCATCGGAGGAGATGCCCTGTTCGGCCCCGGTCGTGGCACAATTCCCGGCATGCTCTACCTGGACCACGCCGCCTCCTCGCCTCTGCGACCCGAGGCATGGGCTGCCATGGAGCCCTTCCGTCACGACGTCTACGGCAATCCGTCGGGAAGTCATGGCGTTTCCCGGAGAGCCAAGAACGCACTCGAGGATTCCCGCGACCTGGCCGCATCGCTCATCAATGCCGAGCCGGGGGAGATCGTGTTCACGGGGGGCGGATCGGAGGCTGACAACCTGGCCATCAAAGGCCGCGCACTCGCGGGTGGCCGCCTCGGCGCAATCGTCACGTCTCCCACGGAGCACGACGCCGTCCTCGGGAGCGCCGAGCACTGCAGGTCCTTCGGATCAGCGGTTACCTTCGCGAAGGTGACCGCGGAAGGGCTCGTCGACCCGGCCGAGGTCGCCTCCCACATAACCGGGGATACCGCGGTGGTCTCGATCATGATGGGCAACAACGAAACCGGCGTGCGGATGCCCGTCGAGGAGGTGGCGGCGGCAGTCAAGGACGCTTGCCCCGGGGTCGTCCTCCACACCGATGCCGTCCAGGGATATGTGTCCGAACGGGTGGATGTCGACGTCCTGGGTGTCGACCTGCTGTCTCTGGCAGCCCACAAGTTCGGGGGCCCCAAGGGCGTCGGCCTCCTCTATGTGCGGTCGGGGACTCCCCTTGCTCCCTTGGTCCATGGTGGCGGGCAGGAACTGGGCCGGCGCTCCGGCACCCACAACGTGATGGCCATCGTCGGAATGGCGGCGGCCATGGCGGCTCTCGAGGATGAGCGCGCTGCCTTCCGAGCCCGGGTCATGGGCGAGCGTGACGCTTTCGAAGCCACGATGGCCGAGCTGATCCCCGATCTGGTCGTAACCGGCGCGGGCGCGCCCCGGATGGTCCAGACCAGCCACGTTCGCATTCCCGGCGTTCGCAACGAGATGCTTCTGGTCCGGCTCGACCGCGCCGGGCTGGCCGCGTCCGCGGCATCCGCATGCCAATCGGGTGCGGCCACCGTTTCCCACGTACTCGAGGCGATGGGCATGAGTCCCGCTCTGGCCAGGGAGTGCCTCCGGTTCTCGTTCGGATGGTCGACTGCGGAGGGTGAAGGCGTATGCGCGGCCCGCCTGGTCGCCGGCGAGGCAGGCGCCCTGCGATGAGAGCGTTGGTAGCCATGTCGGGCGGGGTCGATTCCTCTGTTGCCGCCGCCTTGATGAAGGAGCAGGGCTGGGAGGTCATGGGGGTGACCATGAAGCTCTGGCAGGGCCCGGACGGCGAGGCGCCCACCGCCGGATGCTGCACGGTTTCGGATGCCGAGGACGCCAGGCGAGTGGCCGCCCGGCTCGACATCCCCTACTACGTCTGGGACTACACCGAGGAGTTCATGTCCGGTGTGGTCGGGGGTTTTATCGACGATTACCTAACGGGCCGTACTCCCAATCCGTGCGTGGAGTGCAATCGAACGGTCAAGTTCTCGCGCCTCCTGGCTCATGCCGACGCCCTCGAATACGACTTGGTTGTAACCGGCCACTATGCCCGCATCACTTCGGACGGCGGGCGCTACCGCTTGTGGCGGGGAGTCGATCCCGGCAAGGACCAGTCGTACGTGCTCTCGATGCTGGGCCAGGCCCAGCTGGCCCGGCTCTGTTTCCCGGTCGGCGACCTGACGAAGGACCAGACCCGCCGGATGGCCGCCCGCCTCGGGCTCCGCACCGCTCACAAGCCCGACAGCCAGGACATCTGCTTCGTCGGGCAGGGAAACTACCGCGATTTCCTCGCCGGACAGGGCGTGGCGCCGGCGCAGGGCCCGATCATCCACCAGGACGGCCGGTTGCTCGGTGTCCATCACGGCATCACCAACTTCACGATCGGCCAGCGCCGCGGCCTCGGGGTGGCCGTGGGCGAGCCCCTGTACGTGACCGACATCGATGCCGACTCCGGAATCGTGACGGTGGGTGACCGGTCCGACCTGGGGGTGGACGAGGCAACGGTCGAGAATATGAGTTGGGTGGACCGGCCGGTCACAGGCGCCCTGCTGGCGCAGTACCGGGCCCACGGCCGGGCCGTTCCGGCCGAGGTTTCGCTGGAGGACGAGTTGACGACCGTCCGTTTCTCCGAGCCCCAGGAGGCGTTGGCGAGAGGACAGACCCTGGCCCTCTACGTAGATGAAGAGGTGGTCGGTGGGGGAATCATCAGGACGACCACCTGACCTGCGCAGCGCGTCGAGAACCAGACCGACCACGGGGGACCCGCGACAGCAAACGAACGCGCATAGCGTGAACACGCCCTAGCCTCCGGCGGCATGAACGAGATGGATCCGGCCGTCCTGATCGCGGACCTGATCGCGGACATTCGCTACCACGATCACCGCTACTACGTGCTGGCCGATCCGGAGCTTCCCGATGGCGACTACGACGATCTGCGCCACCGGCTGCTGGAGTTGGAAGAGGCCCATCCCGATCTGGTGGCGGCCGACTCACCCAGCCGGCGCATCGGGGCGCCGCCGTCGGACCTCTTCGCTCCGGTCACCCATCGCGAGCGCATGTTCTCCCTCGACAACGCCGAGAGTCCTGCCGAGGTTGCGGAGTGGCTGGCCCGCGCCGAGCGCCACCTGGATCGGTCTGCGGGGAGCCTCGTGTGCGAGTTGAAGATCGACGGTTTGGCCGTTTCGCTGACCTACGAGCAGGGGGTTCTTACCCGTGCCGCCACCCGCGGGGACGGGATGACCGGCGAGGACATCACCGGCAACGTCCGGACCATCGCATCCGTCCCGCTCCGGCTGCTTGGGGACCCTCCCGCCTACATGGAGGTGAGGGGAGAGGTGTACCTGCCGCTGGATGAGTTCGATCGCCTCAACGCCCGCCAGGCCGAGGCGGGTGACCGGCTGTATGCCAACGCCCGTAACGCCTCGGCCGGTTCGGTGCGCCAGAAGGATCCGGCGGTCACCGCCTCCCGGAACCTGGCTATCTGGATCTACCAGGTGGGTTACCTGGAAGGAGGGCCGGCATTGGCCACCCATTTCGAGACGATGGAGTGGCTCCGCGGGTTGGGGCTGCGGGTTCATCCGGGGACCGAGAACGTGACCGATGTGGCGGCCGTGACCGGATACGTGGAGCGGGTCCGGGCCGAGCGCAACGACCTCCCGTACCAGACCGACGGGGTCGTCATCAAGGTGAACGGGCTGGCGGAACAGGCCGAGCTCGGCTCCACCGCCCGGGCGCCCCGCTGGGCGATCGCCTACAAGTTCCCCGCGGAGGAGCGGATTACCAGGCTGCTCGGAATCGAGATCAACGTCGGACGTACCGGGGCGGCGACTCCGTTCGCGGTTCTGCAGCCGGTCTTCGTGGGAGGTGCCAACGTCGAGCGGGCCACGCTCCACAACGAGGACGAGGTTCACCGCAAGGACGTGAGGGTGGGGGACCAGGTGGTCGTCCGGCGAGCCGGTGACGTGATACCCGAAGTGGTCGGCCCGGTGCCGTCACGGCGGACCGGTGAGGAGAAGAAGTGGTCGATGCCGTCCCGCTGTCCTTTCTGCGAGGCGCCCATCGTCCGGCCCGAAGGCGAGAAGGTGGCCAGATGCACACGGGGCCTGGCGTGCCCGTCGCGGCTCCGGGAGTGGCTCTTCCACTTCACCGCCCGGGGAGGGATGGACATCGAGGGTATGGGCTACAAGACCATAGACCTCCTGCTGTCGGAGGGCCTGATCACCGGACCGGCCGATATCTTCTTCCTGCAACCCGACGCCCTGCTGGGCTTCGAGGGCTGGGGCGAGATCTCGGTCAACAATCTGATGAAGGCCATCGAGACGGCTCGGGACCGCCCGATCGGACGGCTGCTGGTGAGCCTCGGCATCCGTCATGTGGGCGGGACGGTGGCGCGCATCCTGGCTCGCGAGTTCGGCAGCCTCGAGGCGCTACAGGATGCGGATGAGGACACCCTGGCGGCCATCGAGGGCATAGGCCCGGTGATCGCCGAGTCGGTGGCCGGCTGGTTCGCCGAACAGGACAACCGGAACCTGGTGAGACGGTTGGGGGAAGCCAAGGTCCGGCTCTCCGATCCCGACTGGGGCCAGGGCCCCGAGAAGACCCTTCAAGGGGTGCGGCTGGTGCTGACCGGCGGCCTGGAGTCGATGAACCGGAACGGGGCGAGGGCTGCAGTCGAGGAACGGGGCGGCAAGTTGGTGTCGTCGGTGTCGAAGAAGACGACCGCGCTGGTGGCAGGGGCGTCACCGGGGTCGAAGCTGGCCAAGGCGGAGTCCTTAGGGGTACGTGTAATCGATGAAGGCACCTTCCTGCGGCTGATCGAGCACGGCCCGAGCGCCCTCGACGAGGCCTCGATGCTGTCCTAGCCGTTTCCTCCCGGTGTCCTGTACCCGAGAATCGTTCGTGTCCCGCTAGGCCCAGCCCGGACACGGCGACCCATCCGGAGACCCCTCGATTCCTCTCTACGCATGGCTCTCTCCGCCGGATGAGTGTTGATTCGGCCAGGGGTAGCAGGTAACGTGTCACACCGCCGCTATATGTTGCCTATCGCCAAGCACCTACATCGGCCGAAGACCCAAGACCGATCGGAACGGCCGGTCCGGAGGGAACATACCGAGGCTTCATGGAGCGACCGTCGATTCCCGGCAGCCGGCCGGGCATGGCCGAACACGCTCCGAACCAGGAGGTGGTGGCGGGGGAGGGCCCGGCGGGCGAAGCCCGCTTTGCGCGATTTTCGCGTTCTGCCGGTCCAGGAACCTAGAAGACCCGGAACTCCCAGCTGTATCCGCCCTCGTCGGGAAGTCCGCTCAGCTTCCGCCAGTTCACCAGAACGGTGTGTGGTCCGGGCGTCCACAGGATGGTCGAGGAACGCGTCGGCGCCCACGAATGCACGCCGGTTCCCTCCACGAAACGTACCTCCGAGTCGGGCACCCGGAACCCGTCGATGTAGATGTCCACCCGGTAGCCGACCGGAACGTCCACCTCGACGGGCGTCTGGAGCGGTACCTGGCTGCCGGGCTGGGGCGAGATGCTCTCGAGCACGCGAGGTAGGGGCTCGCGACCCGTGTCCGGTGACCCGAACACGAACCCGATCACGACCACCAACACCGCCGCCAGTCCGAGCAACAGGAAAACGGCGAGGTAGCGCCGGTCGGTCAAGTCAGGCTCTCCACGGCAGGGGATTCTATGGGGTGGCTCACCTGTCGGGTCCGCCGCCGGGATCGTTGCCGTTCCGGGCGACACGTGGGCCGGAGTGGGTTGTCATGGCCATGACGCTACCCTGATCCCGTGCGTGTCAATCCGGTGCTGGACCAGATCGGCTCCCACGCCATTACGGCCATACAGGACCGGGCCCGCCACCTCCGCGAGGCCGGCAGGCCGCTGGTCGACTTCTCGATCGGCGATCCGCGCGAACCGACCCCTGCATTCATCCCGGAGGCGCTCAAGAGAGCCGTTCCGAGAGTGTCGCAGTACCCGACGGTCATGGGCTTGCCCGCCCTGCGCCGGGCTATCGCCGGCTACATAGGCCGGCGCTTCGGCCTGGAGGTCGATCCTGACACCCAGGTGTTACCTACCACCGGCTCCAAGGAGTCCATCTTCTCCACTGCGCTGGCGTTCGTGGATCGTGACCGGGGCGACGGGGTGGTGTGGCCCACTCCCGGCTATCCCATCTACGAGCGGGGGGCTCGCCTGGCCGGTGCGTTGCCGCTCCCTGTCCGCCTGCCGGGCGACTTCCTGTTCCGCGCCTCGGATGTCGCGGACCGATCCTGGGAGCAGGCGCGCATGTTGTGGCTGAACAGCCCCCACAATCCCGCCGGCGTGGTCAGTCCGCTCGACGAGTTGGCCCGGTTCAGGGAACGGGCGCAGCGTCACGAAGTTCTCTTGTGCTCCGACGAGTGCTACGTGGATCTCTACGACCACGATCCGCCCGCCTCCCTTCTCCAGACGGGTGGCACGGAGGGAGTACTCGTCTATCTGAGCCTTTCCAAGCGGAGCGGCATGACCGGCTACCGGAGCGGAGCGATCGTGGGGGACGAGCGGGCGATCGCCGTCCTCAAGTCCCTCCGCACCGGGACGGGCACGGCCCCTCCCGAGTTCACCCAGGCCGCCGCCATCGCCGCCTGGAATGACGATTCCCATGTCGAGCAACGCCGTAACCTGTTCCGGCGTAAGCGGGAGATCATCTCCCAAGGGTTCGCGGCACTCGGGTACCGCACGATCGGCTCGGAGGCGGGCTTGTATATCTGGTTGAAGGTGAAGGATGATGTGGCCATAACCGAGCGGTTGCTGGAACACGGTGTGGTGGTGTCGCCCGGTCGCGTGTTCGGGCCCGGTGGCGAAGGGCATATACGCTTGGCGCTGGTACCTAACCTGGACGAGTGCGAGCAGGCGATCGACGTGGTCAGAATCTGCCTGGGTGAAGCATGACGCTGGTCGACACCCTGGCCTGGCTGGTTGACATCCCGTCGCCGACCGGGCGTGAAGGTCGGTTATGCGAAGCCCTTTCGGCCCGGCTTGGCTCGACCTATCCGAGGGAGCGCCTCCGGCGCATCGGTAAGAGCCTGGTAGTGGGCGCCGGCACCGGTCGCCCTCTCATCCTGTTGGTGGGTCACATCGATACCGTTCCATCCCAGGGCCAGGGCCCGGCTCGGGTTGACGGAGGCCGGATGTTCGGGCTCGGAACGTCGGACATGAAGTCGGGCGTCGCGGTAATGGTCCACCTGCTCGAGGAGGAGGCGGTCCGGGAGGGCCCCTTGGATGTGGTGGGTGTGTTCTACGACGCCGAGGAGGGTCCCTACGCCGAGAACGGCCTCGAGCCGGTCCTGCAGGAGATGTCATGGCTGCGAGAGGCGGAATTCGCAGTTGTGCTCGAGCCTTCGGACCTCGAGCTCCAGCTCGGTTGTCAAGGCACCGCGAACGCCACCGTCCGGTTCGAGGGCAGGGCCGCCCACAGCGCCCGCCCCTGGCTGGGTGAGAACGCCATCACCAAAGCAGGCGCGTGGCTGGCCGATCTCCACGAGCGGCAGCCGGAGGAGCATGTGGTGGCGGGCCTTTCCTTCTACGAGGTGTTCTCGGTGACCCAGGCCACCGCAGGGATTGCGCGCAATGTGATCCCCGGAAGCTTCGACCTCCACCTCAACTACCGTTTCCCGCCCGACGTCACGCCTGACGCAGCGCGAGAGCGGCTCTCCGAGATCGCCGCCCCGGCGGATGCGGTGGAGATTCACGAGATCGTTCCCGGTGCCCCGGTCCCGGAAGGCAATCCGTACCTCGACCGTCTGATCCGGGCCACCGGAGCACTCATCACTCCCAAGCAGGCCTGGACCGATGTGGCCCGACTGGCGCGCTACGGGATCCCGGCGGTCAACTACGGGCCGGGTGAGGTCGCCCAGGCCCACCAAGCCGCGGAGAGCGTGCCGATCGCCAACCTGGACCCGGCGTATCAAGCCCTGCTCGGCTTCCTGACCGAGACACCGGCGCCAGGCTGATGGCCTCGCGCTCCACCGGCGTTCCATGTCCCGACTGCCGCTACCTGACCGTGGTCTGCCCGCTACCGGGTGCCGGTTAACCTCCCGTCCGTGACCGTGGAGATCAACATTTCCCATGTGGCGCGCCTGGCGCGTCTGGAGCTGTCGGATGAGGAGTTGGGCACTTACGGGCGCCAGTGCCGGGAACTGCTCGAGCATGTGGCTCGCATCCAGGCTGTGGATACCGAGGGTGTGGAGCCCACCTCCCATCCCTTCCCGATGACCAACCGCTTTCGCGAGGATCGAGTCACCCCCGAGACCGTGCTGGGCCGCGAGGAGGTGCTGGCCCGGGCCCCGGACACCGAAGGCCCTTTCTTCCGGGTGCCGCCGGCCATCGAGGAGGCCTGAGGTGCCTTTCACCACGATCGCGGGGGCGGCCCGCGCCCTCCGGGACGGGCGGGTCACTTCCGTGGCGCTAGCCGAGCAGGTCCTGGAGCGCACCTCGATGGTCGAGGCCCAGCTCCACGCCTACCTGACGCTCGACACGGACGGCCTGATGGAAGCCGCCGCCCGGGCCGACGAGGACTTGGCGGCCCGGAAGGATCACGGCCCGCTCCACGGTATCCCGATCGCGGTCAAGGACAACATGACCACCCGCCACATGGAGACCACCGCCGGCTCGAGGATCCTGTCCGGCTACGTCCCTCCGTACGATGCCACGGCGGTCCGGCGCCTCCGGGATGCCGGCGCGCTCATTGCGGGCAAGACCAACCTCGACGAGTTCGCCATGGGGTCCTCCACCGAGAACTCCGCCTTCGGGCCCACCCGCAACCCCTGGAACACCGACCGGGTTCCGGGCGGTTCATCGGGCGGGAGCGCGGCGGCGGTGGCGGCCGGGATGGCTCTGGGCGGCCTGGGTTCCGACACGGGTGGTTCGATCCGCCAGCCCGCCTCGCTGTGCGGAGTGGTCGGGGCCAAGCCCACCTACGGAGCGGTCAGCCGCTACGGGCTGATCGCCTTCGCGTCCTCGCTCGACCAGATCGGTCCCATCACCCACCGGGTCGAGGATGCCGCGCTCCTGCTCGACGCCATTAGTGGCCACGATCCCCTCGATTCCACCTCCTATCCGGGCGCGATCGAGGCCGCCGGGGCCCGGCTGGACTGGGGTCTGGACGGGATCCGCGTGGGTGTGGTCCGCCGGTTGGGTGGCGCCGAGGCGGTGGAGCCCGATGTCGAAGCGGCCTTCGACTGCACGCTGGCGGCCATGGAGGCTGCCGGCGCCACCACTCTGGAGGTCGATCTCCCATCCACCGAGCAGGGCCTCTCCGCCTACTACCTGATCGCTCCGGCCGAGTGCTCCGCCAACCTGGCCCGCTTCGACGGGGTCCGGTACGGGCTCCGGGTCGACGGCGCCACCACCGAGCAGATGATGTCCCGTTCCCGCGCCGACGGGTTCGGCGCCGAGGTCACCCGCCGGGTGCTGCTGGGCACGTTCGCCCTGTCGGCCGGTTATCACGAGGCGTTCTACGGCCAGGCCCAGAAGGTGCGCACCCTGATCCGCGAGGACTTTGCCCGCGCCTACCGGCAGTGCGACGTGCTGGTCTCGCCCACCAGCGCCACCACCGCCTTCCCGCTGGGTGACCGGACCGATGATCCTCTGTCGATGTATGTGAGTGATGTCTTCACGATCCCGTCCAATTTGGCAGGGCATCCGGCCATCAGCGTCCCGATCGGCCTGGACCGTCACGACCTTCCCATCGGTTTCCAGGTGATGGCCCCCGCCCTGGCGGAGGCCGTCATGTTCCAGGTGGCGGCCGCCGTGGAGTCTCTCGCCGGCTTCGACACCACCGTTCCGTTCGACCCCGCGTACGGGCTGAGAGGTGGGGTCCGGTGACCTGGGAAGCGGTGATAGGCCTGGAGACCCATGTCGAGCTGTCCACGGAGTCCAAGATGTTCTGCGGCTGTCCGGCCCGGTTCGACGCCGAGCCCAACACCAACATATGCCCGGTCTGCCTCGGATTGCCGGGTGCGTTGCCCGTGCCCAACCGGGAGGCGATCAACCGGATCATGCAGATCGGTCTGGCGCTGAGTTGTTCGGTGACCCGCCGGCCGGTGTTCCACCGCAAGAATTATTTCTACGCCGACCTACCGAAGAATTACCAGATCTCCCAGTTCGATCTGCCGGTCTGCGTGGACGGCTACCTCGAGGTGGGCGGGGACGATCCCGCACGGATCGGGATCGAGCGTGTCCACCAGGAGGAGGACACCGGCAAGAGCACCCACCGGGGCGGCGACGGGAGGATCAGCGCGGCCGAGTACTCGTTGCTCGACTTCAACCGTTCCGGCGTTCCGCTGGTCGAGATCGTGACCCGTCCGGACATCCGGTCCGCCGCCCAGGCCAGGGCATACGCGCAGGAGCTCAGGCTATTGGTGGAGGCGCTAGGAGTCTCCGACGCCCGGCTGGAGGAGGGGTCGATTCGCTTCGACGCCAACGTCTCGGTGCGTCCGGGACCCGAGGCGCCACTCGGCACGAAGGTGGAGATCAAGAACATGAACTCGTTCCGGTCGCTGGAGCGGGCCGTCTCGTACGAGATCGAACGCCAGACCGCCGGCCTGTCGAGCGGGCAGAGGATCGTCATGGAGACCCGTCACTGGGATGAGGAGGCCGGCGTCACCAGGGGTGGGCGGATCAAGGAGGGCAGCTCGGACTACCGCTACTTCCCCGACCCCGACCTGGTGCCGATGGAACTCGACCATGAGTGGGAGAGCCGGATGGCGGCCCTGTTGCCGGAGTTACCGAGCGTCCGGCGGGCCCGGTACGAGGAGATGGGTGCCGACGCGGCCCAGGCGGCCGTGCTGGCGGGAGCGGATGCCGGCCTGTCACGACTGTTCGAAGACGCCACAGAAGCCGGGGCCGACCCCGCTCAGTCCGCTAACTGGGCGACCGGTGAGGTCGTGGCCTCCCTGCGGAAAGCCGGCATTCAGTCGGTGCGTGATTCGTCACTGACCGGGGCGTCGCTGGCCGAACTGCTGGGCATGATCCGGCAAGGATCCCTGTCCGGCTCGGCCGCCCGGGAGGTGCTGGCGGGAGTGATCGCAGGGGAGGGTTCTCCGGCAGAAGTGGCTGCCGACCGCGATCTGTTGCAGATCTCCGACACCGGCCTGCTGGAGTCGGTGGTGGACGAGCTGATCGCGGCGAATCCTGACGAGTTCGCCCGCCTCGCCAAGGGCGAACGCAAACTGGTCGGGTTCTTCGTGGGCCAGGTGATGCGTCACACCCGGGGGAAGGCCGACCCGAAGCTGGCAGGAAGCCTCATCGCTGAACGAGCCGGGCTCTGATCGCTGCCGCCTGAGGGGCGCGATCCGGAACCGGCCGGGCCGAACTACTCGCGCCTCGGGGTGAGTGTCCTTTCGAGCGTCAACCCGTGAGGGCCTGAACGATCCAGGCCGCGCCGAGACCCCACAACCCTGCCACCACGTCGTCCGCGGTGATCCCGATTCCGCCCGGCAATGTCTCGGCCCTTCGCACGAGCGGGAACCACTTGGTGATGTCGGCGATCCGGAACACCACGAAGCCGACCAGAGCAGGCCCGAGCGACACCCCGATGGTGGCGATGAACGTTCCGGCCGCCTCGTCCACCACCACCCAAGCCGGATCACCCTCATCGGCGAAGTATCCGCTCGCCCAGACCGAGAGTCCGCCTACCACAACCGCTGCCGCGAGCTGGGCCACCCAGCCCGCCCGGCCGAGGAGGAGCGCCGGCGCCAGAGCGGCCAGGGCGCCCACCGTCCCGGCGCCCTCGTCAGAGCCCCGGAGCCGGCGCGGGATGAACCCGCACCCGAACCATGAAGCGACGACCCTGGCCACCATCAATCCGGCCATGGGCGGCAGCGTAGCGACGGGAGCGCCTCCAGTACCGGAAGCCTCGACGCGGATATCAGGAGCCGGCCGGCTGGTTGCGCCGCATCCGCATGTTCAGCATCTCGACCAGCACGGCGAACCCCATGGCCGAGTAGATGTAGCCCTTGGGGAGGTGGGCGCCTCCGCCCTCGGCGACGAGGGAGACCCCGATCAGTAGGAGGAACGCCAGCGCCAGCATCCGGATGGTCGGGTGCTCGTTGACGATCCGCATGACCGGGCTCGACAGCCACATCATCACGCCGACCGCGATGAGCACGGCCGTGATCATGACGCTGATCCGGTCGGCCATGCCGACGGCGGTAATCACCGAGTCCAGGCTGAATACGACGTCCAGCAACGCGATCTGGGTCAGCACCCCCGCGAAGGTGGCGGCGGTCCGGTCAACCCTCCCATCGTGGCGAGTCCCCGGATAGAGCTGCTCGTGTATCTCGATTACGGCCTTGGCGAGCAGGAACAAGCCGCCGCCCAGGAGGATGAGGTCCCGGCCGGAGACGGTGTGGTTCAGGATGGAGAACAGCGGGGCGGTGAGGCCTATGACCCAGGTGATGGCGAACAGGAGCAGTATCCGCATGATGGCGGCCATGGCGAGCCCGATCTTCCACACCCGGTCCCGGGATTCGCGCGGGAGCTTGTTGGCCATCAGGGAGATGAACACCAGGTTGTCCACGCCCAGCACGATCTCGAGGGCCGTAAGGGCCACGAGGGATACCCAGATATCGGGCGAGAGCAGGCTACTCACGAAAGCTAACCATCAGGATCAGCCAGCAGGATACCGCGTGTGCAACATTCGGACCCCGACAGATCCGGTGGCGGCACCCTGGGGCAAATCGGGAGCGGGTCCGGGTTGCTCGGTCTGCGGGGCTTCTAAGATGGTGCTCATGGATACGGCTAGATACATATGGATGGATGGTCGGATCGTTGACTTCGAAGACGCCACCGTCCATGTCCTGACCCACGCATTGCATTACGGCACGGGTGTCTTCGAGGGCATCCGGGCCTACGAGGCCGCCGGCGGCACCGCCGGATTCCGCCTGACGGACCACATGAAACGCCTGGCGCGGTCCGCCAAGTCGTACAGCATGGATCCCGGCTACACGGTGGACGAGCTGGTCGAGGCTGCCAAGGAGGTGGTCCGGGCCAACGAGTTCTCATCCGCCTACATCCGGCCGATCGTCTTCCTCGGTCTCGGCGCTCTCGGTCTGGATCCCCGCAACGCCAAGGTTCAGGTGGCGATCATCACGTGGCAGTGGGGTGCCTATCTCGGCGAGGAGGGCATCCTCAACGGCATCCGGGTGAAGGTGTCCTCGTGGCGCCGCTTCTCCCACGACGCCTTCCCGAACGCCAAGGCGACCGGGACCTATATCAACTCGATCCTCGCCAAGCGGGAGGCGGTGACGGACGGCTACGACGAGGCCCTGATGCTCAATTCGGAGGGTGCTATCTCCGAGGGCTCGGGGGAGAACCTGTTCGTGATCCGTGACGGCGTCATCTACACGCCCCCGCTCTCGGCCGGTTGTCTCGACGGCATCACCCGCAACTCGGTGATGACGCTGCTCCGGGACGACGGGTACGAGGTGGTGGAGAAGGTGATCCACCGCTCCGACCTTTACTACTGCGACGAGCTGTTCATGACTGGGACCGCGGCCGAGGTGACACCGGTCCGGGAGGTCGATAACCGTCCGGTGGGTTCGGGCCGTCCCGGCCCGGTGACCAGGCGGGCCCAGGAGATCTACGCCGACGCCTACACCGGGAAGCTGGATGAATACACCGATTGGCTCGACTACATCTAGTTCTGATGGGTAGGCAACCGAACATCCGCCTGCGCGCTACAGAGCGGCCTGTTGAAGACCTGGATCGGGCCCCGGAGCGGCGCTGGACCCCGACCCGTCCCGGTGAGATCACCTCTCCTGCCGAGACTCCCTCCGGAGGGTCGTTCGGACGGCCGGGCCCCGACACCGGCTGGGGGTTGCGGATGATCAGGGCGGCTTCGTTCGAGCGGGGCCGGAGGCCCCGAGATCTGGAGCGTCTTCTATGCGCGCTGGTGGGCGCTCGGGCATCCGGGGCTCGTCGGGGACCCACTCGCCAGGACGTGGAGGTGGCGCTGTCGCTGGTGGGGCTGCACGATGGCTACGCCCGGACAGGTGGCGCCCCGGAAGGGCTCGCCGAGGTGAGAGAACGCTGGCTGGACGAGTTGGCACACGATCCCTGGCCGGGCCGCTCGGCGCTCGGGTCTGTCCCGGCCGACCTGCTCATGGACGAGCCCCACCGGGTTCGAGCCCGTCTCCAGGCTGACCCGTCCCTGGTCGGCTGACCGGCCGGAAGAGGGCGTCAAGGGTGTTCTCTCGCCGGTCCGGAGCCTGGCGGCCCGCGTCACGAGGAAGGCCGCTCCGGCATGGCCCGATCCCTCCGCCGACCCCCCGACCGGAGGAGCGCAAACCGTCGCCGCCTGCGGCGGCCCCGCCGGGCCCTCCCCCACCACCACCTTTCCTGGGATGAGAGCGCGCTTCGCCGGGCCGGGCCTCGGAGCCCGCTCTCGATGTTTGATAACTCCTCGGGCGGCCGGGCCGACGTCTGGGCTCGGGGCCGCCGGGTATTTGGTGATCCCCAACATGGTGCGACCCTGTGACAGATACGGCCCCGTCGCCCCGAGAACGCGAAAAAACCTCCGCCTGAGACCCGGACCGCCGCGTTCGCCAGGGAGCGTGCGCCGGTGAAGATCGTCCGTATGCAGACCCCCGAGGGCATCCGTTACGGTGCTGTCGAGCCGGAAGGGATCCGCATCCACGACGGGACTCCGTTCGTAGCCTGGCAACCCACCGAGGTGGTGGTCGACTTCCGCCAGGCCCGTCTCCTGTCGCCGGTGTTCCCGACCAAGGTGATCGGCGTCACCGCCAACTACGCCTCCGGCTCGGACGATGCCGGCAGTGCGCTTCCGGACAGGCCGAGCCTGTTCATCAAGCCCTCCACGTCCGTCATCGGCCCGAGCCAGGCGATCGTGCTGCCTGCCCTGTCCGGCGAGGTCCACCACGGAGCGGCCCTGGCCGTGGTGATCGGCAAGGTCGCCCGCAAGGTGGCGGTCGAGGATGCCGCCTCGGTGGTGCTCGGCTACACCGCCGGTAACGACATCACGGCCCAGGACCTTCTCCGGGAGGAGCAGCAGCCGGGCCGGGCCAAGAGCTTCGACTCCTTCTGCCCGCTCGGGCCGGCCATCGAGACCGAATACGATCCTTTGGAGGACTTCTCCCTCGAATGCCGTGTGAACGGCGTATTGCGACAGGGAACATCGATCAACGACATGATCTTCGGGGTGGCGGAGTTGATCTCGTTCGTGACCTACGTGATGACCCTGCTGCCCGGTGACGTGATCCTCACCGGTACCCCTCAGGGCGCCGGGCCGGTCAAGAGCGGCGATGTCGTGGAGGTGTCGCTCGAGGGAGTGGGCACCCTGACCAATCCGGTGGTGTCCGAATGAGCAGCAATGCCCGAGTCCGGGTCCGCATCGCCCCGTCGCCTACCGGTTACCTCCATGTCGGCAACGTGCGGGCTGCGCTGTTCAACTGGCTGTACGCCCGCCGCCACGGGGGTGTCTTCATCATCCGTATCGATGACACCGACCGGGCCCGCTCTGACGACCACTACATCGAGGACATCGTCTCCGGGTTCCGCTGGCTCGGTCTGGACTGGGACGAGGGGGTGGAGGTGGGAGGGCCGCACGGCACCTATCGCCAGTCGGACCGTTTCGATCGCTACCGGGAGGTGGCGGACCGGTTGATCGACATGGGACGCGCCTACCACGACTTCCGTTCGGCAAGCGAGCTGGAGGAGCTGCGGACCCGGGCCCGGGCGGAGAAGAAGGCCCCCGGCCACTACGTGCGGCGTCCTCGCGGCAGCGACCCGGCCACGGCCCGCCGGCGCATCGGCGCCGGGGAGCAGGCGGTGGTTCGATTCTCGAATCCGGGCCGGGCCGTGGGGTTCACGGACGTGGTCCGGGGCGAGGTGCGGTTCGAGGCGGACGCTATCGACGACTTCGTGATCCTGCGCTCCGACGGCTCACCGACCTATCACCTGGCGTCCACCGTCGATGACATCGACTACGGGATCACCCACGTGGCCAGGGGGGAGGACCTGCTCTCCTCGACCCCCAAGCACATCCTGATCACCGAGGCGCTCGGCGGCGAGCGTCCCGTCTATGCCCATCTCCCGCTTCTCTTCGGCCCTGACGGGCGGAAGCTGTCGAAGCGTCACGGCGACACCTCGCTGCGCGCCTACCGGGAGGGCGGGTACCTGCCGGAGGCGGTGTTCAACTACATGGGCCTGCTGGGCTGGTCGCACGATCCCGACAACGAGGTCTTCGGCCGGGAGGAGGCGATCGCCGCCTTCGACCTGGCGGATGTCCAGAAGAGCCCGGCCGTGTTCGACCCCGGCAAGTTGGGCTGGATGAACGGCGTGTACATGCGGTCGATGGCCGCCGGGCGCTTCGCCGATCTGGCGGTCGCATCGGTCGAGGAGGATCTGGGGCGTGACCTTGACGATGACGAACGGAGCCGTCTGGCCGGATTGGCGCCCCTCATCCAGGAGCGTGCCAAGCTGACCACCGACATCGGCCCGGCGGCGCGCTTCCTGTTCTCGGACATCACCTACGAGGAGAAAGCCTGGCGGAAGGTGATGAAGGCCGATGCCCCGCGGGCTTTGGCCTCCGCCCGGACGATGCTCGAGGGCATCGGGATCTGGACCGCAGGGAACATCGAGCGGGCCTTGCGGGACATGCTGGCCGCCGAGGGCCTCAACCCCCGCAAGGGATGGCAGCCGATCAGGGTGGCGATCACCGGATCCAACATCTCACCACCCCTCTTCGAGAGCCTGGAGGCTCTCCCGAAGGCGGTGGCTCTCGCCCGGATCACGGCTGCAATCGACCGGCTCTCTGCTGCGAACGGCTGACCTACGCGTCCCCATAGGGACGCCGCGGGCGGAAGACCGTGAGAAACGCAGAGGCTCGCCACCAAGGGCGAGCCTCGCACCCAGCCACCGAAGCGAACTGGGGGGATTACTAGGACAAAGTATCTCACAGGTGTGACACAAATACAACTCCGTTGTAGTTAGGTGTCTTACAATCGCAGCTTCATGGCGACGATTGTCTATATCGACGGGCTCAACTTTTACTACGGTGCTGTAAGGGGGACTGCCTACAAGTGGCTTGACTACCAGGCGCTTTGCGCACGGCTGCTTCCGCGCGACCAAATCACCAAGATACGCTACTTCACGGCGCGAGTCACCGGACTCCCCCATGATGCGAGCGCGGCGACTCGGCAGGACACCTACCTACGCGCCCTCGAAACCCTCGCGCTCGTCGAGATTCACTACGGCCAAATTGTCACCAGGACCCGGAGGTTGCCGCTGGCCAATCCGACCCCAGGCAGCCCACGAACGGTGGAGGTTCTGGTGACCGAGGAGAAGCGGACCGATGTAAACCTCGCTAGCTACCTCCTACTCGATGCCTTCACCGGTGCATGCGACACGGCGGTCGTTGTCTCGAATGATTCGGACCTTGCCGAGGCCATCGACATCGCCACGAATGTCGCCGGAATCAAAGTGGGGGTGGTGAATCCCCACCCTGCCCGATACCGCTCACGACATATGTCGGGAACGTTCTTCAAGCAGTTGCGCTGCGGGATTCTTCGCCATTGCCAGCTCCCTTCGGAGCTCCACGACGATGCGGGAAGAGCCATCCGGAAACCAACTACCTGGTAGTGCCCAGGTGATCGATGTCCGTCGGTCAGCCGAGAGCGAAGTCGAGGGCGTCGATCAGCCGGTCGATTTCGTCTTCGGTGGTGTAGTGGATGAAGGACATCCTCAGCACGCCGGGCTTAGTCGGTATCCGCATTTCGTCGAGGAGGCGCGGGGCGTAGAAGTCCCCGACGCCGACCATCATCCGGCGCCGGACGAGCGACTCCGCGACATCCGCAACCGGGCGTCGCAAGGGGACGATCGACACGGTGGGAGCCCGCCGGGTGGCGTCAGTCGGGCCTGCCACCCGCACATCGTCCCGCCCCGAGAGGCAACGCAGCAACCGATCCAGCAGCCTCGTCTCGTGGGCCCGGAACATGTCATGGACCGCCCGGCCTCGCTCCACCGGGGTCGCAGGAGGTCCTCCATGGTGGGCGTACAGGTCATCCACGTAGTCGATCACTCCGGCGCACGCCGCGATCTGGGCGTGGTCCTGACCGGCGGGCACCAGCTTGAAGCGAGGCTCGTCGGCCACGAAGTAGTGGCCCTCGTTCCCGAGCCTCTCCGCCAGTTCGCGGCGGACGAACATCACCCCCTGGTGCGGGCCCCAGGTCTTGTAGGCGGAGAAGAGGTAGACATCCACGCCTGACCCGCCGATGTCGGGCAGGCCGTGGGGAGCGTAGGACACGCCGTCGACCACCACCTTGGCGCCGACCTCCGCCGCCCGGGCCACCACCTCGGTGACCGGATTGATGGCGGCCACCACGTTCGAGGCGTGGGGGAAGGCGACGAGTCTGGTGCGTCCGGTGATCAGCTTGTCGAGATCGGCCAGGTCCAGGGTCCCCTTCTCAGGATCGACCCGCCACTCCCTGACGACGATCCCCGTCGCCTCCAACCGCCTCCACACGCCGGCGTTGGCCTCGTGGTCCTGGGTTGACGCCACGATCTCGTCCCCCTCGCGCCACATCGACCTGAACGCCCGGGCCAGGACGTAGGTGTTCTGCGAAGTGGATGGCCCGAAATGGATCTCGTCCACCCCCACGCCCATCCATCCCGCCATCCGCCGGTACGAGTGTTCCATCGCCTCGGTCGCCGCCTGGGAGAGCGGGAACGGATGGTCGGGCTGGACCTTGGTGCGGCGGTAGAAGCCGGTGAGCCGGTCGATCACCTGGCGGCAGACGTAGGAGCCGCCGGCGTTCTCGAAGTGCGCCCAATCCCTGAGGTCGGGGTCGGCGAAGGCCGGGAACCGGCTGCGGGCATACGCTACGTCGAGGGGTCCCAAGGATGCCTTCGCCTGTGCGTTCACGCGCCCGAGTTTGCCAGATCGGGGCGCTCGGTACCGGTGGTCACGACGCGGATGCTCCTCCGGTCAGCCGCAGCTACGAGCCGCTCCCGGCTCAGACTCGCTCCAGGACGATGACCGGGATGACCCGCGAGGTGCTGGACTCGTACTCCGCGAACTGCGGGTAATCCCGCTTCTGCCTGGTCCAGATCTGATCTCGCTCGTCTCCGGTGGCGACGCGGGCGTGGACCCGGACCGTGTCGGTCCCGACCTCCACCTCCGTACCCGGATTGGCCACCACGTTGTGGTACCAGTCGGGGTTGGTGTCCGCCCCGGCCTTGGAGGCGAAGATCGCGTAGCCATCGGCCAAGTCCTGATACACGAGCGGTGTGACCCGCCGGGTCCCGGTGCGGGCGCCCGTGTTGTGAAGGAGAAGCAGGGGCTTCCCGTCGAACATTCCTCCTACCCGGCCACCGTTGGCGCGGAACTCCTCGATGATCGCCTTGTTCCAGTCGTTCATGTCCCTATTCCGATCGCTCATCCTGCGCTCCGATCCGTGTCCTTGCTCAAGGGACTGTCGAAGCCCGCGCCGATGATGCCATGGTCCTGTCACAACCGTAAGGCTGATCCGTCGATCCTTCCTGGCGCCATGGCGGATCGGCTGGTAAAAGTCCCCACCGTGCGGGAGAAAAGTCTGTTTTCCACATGCAAGGGCCAAAGCAAATCATAAGTTATGATGGCTAATCGGAACACGACGTGCTTCAGAGACGAGAGTAATGGGGATGGGTCGAGAAAGGCAGCCTTCGACTCCGCGCCGGCGGCTGGGATGATGGCGAGTCGAGGATCCGGGGGAGCGGTGTCAGCTATGCCAACCCGGCGTAGTGTGGTACTTGAGAACGTCCCGCTGGCCTCGCCGTTTCCTGAGGGTTGGTACTTCGTCACGAGCCGTAAGGCGCTCGAAGCCGGGATGATCGAAAAGACCTGGATGGGGGAGAAGATCGTCGCCTGGAGCGACGAGAACGGGAACGTGTGCGTCGCCGGCGCCTTTTGCCCGCACCTTGGCGCCGATCTGGGACCGACCGCGGGAGGGCGCATCTGCGATGGGAGGCTGGTCTGCCCGTTCCATGGCTACGAGTTCGACGCGACCGGCCAGTGCGTGGCCACCCCCTATTCACCCCCGCCTACCAAGGCGAAGTTGCGCGTCTTCGAGACCCGGGAAATCGCCGGCATGATCTTCGCCTGGTGGGGGATCGGGGGGCGGGCACCGCAATGGAGCCTGGCTGACGACGATCTGGACCAGGACGGATGGACCGGTCTCAAGATCAGGACCGTCCGCTTTCCCGGCCATCCCCAGGAGACCACGGAGAACTCGGTGGACGTGGGCCACCTGCGCTACGTCCATGGCTATGACAGCGTGAGTCGTGTCGGGCGGGTCTCGGTGGACGGGGCGCGTCTTGAGAGCGACTTCGACTTCATGCGCACCCGGACCATCGGCAAGGTGTTGAACCTCACCTTCGACGTGGCGGCGCGTACCCGTATCTTCGGGTTGGGCTATTCGTTCGTGCAGATCCGCGAGCGCTCGATCGGAATGGACATGCGCCTGTGGGTGCTGGCCACGCCGGTCGACGGTTTGCTCATCGACCTGTCACTGGTTTCGCAGGTGCGGGAGATACGCAAGCCGCGGCGGTGGATAGCGGGCCTGGGGTTTCTGCCGGTGAAGTTACGCGCCCCCATCATGAACCGGTTCATTTCCGCTCAGCAATACGGGGACGTCCAGCAGGACGTGATCATCTGGAGCCGCAAACAGTACCGATCCCGCCCGCTTCTCTGCCGTTCCGACGGCGAGATCATGCCGTTCCGGCGCTACTGCGCCCAGTTCTACCCCGACCGGGGCGACCCGGAGAACCGCTAGCGCGCGAGCTGACCGGATCGGGGGTATGCAGATGGCCCGCTGGGGAGGGACGTGTTCTCTCGGTTTTCGCGTTCTTGATGCCCGGGTATGGGCGACGAACTGCTGAATCAGCGCCCTCTTACAGCGGCTTGCGGGCCAGGAAACAATACAGCGGTGTGAAGATCCCGGCCCTGCCACCCGCGACATATGCCCTGGCGGTCCGATCCATCAGCCTCACGACGTCCGCGGTGCCTTCCGGAAATATCTTCACCAACTCGGCCAGCCTGAGTCCCCCGATCATCGCCTTCCGGCCCAATGGGACCCTGTACAGGGTGCCGCCCGGCGTGCCGCGCCGGGTCTCCATGGGCCGATACCAGGGAACGGGGTGGCTCGGACTGTTCTGCGCTACGGCCCGATCCTTCCCTTCGAGGACCTCGAATCCCGCTTCTTCGAGCGCCCGGTTCACCTCGCCCGTGGTGGCGATTCCGTCGAGCGCGATGCCGTGCATCAGCTCATGCTCGATGGCTCGGTGCCGGTCGTCGTCGGGATCGAACCTGTCCGTCAAGCACATCTCCTGGCCCCAGAAGAGAGCTCCGGGCTTGAGAACCCGGTGGATCTCCGCGAACGCGCTCACCTTGTCCGGCGCATGGCACGTCGATTCGATGGCGTAGCCGCGGTCGAATGTGTCGTCCGCGACGGCGCTCATGTCCATGAAGCTGCAGGCAAGGTAGTCGACCACGTGGTCGAGACCCGCCTCGGCATTCAACGACTTCGCCTTGTCCAATTGGAGATCGTTGTTGTTGACGCCTACGACCCGGACACCACCCTCCCGAACGACACGGCGCATCGGGCCGCCGATCCCGCAACCGACGTCGATCACGGTCATGCCCTCGCGCAATTCCAGCTTGTCGATCATCAGTCGCTGGTGCCTGATCTGCGATTCTTCCAGGCTCTCCTCGGGCGACAGTGGCGCGAAGTGCAGGGACTCGCTCCAACCGAACACCATGAACTCCCCGCAAAGGTCGTAGTAGTCCCTCACGGTTTTGGCGTGGTCGTAGGCTGTTGCGCCGGTTCCCGTGCGAATTGCCCGGTCGGTCCATCCGTTGAAGTGGCGCACGCGACCGGCGACGTCCGTCCCACGGTACGTCGCCTTGAGCCCGGTGGCTAGCTCGCGCAGACCCATGAACCCTGGGACATCAACAGCGACGGGGTGTCTTCTCGTGTCCATTCTCCGCGCACCAGAAAATACTACAGGGAGAGAGAGGCGATCATGGCTACGGCGGCAGGATGCATCCGAGAGGGATCCTGCCCACCCGTCGAATCGGTCTAGATCCGTCCGGTTCGGCGCCACGGCCAGTACCGGGCCACACTCTCGAGTGGATCGCCTCCTACACCGGCAGTTCGTGCCGCTGCGCGGCGATGACGAACTTCAGCTTGTTGTTCACCGACGAAGATGGGAACGGGCTGATCTTCAGCTTGTACCTGGCGGGTGAGATCTCGAGGGTGAAATGGTGTACGAGCATCAGCAAATGGATCGCCATTTGAAGTGACGTCCACCGGGAGCCCAGGCATGTGTGGGTACCCAGACCGTACGGCGCAAATGAGGATCCGACGTGTTCCCTGCGCGGCGCTAGATAGCGACCGATATCAAACGAGAAGGGATCGGGGAAGACTTCCTCCATGTAGTGTGTGGCCGTTTGGGCAATCACGACCCGGGACCCCTGCGGGAGTTCGTATCCGTCAACTGTGCACGTGTTCATCACGTTTCGATAGGATGCCGGCACGATCGGATAGACACGCATGCACTCCATGATGAACCGGCGTGTGACGTCTATCCCAGGTCCGGTGATCTCATCACGATCGGGATCCCCGTTGGCGAACAAGGCATCGGCCTCGCCCTGGATCTTCTCGTAGAACTCGGGCTGTGACACCATCGCGTAGGTGATCAAGCCAAGCTGGTCACCCACATACATGCTTGCGATCAACGGCGCCGAGAGCACGAACGGCAGATTCGACTCCGGGAGGAACTGCCGGTCGCTCGTATGCATGCTCAGAAGGTCATCGGCAAGATCGCGAGGGCACCCTGCCCGCTGGGCGGGCGTGTGGACGCTCTGGACTCGTTCCACAACCTCTCCGACCAGCTTCGCCCGGCGCTTCATGGCAGGAGTACGCAGCATGAACTTGGGCATGTTCCTGACGACATGGGTCTGAAGGGCTCGTTCCTTGAACTTGTGCAGGTCATCGACGAGATCCTGGGAATCGATACTGACGGTGAGCGGCGACATTGTTGCGTTGACCAGGCGCCTGCACATCGCCTTCGCGGGAAGCACATCTCCGACAGACCAGGCTGCCATGTGGTTCCGGGCATTGGAGTAGACCTCATCCAGCTGAGCTTCCAGCCTCGCGCGTGAATAGGCCGGCTGCATGGACTTGCGATACCGGAAATGATCACCACCGTCGAGGGTAGGCAATAACCCCGATCCTCCGTATACCTTCTCGAAGTCCTCCAGATAATCCTTGGCCCTCAGATACATGCGCCCGTGCCGATGCACCCAGTGGTTCATTTCTGGTCCGGCGAGAAAGATCATCGGGTTGGCGAAGGGTGGACGAACCTGGAACACGGGACCATATTCTTGCGCGAGCTCTGCAAATAGTGCAGGAATATTACCTTGACGAAGGTGTCGACTGCCCAGCAGATGGCGAAGCGGCGCAACCGGAATCGGCTTAGCGAAAGCGGAGGGTCTGAACAAGGACCCAGCCAGGTTGTCGCTAACTGCTGCGGCGATGGACCTGCCGATCAGGTCCATCTTGCCGATGAATTCAACACGCCTTTCCGACTCTTCATCAAGGTCAAATATGAAGCGCAAGACATCACATGTATTGATGAGACAGATGATAATGATATCTCTAGGGTCCGGAATCTCGTTGGCGAAGATCGCTCGACCGAGGCGCGTCTTGACGAAGTCTACAGCAGTACCTTCCCCAGATCTGGCATACGTGTCCTTCTGACATCCGCCCCGGGCCAACGACCAGAAGTCACCGTCGTGGTGCTGCAAGATCTTCAGGTCGACCAATCGATCAAGGGTTAAGTCGATAATCGATTCTGCACGGGGAGCGAGCCGTTCGATCCAGTACTGGGCGTTCCGCTGAACCGGCTCTGCGGCGATCTTCTCGAGAATAGGATCCAGGGCAGGATCGCCTGTTTCTGTTCGATCCAGAAGGATCAAGGAATCCATATCCGTGTCGATACGAGATAGCAGCGACAGCTCTCCCAACACGGCGCCGATAACGGCACAGTTCAGATCCCACCCGGGAACCTGCCGGAAGTAGCCACTCTCCTCGTTGAGGAGCGTGAGGACGAACTCGTCGAGCAAACTGAGCGTCTGACTGGTCGCACTGCTTGCGGTAAGAGTCATCCGTCCGCCCCTCCGTTACCCAACCATGGAAACCTTAGCATGCAGGGGCTGTTTCGAGATCTGCGGGATAGGGCGAGGAGGGTGACGAATCCTGCCACCGCGTCACCTATGGCGAGCTTCGGGTAAAGGCACCCTGGCGGTCCGCGAGCAACTAGCCTGGGGCCATGGCTCAACTACAACTCCGTCCGCTAGGTGTCGGCGAGATCGTCGACGCCACATTCACCGTCTACCGGCGCCGCTTCGGCCCGATGTTCGCCATCGCGCTGATGCTCGTGTTCATCCCGTTCCTCATCAGCCTGGTCGGTGGCTGCAGCCTCGACGCGAGCGGCACGACCACATGTACGTCTCCCATCGGCTGGCTCGCGTACATCGCAGGCTCGATCGGCACCCTCGTGGCGGGCACGGCTGCCGCCCTGGTGGCGGCCGAAGCCTATGCAGGTGTCCCGTCCGACTGGCGGCGAGCGACGAGGATCGGGCTTCGTAGAACCCTGGCGATCATCGGGGCGACGATCGTGGCCGGGGTGCTGATCGCCATCGGATTCGTGCTCGTGATCGTCCCGGGTATCTTCCTGGCCGTGTCCCTCGCGGTGGTCTGGCAGGCTCTGATCATCGAAGGCGCTGGTCCGATGGAGAGCATCAAGCGGTCGTGGCGTCTGGTGGCCGGCGAGCGCTGGAGGGTGTTCGGGGCCGGCTTGCTCGTCATAATCATCGCGATCATCGTCTTCGGGGTTGCCTCGGCGGTGATCTGGCTCATCCTCTCGGCCGGCCTGGGAGTGAGCGGAGATACGGGCGGTTACCTCGTCCAGCAGGTAGCCACCCTGCTGTCAGTCCCGCTGAGCGCCGCGGTAGGTACGGTCATCTATCTCGATCTGCGGGTGCGCAAGGAGTCGCTCGGCACGGCCGAACTCGCCGCCGCTCTGTCCGAACGGGGCTGAATCAACTAGCCTCCGGTCCCCGAGCAACACTGACCGTTGATCGAGGTTCTCCGGATGCCCATCAAGGGCGTAGGATCATCGGAGCCACAGGCCCCGTCGTCCAGCCGGCCTAGGACGCTGGCCTTTCAAGCCAGAAACGCGGGTTCGAATCCCGTCGGGGCCACCATTAAGAATCTCACCGCCCCCGCCTTTCGTGAGGTGTAGATGACCGGGGACAGACACTTCTACGTAGACTCGTTCGATACGGTCCGGCTGAGTTCGTATCGGCTCGGTCGGTCGCCCTTTGCCGGCCGATACGTGACGGACCAGACGATCTTCGGCCTGTACTGCGGTCGCTTGTATCCCCTCAAGACCACCCCCGACGAGGACCCAGTTCCCCGGTACTGGAAGCTGCGTCGCGGGGTGCTGCTCTACGACGTTCCGGAGAAGCCCCTCGAGATCAGCGGACCGGACGCCGCCCGAGTGCTCGAGAGGGTTCTCATCTGCAGGGTCGCAACGCTCGCAGTGGGTCGGGCTCGCTATGGCATCGCCTGCAAAGAGGACGGCACCGTTCTGATGGACGGTGTGCTCATGCGCCTTGCGCAGGATCGCTTCTGGTACGTGAAGGCGAACGGGGAGTTCACGAGCTGGCTCGAGGCGCACGCCGTCGGGCTTGACGCAGAAGTCTCCGATCCGGATTCGAGAGTGCTGCAGATCCAAGGGCCGAAGTCGCTCGATGTTCTGGACGCGGCCATCGGTGGTGGGCTATCGACCGACTTCAGATATTTCCACGCCGGATTCTTCGACATCGGAGGCCAGACATTGTGGGTCTCCCGGACCGGGTGGACGGGGGAGATGGGCATCGAGATCTACTGCAACAGCGGTCCGGAGCCCACGGATCATGACGCCCTCTGGGATCATCTGTTCGCCAGCGGTGGACCCTTCGGACTCGAGTTCAGCTCGGGGTCGTCGATGGGAATACGGCGCATCGAAGCCGGCATCCTGGACAATGGCACCGATATCGAAGCGGACCTGACGCCGTTCGGCGCCGGCCTCGGGAACTTTGTCGCCCTCGACAAGGGGGACTTCATCGGCCGCTCCGCGTTGGTGAAGGCCGATCGCAGCCAGCTCCTGTTCGGCCTGGTATGTGCCACCGCCGCTCCGGACGCCGGGCTGCAGGTCCACTTCGAGAACCGCCCGGTCGGGCACATCACGATAGGCACCTGGTCGCCCACGCTGGACAGAGGAGTCGGCTACGTGCGCTTCGATCGACCGCTGCCGGGTGGTGACTGGCTCGGCAAGACGGTCATGTTGCTCGACCATCGGGGAGGCCTCCACCCGGCGACTGTCGACACCCTGCCGTTCGTGGACAAGGAGAAGCGGTTACCGCGCGCCGAGTGGCGTGGCGGAGGGTCCGGGACATAGGGCGTCGCCGGTCCGGCGCGCGGTCCGGTTGACGCGAGCGCCACCATACCTGGTAACTTGGCGGCCTGATCGGGAGTGGTGTAATCGGCAGCACGACAGGTTCTGGCCCTGTTAGTAGGGGTTCGAGTCCTCTCTCCCGAGCGGTTGGTATCATTCGCCACACGCAGTGGCCCCGTCGTCTAGGGGCCTAGGACACCGCCCTCTCAAGGCGGAGACGCCAGTTCAAATCTGGTCGGGGCTGCGATAGAACGACCCGGTCGGACCCATCACCGTGTGAAGGGTTCCGGTCGGGTCATTCCTTTCGCTGTCTCGGACGGCTCTTCGCAAACGAGCGGGTCGATATGTGTCCGACCGAGAGCCTCGCTCCCGAAAATCCGGTGCTTCGCATCGGGCCCCGCCCCCACCACCACCCATCCTGTTGGAGCGTGGTCGGCCATGCCCGGCTGGATGCCGGGGATCGGCTGTCGCTCCATGAAGCCTTCCATGTTCCCTCGGTCCGGCCGGTCCGATCGTCATCGGCCGGTTAGGTGCTTGGCGATGGGCACCTTATAGCGGGGGTGTGACGATTCCGGCCACGATCTGCGAGAACGCGAAAGAACGGTAAGGAAGCGCCTCCGCGATCGGTGAGGGTCGTGTCAGGCGCGTCCGAACACGGGGACGACCGCTCCGGACATGACCCCCGATTCGCCGGTCAGGATGAACTCCGCCACCGCCGCGATCTCGTCAGGGGTGGGCCACTTGACGTACTCCGCGAAGGGCAGCGCCCGGCGGGTGGCGGGCGTGTCGATAACCGACGGCAGGATCACGTTGACGGTGATGTCGGCGTCCTCCAGTTCCGCCGCGGCGGTCTTGGCCAGGGCGACCACCCCCGCCTTGGCGATGTTGAAGGCGGCCTGCCCGGGCGGGTTGTCCACCACCGCCCGGCTCCCGACCAGCAGGATGCGGCCGTCGCCGGCGTCTTCTAGGTGGGGGACGGCGGCCCGCACGGTGTAGAAGGCCGACCGAAGGTTGAGGTCGATCATCCAGTCGAACCGTACATCGTCGGTGTCTTTCACATCCCGGCCGGCGGCCCAGCCTCCCACCAGCGAGGCGACCGCGTCGATGCGGCCGAACCGGGCTGCCACCCTGGCCATGAAGTCCTCGACCTCCCCGGACTCCGTGGCGTTGACGCGGCGGAGGACCAGCTGGTCCTCATCGAAGGGGAACCGTTCCTCGAACTCGTCCGTATCGATGGGCCTCAGGTAGGTGGCGCCGATGCGGTAGCCCTGGCGGATCAGCCGCCCGGTGAGGGCGGTACCGAGCCCGCCGGTGGCGCCGACGATGACTGCTACGGGGCTACTCATGGGGTCAGGATATAACGATCCGTTCGGCGGTGGAACCACTCCCCGATCGGTCGACGATCCACAGGTCGGCCACGTTGGTTCCCGTCCTGCCGGTCCGGAGCAGGCCTCCCGCCTCCTTCAGATACGGGTAGGAATCGCAGGCGTCCAGGTGGCGCCGGGCCAGTTCCGGATCGGTGACCGTGGCGCCGTCCACGCAACCACCGGCCGCATCGGTCGGGCCGTCCACGCCGTCGGTTCCGAACGCCAGGAACCGGTGGTCGGTACCGGCGATCTCGATACCGGCGGTGACGGCGGCGTGCTGGTTGCGACCGCCCCTGCCCCTCCCGCTCACCTCCACGGTGGTTTCTCCGGCCAGGACCCGAACGGTGCCCTCCGGCGTGGCGGCCAGCTCCCTCAGGACGGCGTCGACGGCCTCTCCGGCCAGCTGCTCGGGGGCCGGCGACACGTCCGGGCCCGTTGAGGACAGGAACCGGACCGCCGCCCGCCCCGCGGTCATCCCGTCAGCCAGGATCAGGGCGAGATCGTTCCCCGTCCCATGCCTGGCATTCGAGACCTCGACCCCGGTGGCAGCGACACGCCGGACCCGATCCGCCGCTCCACCCCGGATGGAGTACCGGTCGAGTATCTCGCCCAGGGGGGCGGGGTTGCGTGGTGCCGTGACGGTAGGGCCGGAAGCCACCACCGCCGGGTCGTTGCCCACGTCGGAGACCACCAGCGTGACGACCGGGCTCCGGCAGCGGGCCGCCAACCGTCCGGCCTTCACTCGCGACACCGCCTGGCGGACCTCGTTGATCGTCTCGATGGGGGCGCCGGAGTGGATCAACTGGTCGTTCAGGTCCTGGACGTCGTCGAGGCTGAGACCCTCGGCCGGCGCCTCCAGCAGGGCCGACCCGCCGCCGGACACGAGCGCCAGCAGGAGTTCACCCCGCTCCACGTTCCTGGCAAGGTCGATGGCGCGCTCGGCCGCCCAGACGCTCCCCTCATCGGGGACCGGGTGACCCCCCACCGCCAGTTCCGCCCAATCGGGCGCGTGACCGGCCCGGTCGGTCGCCACCAAGCCCCGCGATACCAGCGGTCCCAGGGCGTCCGCCGCGCCGAGGCTCATGCCGGTGGCCGCCTTGCCGAAAGCCAGTACGGCCACCCGCCGTGCCGCGATGAAATGCCCTCCGGCGAGGACCCCGCCCTCCGTGGGAACGAGCGTGGAGCGCACCAGCCGCCGGGGATCCACCTCCTCCAATGCCGCGTCGACGGCGCCGAGCAGGCGGCCCGTGGCTCGAGGATTGACCGCGCGGAGATCGCCGAGCCGGTCACCCGCAAGTCCCATCAGGGTGTGATCCGCTTGAACGCCTCGGCGCGAGGAAGGCCGGCCTCGGTGCCGGTCACCCGGGCGCGGTCGTCGATCTTGAGGCGGAATGCCTCTGTCGCCTCCGCCGAGTCACCGGCGCCGTCCATGGTGGTAGTGGTCTGGCTGGAATGCGACAGCAGAGCGGCCACCTTGTGATCGACGAAACCGGTCAGGTCCTCGTAGTGATCAGGCTCGTCTGCCGCCCACAGCAGCACGGTCCCGGGGCGGTGATGGGTCAGGCCATCGGCCAGCTGCTCCGGGAAGAAGAGATGGTCCCGCGCAGCCACCACCCCGTCGATGGCAGCCCATCCGGTCGCCCGGTGGTCGGGATGCAGCATGTAGCGGCGCCATGGATCGTGGGTGAGGACCACGTCGGGCCGTAGCCGGCGGATCCACAGGCACACCTCGGCGCGCAGTTCCATGGTGTATTCCAGCTCACCGTCGACATAGGAGAGGTTGAGGGTGCTTCCCACCCCCAGGGCCTCGGCGGCCCGGGTCTGCTCGTTCATTCTCATGCCGACCAGCTCGGACGGGCTGAGCGAGGGATCCCATGATCCCTTGGAGCCGTCGGTCAGGACCAGGATGGTCGCCTCCGTCCCGGCGGCGGTCCACTTGGCCAGGGTGCCTCCGGCCCCGAACTCGGCATCGTCGGGATGCGCGCCGATTGCCAGAGCTCGCCTCGGAACCGGCAGGTCGGAGGTCATGCCCTGTTCGGGAACGCGGTAATCGACCATGGCCCGAGCCTAGGCCACGCCCGGGGTGGCGGAGCTTCGCACCATCGTGGGTTTCCCACGTAGGGTCGCTGGAAAGATAGCACTATCTTTCGCGAATAAGCTCGAAAACGGCCGATTCTCGGGAAAGATTTCGCTATCTTTCCTAAGGTGTCGCTCGTCTTGAGGGAACGAGCGGTTGTTCCCCGGGTTCCGAAAGTGCCACAAGACGAAACACCAGGGGGAGGGATGGACCAGGGCGAGGCGGTACTACCTGCCCCACTAGCCATCTGGGCGGTGAGTTACTACCTCTGTGTCGGCGAAGGCAGTACGGCGTGGTGGCGGAGCCCATCCGGTGGCCGGGGGACGAACTATGCCGTGGACGGATGTACGCTCGCACGGTGCGGAACCCCTCCCTCCCGCAGTCCCCCGTCCCCACCGGGTCCGGCAACGACCTAACCGGGTCCTGGACGCGCGCCGGCTCCCGCCGAGCCTTGCTGGAATCCCGGCTGTTCGACATGGTGGTTGTCGGCGGGGGCGTGATCGGCGCGGCGGTGGCCAGGGATGCGGCGAGCCGGGGCCTGTCCGTGGCGCTGGTCGAAAAGGGCGACTTCGCAAGCGCAACCTCGAGCAGGTCCACCAAGCTGTTGCACGGGGGTATCCGCTACCTGCCCCAGATGCGGTTGCAGCTGATCCGCCAGGGACTCCGCGAGCAGGATGTACTGCGCCGGACGGCCGACTACCTCTACTCCGACCTCGACTTCGTCATACCTCTATTCAGGGGCCGGCGGATCGTGGACCTACCAGGCTGGCTGACGGCCGGACCGCTGGCTTCCGTCAGCCTCCGGGCGGGACTGTCGCTCTACGACCGGCTGGGCGGGAGGCGGGGATCCGACAGGCATCGAAGGCTGGGTAAGCCGGACCTGGCCGGTGCCTTCCCCAAGCTGCGCTCTGAATCACTGGTGGGAGGATTCTCCTACCGGGATGCCCAGACCGATGACGCCCGGCTGACCGTTGCGTTCCTCAAGACGGCAGTCGCGCACCACGGGGCCGTGGCGGTCTCCCGGATGGCGGCCCGGTCGATCGACCGGGCGGGCGGCGAGCTCAGGGTCGGGTTGACGGAAAACGGTCCGGAGGGCGATGGCCGACCGGTGGTGCTCCGGGCCAGGACCGTGGTATCGGCCACCTGGGCGTTCGCTCCCCCTCCGCTCGACGGCCGACCTCCGGACGGGTCCCGGCGCCTGTCCAAGGGGGTTCACCTGGTCTACCGGGCCGAAGACCTTGGCGTCCGGGAGAAGGCGCTGGTGCTCCCCGAGACCGATGACGGGCGCCTCCTGTTCGTGGTTCCCTGGCGAGGATTGGCCCTGCTCGGGACCACCGACACGCCATACCACCAGGATCCGGACCGGGTCCGCCCCGACGAGGACGACGTGGAGTACCTGGAGCGGCATGTGGTCCGTTATCTGGACCACTCCGGGTCTCCGCTGGCGGCCTTCGCCGGCCTACGGACGCTGGCCGGGGAGCGGACACCGGTCTCCGCCGCCTCTCGGGAGCACCGGATCGTGGAGAGGGCGCCAGGCGTATTCGCCGTGGTCGGGGGCAAGCTGAGTTCCGCCCGGTTGATCGGATCGGAGGCGGTGGACCTTGCCTGTGCCCGTCTGCGGATCGACCAGCCATCCCGGACGGCCGGCGAACCGCTCGTCGGTGCGGGTGCGGATGCCCCCCTCCGTGATCGGCTCCGGACCGGCCTGGCACGCATCCAACTCCCGGAGGAATACGCCGACGATCTGATCGGACGCTACGGGACCGAGGCAGGCGCGGTGCTCCGCATCCTGGAGCAGCGGCCCGCCTGGCGAGGCCTGATGTCCCCGGCTCGGATCTCGCTGGCAGAGGTCGCCTACACCGCTCTCCACGAATCGGTGGCGTCGATCGGCGACTTCGCCCTGCGCCGGACCAGGCTCGCGTGGGGCAGTCGCGATCATGGCCGCTCGCATGCCCGGCGGATAGCTTCGACGCTGTCTTCGGTGCTGGACTGGTCCTCTCACCGGACAACGAAGGAGTTGGCCGATTACGCGGACGAACTCTCCGCCCTCGGCCTCTGAGCCACCCTGCCAAGGGGTCGGACCTATCCCGCACAACCAGGTCCGGCATACGGAAAGAAACCGGCGAATCCCGGCGGGATGGGCGCTCGCCCGATAAGGTGGGGGACAGCGACCGCAGGAGGTGAGGTTCGGTGTATCCATCCGCGTTCGACTACTCGGCGCCCGGCAGTCTAGAGGAGGCCTTGGCCAGCCTGGCCGAGTTGGGTGATGAGGGCCGGGTCCTCGCCGGAGGCCAGAGCCTTATCCCCATGATGAAGCTCCGGCTGGCGGCGCCGGGCCATCTCGTAGACATCAACGGCGTCAGCGAACTGGCATGCATCAGCGAGTCCAACGGCCATCTGGCGATCGGGGCGCTGGCTCGTCACGCCGACGTGGCCTCATCGGAGGCGGTGAGCCGCCACAACCACACCGTGGCCTCCGCCGCGCCGTGGGTGTCCGATCCGCTGGTGCGGAACCGGGGAACCCTGTGCGGCTCCGTGGCCCACTGCGACCCCGAAGGCGACTGGAACTCGGTGATGCTGGCGGTGGGCGCCTCCGTGGTGGCCCGCTCATCTTCGGGCGAGCGGGTGATCCCCATCACCGACTTCATAGTTGACTTCTTCACCAACTCGCTCCACCCCGGAGAGATGGTCACCGAGGTGCGGATCCCCGCGTACCGGGGGCCTGCCGGGGGCGCTTACCTCAAGCTGGAGCGCAAGGTCGGCGACTACGCCACCGTGGGGGTGGCCACCCATCTCGTTCTCGACGATTCGGGGAACGTGGCGGAGGCGGGCCTGGGCCTGACCGCTGTCTACGGCCACAATCTGAAGGTCACGGAGGCGGAGGAGATGATGGCCGGGCAGACACCCGGACCGGAACTGTTCGCCGAGGCCGCGGCCATCGCAGCCCGTACCTGCGATCCCGATGACAACGTCCGGGGTCCGGCCGAGTACAAGCGGGCCGTGGTAGCCGAGTACACCAGGCGCGGGTTCGCCCAAGCGCTGACCCTGGCAAGAGGGGAGGGCTGATGCAGATCACCGTCAACATAAACGGCGCCAGCGAGACCCGGGATGTCGAGCCCAGGCGCCTGCTGGTCGACTTCATCCGTTCGGATGCCGGCCTTACCGGGACCCATATCGGCTGCGACACCTCCTCCTGCGGTGCTTGCACCGTCCTTCTCGACGGCCGGCCGGTCAAGTCCTGCACGGTGCTGGCGGTCCAGGCCGACGGCAGCGAGGTGAAGACCGTGGAGGGTCTGGCCGAGGGTGGCGAGCTCCATCCGGTCCAGGCGGCCTTCAAGGAGCACCACGGTCTGCAATGCGGGTTCTGCACGCCGGGGATGATGCTGGTGGGCAGTGCCCTGCTCGAAGAGAATCCGGATCCGAGCGAAGAAGAGGTCCGCTGGGCCATTTCCGGCAACATCTGCCGCTGCACCGGTTACATGAACATCGTGACGGCCATCCAGGCCGCGGGCGGAGAGGGGAGCTGACATGACCACGGTTCACGAACCACGCACCAGCCCCGAGGTCGGGGGTATCGGCCACTCCGTCCGCCGCAAGGAGGACGACCGGTTCATCCGGGGCGCCGGCAACTATCTGGATGATCTGAACCTTCCGGGGATGCTCCACATGGCCATCCTGCGCTCCCCGGTGGCCCACGCCAGGATCAACTCGATCGACTCGTCTGCGGCGATGGAGATCGAAGGCGTGCTAGCGGTGGTCACCGGCGAAGCCCTGGCCGCGCACGGCCTGGCCTGGATGCCGACCCTCTCCGGCGACACCCAGGCGGTGCTGGCCACCGACAAGGTCAGGTTCCAGGGCCAGGAGGTGGCGGCCGTGATCGCCACCCATCCCTACATCGCCCACGACGCCCTGTCGCACATTGATGTGGACTACGAGGAACTGGAGGCCATAACCAGTCCCCAGCAGTCCCTCGCGACCGGCACCCTCATCCGGGACGAGAAGGAAGGCCAGACCGACAATGTCGCCTACACGTGGGAGGCCGGTGACCAAGACTCCACCGATGCCGCCTTCGCCGCCGCGGCCAGGGTGGTCAGCCTGGACACCCACTACCCGCGATCGCATCCGGCGCCGCTGGAGACGTGCGGGGTGGTGGCGGATGTCAACTCCATCACCGGCCAGGCCACCATCTACATGACCAGCCAGGCACCCCACGCCATCCGGACGGTCTTCGCCCTGGTGGCCGGGCTTCCGGAGGAGAAGATCCGGATCGTCACCCAGGACATAGGGGGCGGTTTCGGCAACAAGGTGCCCGTGTATCCGGGCTACGTGGTGGCCACGGCCGCATCCCTGTTGATCGGGAAGCCGGTCAAGTGGATCGAGAGTCGCACCGAGAACCTGATCTCTACCGGGTTCGCCCGCGACTTCCACATGCATGCCGAGCTGGCTCTGGACGGGAACAACCGGATCACGGCCATGCGGGCCGACATCCTGTCCGACCAGGGCGCCTTCTTCTCGGATGCCCAGCCCACCCAGTTCCGGGCCGGCCTGTTCCACATCTGCACCGGGAGCTACGACTTCCCGTCCGCGCATGTGACCGCCAAGGGCGCCTACACGAACAAGGCGCCCGGTGGGGTGGCCTACCGGTGCTCGTTCCGGGTGACCGAGGCCTCCTACCTGATCGAGCGGTTGGTGGACAACGCCGCCCACGAGGTGGGAATGGACGCGGCCGACTTCCGGGCGCTCAACTTCATCAGGGAGGACCAGTTCCCCTACCTGTCCCCGACCGGGTTCGTCTACGACTCCGGCAACTACCACGGGGCGATGGACAAGGCCAAGGAGATGATCGGCTACGACGCCTGGCGGGCTCGCCAGACCGAGCAGAACTCCGACCCGGACGCCACCAAGCTGATCGGCATCGGTGTGGCCTCCTTCACCGAGGTGGTGGGGGCCGGCCCCTCCCGGCAGTACGACATCCTGGGCCTGAAGATGTTCGACTCCGCCGAGTTGCGGATCCATCCGACCGGCAAGGCCATCCTCAAGCTGGGCGTCCAGACGCAGGGGCAGGGCCACGAGACCACCTTCGCCCAGATCGTGGCGGAGGAGCTCGGCATCCCCTACTCGGACATCAAGGTGATGTATGGCGACACCGACAACACCCCCTACGGCCTCGGTACCTATGCCTCCCGCTCCACTCCGGTGGGTGGCGCGGCAACCGCGGTGGTGTCCAGGAAGATCCGGGCGAAGGCGCAGAAGCTGGCCGCCCATCTTCTGGAGGCCGCCGAGGAGGACCTGGACTGGGAGCCCGGGAAGTTCACCGTGAAGGGCACCGATCAGAGCGTCACCATCCAGGATGTCGCATTCGCCGCCTATACCAACCATCCGGTGGGTATGGAGGCGGGCCTGGAGGGCGTGACCTACTACGACCCGCCCAACATGACGTATCCGTTCGGGACCTACATCGTGGTGGTCGAGGTCGACACCGGTGACGGCACCTGGAAGGTGCTGGAAATGGTGGCGGTCGACGACTGCGGCGTGCGGATCAATCCGATGATCGTGGACGGGCAGATCGCGGGCGGTCTCACCGAGGGCTTCGCGAAGGCGAACATGCAGTGGATCACGTTCGACGATGACGGCAACTGCATCGGGTCCAACTTCATGGACTACCTGGTGCCAACCGCCTGGGAGACGCCCCGCTACCAGCTGGGCGAGACAGTGACTCCCTCCCCGCACCACCCGATCGGGGCCAAGGGCGTGGGCGAGTCGGCCACGGTCGGATCTCCCGCCGCATTCACCAACGCGGTCATCGACGCACTCTGGTCCAGGGGTGTGAGCAACATCGACATGCCGGTGCTGCCGCACCGGGTGTGGGGAGCGCTCAACAACGTTGAGGTCAGCCCCTAGGGAGACCGGGAACTGAGCGCTCTCGGGAGAGCAGCCGGGCTGGAGGCGAGGGGCGAGCCCTTCGTCCTGGCCACGGTCACCTGGGTGATAGGGCCGTCCTCCGGGAAGGCCGGTTACAAGGCGATCATCCTTCCGGACGGACGGGTCGAGGGTTGGCTGGGCGGTGCCTGCGCCACCCCTACCGTGGTCCGGCATGCCCTGGAAGCTCTGCGGGACGGTCAGGCCCGGGCGCTCGTGATGGGTGACGGCCCTCACCGGCCGGGAGTTGAGAGGGTGCCGATGGCATGTGACAGCGAAGGGGCGATGGAGGTGTTCGTGGAGCCTCACCTGCCGCCGCCCCATCTGATGGTGGTGGGCGAGTCTCCGATGACCGGGACGCTCCAGGCGCTGGCGGGCGAGCTCGGCTGGCGGGCCGAGTTGTTGTCCGGAGTGGAAGGGATCGGCAAGGCCGGGGAGGGTTCCTACGTGGTGATCGCCACCCAGGGTCACTATGACGAACCGGCCCTGGAGGAAGCACTGGCCACTCCGGCGTCCTACATCGGGCTGGTGGCGTCCGGCAAGCGGGCCGCCTCGGTACTGGCCTGGCTTCGCGAGGCGGGCGTATCGGAGGAATCTCTGGCCAGGGTGAGTGCTCCGGCCGGAATCGACCTGGGCTCGACGGCGCACGAGGAGATAGCCGTCTCGGTGCTGGCGGAGCTGGTGTCCTTCAAGGCGTCCGAAGCCGGAGCGAGGACGGTTGAGGTCGCGCTTCCCGACCAGGCGGTCGATCCTGTGTGCGGGATGCTGGTGGATGTCGCCACGGCCGGATTCGTCAGCCGCCATGCCGGAGAAGAGGTCTACTTCTGCGCCGCCGGTTGCCGCCGCGCCTTCGAGTCCGATCCCTCCGCCTACCAGGCGCCCGCGTAGGGGATGGTGGGACACATCCCGACGGCTGGTGAGATGAGCCGGGTTCATCGGGCGGCGGGCCGAGCCATTCCGGCCCAGCCTTCCGGCGATGATTTATCATCCGGGCAGGTGGGGAGAAAAGCTCCGCGCCACGCGATCGCACGAACCGGCGAGAGTCGGGGGAGGGGGTATCCGATGAAGATGCGCCAGGTCATTGTTGCTGTTCTCGGACTGCTGGTCCTGATGGGGCCGGCGGCATGCCAGGGAGAGCCGTCCGCGACGGGGCAGCGAGCAGTTGCTTCGATGTCGGGTCGCGACGGTGCCGCTCTGGGCACCGTCATCCTCACGGAAGGACCCAATGGTGTCCTGATCTCGGCTGACGTGACGGGGCTCTCCCCCGGAGCGCACGGATTCCACATCCATGAGACGGGCGCTTGCACGCCCGATTTCTCAGCGGCGGGCGGGCACTTCGCTCCCGGCGGGGAAGGCCATGGCTTCCAGCACGACGACGGGTTCCACGCCGGAGACCTGCCGAACCTTCAAGCGGGTGCGGATGGCGTTGCCAGGGCCGATGTCTTCACGGACAAGATCACGCTGGCGGCCGATGCTGACATATCGATCTTCGATGCGGACGGTTCCGCCATCATCATCCATGCCAAACCGGACAGCTACGGCCCCGATCCCGGCGCCGGCGATCGCGTCGCCTGCGGTGTCATCGAGCGCAGCTAGAACGGCGCCGAAAGCCGGGAATGCCTCAGTCCCGACGTCCTTGATCCGATGTCCTGTTGCGGGTGGCTGGTGGATAGCGGGCTCTCTGAGCTGGAACTTCGGCCCCTCACGCGAAATCATGGATTAGCCATCCGAGATTCTGTCGGTTGGGGACCTGAGAAACTGTCGATTGGCGGTCTCTACCTCCGCCCCATCAGACTGCTCTGGTCGGACCTGCGCTGATCCTCGATAAGCCCGACGAGGACCGGAATCCGAGGACGGCCGCAATCTGAGCGGAGCTCAGTCTTCGATGACCTCTCCGGCCAGCACTTGCTCCAGGGAGGCCTCGGGGTAGTAGTCGTCGGTCCAGTCGGCCAGCTGGATGAGGGTTCCGTTGGCGCTGGACGGGTGGATGAAGCACTCGCTCCAACCCCCCGGATCGAGATGAATACCGACCACTAACAGTCCTGCCTGCTCCGCTCGGAGGGCGGCCTCGGTCACCGAGGACACCCTGAAGGTGAGATGGTGCAATCCTTCCCCTCGCGAGCGCAGGAAACGCCATAGGAAGCAGTCATCCGTTACGGGGGCGAGGGCTTCGATCCTGGTGCCGCCCGGCAGCCGGTACTGGAGCCACCGGAATCCTCCTCGCCGGTTGTCGGCCCCCGTGATGAAGGCGCCGCCGAGCATCTCGAACAGCTCGGCCACCGGCCCCACGTCGCGAACTCCGATAGCGACATGATCAAGATACTGGATCAAGTCGCTCAGAGGTTCGATGTGTTCAGGAAGATCAGCCAAGGGTTCAAGCCTATCCGGTCCGGCATAAGAATCCGGCGCCTCCGTAGGGAGGCGCCGGATCCGTGGTCGGTGGGTCCGGCGGGAAAGTCGCCACCGGAACCCCGAGTCTTTCTAGTTACAGGCGGGCAGACCCTCGGTCGGGCCGATGTGCCTCTCGTACACCTCGTCGAGCGTACCCCTCGAGATGTAGTAGGCCAGCCAGCCGTTCAGGTAGTTCAGCCACACGACCTCGCCACGCGGAACCGCCCAAGCTCCGTACTCTTCGGCGACGAACGGGGCGTTGGGGTTCAGCACGCTGGTGCTCGGGTTCTCCGCTACGAACGGTAGGGCGAGGTACTCCTCGATGACGATGGCGTCAGCCCTGCCCGAGGCGACCTCGAGCAACGCGGGTGCCTGATCGAGCTCGACGAGTTCCGCGTTCGGGAACCTGGTCTCGGTGAGGCTGGCCGCGGTGGAACCGATCAGCGCGGTCATGGTGACATCACTGCTGTTCAATTCGCTGATGTCGTTGACTCCCGAGTCGTTGTTGACCACTACCACCTGCCGGTAGGGCACGTAGGGGCAGGTGAACCACAGCTGCTCGAGGCGAGCCGGACGACCGACGAGGCCCACCGACACCATGTCGAACTGGTTGGCGATCAGGCCCGGGATCATCGCGTCGAACTCGAGGTTGGAAATCTCCAGGGTGACTCCCAGATCATCGGCCAGCATGTTCATGAGATCCACGTCGTACCCGGCCGGGTTGCCGTTGTCATCGATGTACATCTGGGGTGGGAACTGGAGAACCATCCCTACATGGAGGGTTCCGCGGTCCTTGATGGCGTCGAGCAGGTTGCCGTCTACGACCGCCTGGGCGGCCGAAGTGGGTCCGCCATCCGTTCCTTCGTCCTCGCTCGCGCATGCGCCCGCGAGCATTACCAGTGCGAGTACCGGGACCAGCCACTTCATGCGGCTCTTCATACTGTGCCTCCCTTCCTGGGATTCGATGTGCTTCCTTGCGGATGACGGCAACCCGTGCTCCAAGACACGATCATCCATCCATCTGCGAGTTGTGATGCCCGAGTTGTGATGTCGAACAGCCTATTCTAAATCGCCGTAGCGGTCCTGGACGATTCGGCCTCACGTTCGGCTGCGACGGCTTCCTGGAGCATCCTCAGACGTATTCCCCGCCGCCGGGCGAGGGGTGACCTCACTTTGGTAGTGAGGACATCGACGAGGGCAAACCGCTTCTCGAGGTATTTCACTCCGAAATACGCCGCGGTGGTGAGGATGAGGTAGAAGAGGACCGCGCCGAGATACACCTCGAAGTAGCGGAATGTCCTGTTGGCCATCACGCTGCTCACCCGGAAGAGCTCGGGCACACCGATTATGAAGACCAGGGACGAATCCTTGATCATGCCGATGAACATGTTGCCCGTGGGCGGGATGACGATGCGGATGGCCTGCGGCAGCACCACCCGGAAGAAGGTCTGGGGACGACTCATCCCCACCGACAGGGCCGCTTGGGTCTGCCCGTCGGATACCGCCTGGATGCCGCCACGGAAGATCTCTCCCAGCCAGGCCGAGTATTGGAGGGTGAGAACGAGGATCCCGGCCTGGATGGCGGAGATCCTGACGTCGAACTGGATCGCTATCCCGTAGTACACGAATACGACGAACACCAGCAGCGGGATAGCCCGGAAGATGTTGATGTAGGCGGCCATAAGCGGGGCGACAAGCCGATTCTTCGACATGCGCAGGAGGGCAACCGCCAGGCCGAATACCGTGGCCAGCGCGAAGGCCACGATGGCGATGAACACTGTGAGCCTCACTCCGCTGAGGAAGACGTCCCGGTTCTCCCAGATGAACTCGGGTCTGAAACGTGCCTGCGCGAGTATCCGCACGCCGAAGTCGAACATCAGAGGATTGCCTCGAAGAAGGCTCGGGTGCGCGGTTCCCGGGCGTCGTCGTACAACTCCCGTCCCCCGGTCTCCACCACCACACCCTCGTCCATGAATATGTTCAGGTCGCCGGCTTCCCTGGCGAACCCCATCTCGTGGGTGACCACCACCATCGTCATGCCCGATTCCGCCAAGTTACGCATGACGGCCAACACCTCGCCGACCAGTTCCGGATCGAGCGCGGAGGTGGGCTCGTCGAACAGCATCACCTTGGGCTCCATCACCAGCGAACGGGCGATGGCCACCCGCTGCTGCTGCCCGCCGGAGAGCTGGGCCGGGTAGGCGGCCACCTTGTCGAGGAGTCCGACCCGGGCGAGGTAGCGGGCAGCCTGTAGCTCGGCGTCGGCTTGCTTCATCTTCTTCACCCGGCGAAGGGCCAGGGCAACGTTGTCGAGCGCGGTGATGTGGGGGAACAGGTTGAACTGCTGGAAGACCATGCCGATCTGCTGGCGGAGGAGCCGGGCCTTGCCGCGGGGAAGATCCTCCCCTTCGATGCCCGGGCCGTATTCCTTGCCGTCGAACCAGACCGAACCGGAATCCGGGGTCTCCAGGAGGTTGGTGGTCCGGAGCAGGGTCGACTTGCCGGATCCGGAAGGCCCGAAGATCACCACATGCTGGCCTTGCCCCACCGTCAGGTCGATGCCCTTCAGGACGTGATTGGCGCCGAACGACTTGTGGATGTTGCGTAGCCGGACGACCGGCCGGGCGTCCTCGGTCGGGCCCATTCCGCTACATGTCCATCGGGGTTTCGCGAGCCTCGGCCTGGTGTCCGTGCCGCTTCAGCAGGTTCACGAGAGCATCCTCGGCGAACCTGAGCCCGTCGTGCATGCCGAGACGGTAGGCACTCTGGCCCTTGGCGTCGTTGTAGTCCAGTTCTTCCCGGACCCGCTCGATGAGATGGAGGATTCCCACCTCGGGGCTCTCGCCCGGATCGGAGACCCGGCGGTTCTGGTCGGCCTGCAGTGAGTTGCCCGGAGGGTTTGACATGTGACTTCGGATCTCGGAGCTACTCAGGATACGCCGACGGTGGCGGCGCGATAAGCCTCGGTTACGGCGTCCAGTCCTTCGGGGTCGAAGCCCGTGACCGTCCGGTCCTCGTAGATCAGGTAGGGCACGACCAGGTCGCCGGTCAGAGCCAGTAGCTCCTGGCGAGCCTTATCACTCTGGCGGATGTTGCGGTCGTCGAACTCGACGGAGTTGGCCTCCAGGTAGTCACGTACCCGGCAGCACTCCTGTCAGGTCGGGGTTCGCGCGTCGGTGTTGAGGGTGTACAGAATGGGGTGTTCCATAGGGTTCACTATAGAACATCAACCTCGCCGCGGACCGGCCGAGCGGCATCCGATTCGGCTCGCCGGCTGAGGGGAGTGCTGGAAAGGATGGGAGGGTTGGCCGCAAGGTCTTGACTGCGGTCTGTTCCCCGATAGCGGGCCGGCTGGCTATTTTCCGGTGCCCGCCTAGGATGCCCCACCGAGCACTTCGGGGAGGTGTAGGAATGGCGGTGGCTCTGGTTACCGGCGCCGGGTCGGGGATAGGCGCCGCCGTTGCCCGGTGCCTGGCCCGCCGCGGCGATCGGGTGGCGTGTGTCGACGTTGACGGGGACCGGGCTGCGGAGGTGGCGGGCGGGATCGAGGGATCGATCGCGCTGGCAGCGGATGTCACCGACGAGGCACAGTGCGAGAACATGGTGGCCGCCACCCTCGACCGTTTCGGGGACCTGGACACCGCGGTTGCCTGCGCCGGGATCGAGAAGGCGGGGGACTCCCTCGTCTTCGACATCGACACGTTCCGCAGGGTGGTGGACGTCAACCTCACCGGCAGCTTCCTGACCGCCCGGGAGTCGGCCCGCGCTATGACCGCGAACGGCCACGGCGGGACCATCGTCCTGATCGGTTCGATCAACTCCAAGGTGGTGCTCCCCGGCACCGCCGCCTACGCCTCGTCCAAGGGAGGGGTGCTGCTCCTCGGCCAGGCGCTGGCGGTGGACTTCGCACGCCACGGGATAAGGGTCAACACGGTGGGTCCGGGCGTGACCGACACGCCAATGAGTGCTGACAGCCTCGCCCACCCGGAGCGGCGCGCCAGGCTCATGTCCCGTACGCCACTCGACCGTCCGGCCCATCCGGATGAGATCGCCGAAGTCGTGGCCTTCCTGACATCTGACGCGTCCAGCTTCATGACCGGCGCTTTCCTGCCGGTTGACGGGGGTTGGCTGGCGACCTGAACCGGCGGAACCGGAGGGATGCCTCCGGCATTCCCTACGGTATGGCTACGTCCACGACCAGGCGTTTGCCGTCTGTTCCTTCCGCGGCGATCCGGGCCAGCGCATCGGGAACCTGTTCCAGGGGCACGGTGGCGCCCGTGAGGGCCCTGAGATCGAGGCTACCGGTGGCGTGCAAGCGGTTTCCGGTCACGAAGTCCTGCCTAGTGAAGCCGAAGGTGGTGATCAGCGACACCTCCCTCGACAGGAAGTCGCGGAGGAAACTGTCGAACGTGATCGATGTCCGGCCTTCGCAGATGCCCATCAGCAGGACGGTTCCGCCCCGGCGCACCGCACGCACCCCCAGGTCAACGCTGTCTATGTGACCGGCCGCCTCGAACACGATATCGGCTCCGGCGGGGGGGCCGAGGGCGTCCCTGACCAGGGCCGCCGCCTCCTTCGGTTCGATGCCGGACACGTTCACCGCCCCGTCGGTCCAGGGCGCCGCCGCTTCGAGCCGATCGTCGGCAACGTCGACCGCCACCACCGACGTGGCCCCCATCGCCCGCGCCACCTGGCAGATGGTGAGGCCGATACTGCCTACCCCTGTCACCACCACCCGGTGGCCGCCCCTTATACCGGCCCGCCGCGCGGCATGTACCGAGGCCGGTAGGGCCGATCCCAGCATCACGGCCTCCTCTACCGGAGTCCCGGGCTTGATGGGGAACAGGTGGGACTCCGGGACCGCTACGTAATCTGCGAAGCCACCGTCGATGTTGATCCCGAGGTGACGCATCCACGGGCAGATCATGTCGTCGCCGCGAATGCACCACTCGCAGACCCCGCAGCCGACGACCGCGTCGGCCACCACGACCGACCCCGGCTGCGGTGCGGCGTCGGATGAGACCTTCACCACCTCGCCTACGATCTCGTGGCCGAGGATGCGGGGGAATCCCAGCGTGTCGAGCATGCCGGTTGCCATTTGGGCCTGGAACAGACCGGCAGCGGAGGCGATGGTGCGGACCAGTCCCCAGCCGGGAGGCGTCTCCGGCACCGGGATGTCCTCGAGTTCGAACCTGCCCCCCTCGTGCATCCCGAGAGCACGCATCGGTCGTTACCTGTCCGAAGCGGTAGGGGCGTTCAGTCGATGACGCCGGCGGTGTCGAGCTCCCAGATCAGCTCGCTGAACTGGTAACCGCCCGGCACCCAGCGCTTCCTCGAGTACTGGATGTTGGGGTTGTAGGCGAGGGCGATGTGCTCGTCGAGGTCGCAGAAATTGGAGGAGAACTCCACGTCCGGTGCGTTATCACGCAGGTAGTCCCCGATTGGGCAGTTGAGCCGCAACACGTACTTGACCATGTTGCCTTCGTCGTCGTAGTAGCGCTCGGTGTCCAGCTTCGGCGACCACTGGAAGTAGCCCCAGAACTCCTTGAAGAAGTTGTTCAGGTTGAGCCGCTCGCCCTTCTCGCGGGTCTTGGCGGCCATCTCGGCGCCCATCTGGTCGCCCTGGCGCTTGCGGGCCCGGGCCACGGCCGCCCGACCCTTGTCGTGGCCGAGCTCAAGCTCCATGGCCTCCGCGAGCACAGAGAAAATCTTGGTCTTGGCGTGGAACTCGGGCTCGTTGGCGTCCCAACCCTGCTGGATAGGGTCGTCGGCGGAAACCTCGCGGTAGCGCTCCATGTAGCGCAGTTCGCCGTCGAGGTCGGATCTGAGCTTGGTCTTGGCGAGCCGGTCGCCCGGTGCGTCATCAATTGCGTCGGCCAGTTCCTTCAATTCGGGCTGGGCGATCTCGACCCGTGCGTACTCGCTCATATCCGTGTCCACCTCCGTATCAAGCGATCATTCCCTCGGGTACCGACTGGGCACCCCGTGTTCCACAGACAGGCCACAGCCTAACGACCACTCCGTTCCGCCCGGCCAAGGGTTGTGCCGCCGGCGCCTACTGCCAGTCGGCGCCGGTCTGGAACAGCTCCAGGATCAGGCCCCCGACCTCACGCGTGTCGAAATAGGCGAACTTGCCGCCGTCCTCCAGGACGGCCGAGGAGATCACCTCGTAGCCCAAGGAGGTGAGGGCTTCGACGTCACGGTCCAGGTCATCGGTATGGGCACACAGGTGGACCACCCCCTCGCCGTGGGTCTTCAGGAACTCCATCTGGATGCCATCGCCCGACACCGGTTGCAGCAGCTCGAACTCGACGTCGCCCATCTGGGTGATCAGTCCCTTGACCTCGACATCGGGGCAGTCCTTGCCGTAGATCTTGCGCTCCAGAGCGTGGGCCGACGGACCTTCCACGAAAGGCCCGATCCCGAGCCGTTCGTAGAAGGCGGTGGCCTTCTCGATGTCCCGGACCACCACGCCCACCTGGTACGTCCTCGACCAGAGGTCCTTCCGGAGTGCTGGCTCGTCCGTCACCGATCTCTCCTAACCTTGTCCGCGAAGCAACCCCGTTCTCGGAGTGGGGTGCAGTCCATCAGGACCGAGCGAGAGGATACCAGCATGACCCAGGCCATCGATCCGGCTGATCGGGCCGCCATCGTCGACCTCCTGTACGCCTACGCATGGCATTTCGACCAGAACGAGCCGGAGAAGTTGGCCGAACTGTTCACCGCCGACTCGGTGATCGACTACGGGCCCGAGTTCGACAACATCGTGGGTAATGACGCCATCGTGCCCGCCATCCAACCGGGGCTGGACAACCTCTTCGCCTCCTCGGCCCATCACATCACCAACCCGCGGGTCCGGGCCGACGGCGATGACGAGGCGACCGGCGTCTTCTACATCTACGCCTGGCACATCTATTGCGCCGGCGGTCCCGACGGCGAGATGTGGGGGCAGTACCACTGCCGCTTCCGGCGCACCGGGGACGGCTGGAGGATCTCGGAGTTAACCCTCAGGGTCATGGGCATGAAGAACTTCCACCGGGACACCATGCATTCCACAGGGCGCCGCCCCGGAGTATGACCACCGTCCTGCTGGTCGGTGTGGGCGACCTGGGCGGCTGGGCCCTCGAGTTCCTGGCCCGCAGCCCGGGGGTCGACCGGATAGTCACCACCAAGCGCAGCCCCTGGGCCGCCGCTTCCAGGGCCGATCTGGCCATGCTGGGCTCGGTCTTCCAGGGCCACTACAAGCGCTTCGACCACTACCCGGCCGATCTGGCCGATGAGGAGGGCATGGCGCGCCTGCTCGCCGACGTCAGGCCGGATGTCATCATCCACTCGGCCACGGTCCAGTCGCCCAGGGTGTTCATGAACGCCGATGTCGACCCGGGACTCCGGGCGACCATCCGCGCCGCCACCTTCAGCCTCTGGCTCCCCTGGCATCTGTTGCCCGCCGCCCGGCTGGTCCGGGCGGTGGAGCGGGCCGGGATCGAGACCGGCATCGTGAACACCTGCTTCCCCGATGTCGTCAACCAGGCGCTCTGGAATCACTTCGGGCATGGTCCGCTCGCCGGCGCCGGCAACGTTGAGGTCAGCGCCGCCACCGTACTCCGCTACGCCATGGAGGTCACCGGCCTGCCCGCAGCGGCGATCAAGGTGTCGCTGGTGGGGTCGCATGCGCTCATGGCCTACGGCGCGGCGCGGGTGCCCCATCACTTCCGGGTCGAGATCGAAGAGCGGGATGAGACCGCCGGGTACGACCTGGCCCCGATCCTGTCGTCCTGGCCGTCGCGGATCGACTGGGGCCGGACCGCCTGGTTCTCGCTCTTCGGCGCCTCGGCGGTGAAGAACGCCCTGGCACTGGTCGGCTCCGAACCGGTCCGGACCCACGTCTCGGGCCCGATGGGCCTGCCGGGCGGATACCCGGCCGTCATCTCCGATGGGCGGGTGGATCTTGACTTGCCGGCACCGCTCACCCGCGACGAGGCGGTGGCGATCAACAACGAGGCGGCCCGGTTCGACGCCATCGAGCGGGTCGAGAGCGATGGGACTGTCGTTTACACTCGCGATGCGCTAGGAGCCATGGAGAATCTGGGATACCGATACGAGGCGGTGGAGTTCGAGGACCTGGCCGACCGCTGCCGGATACTGCAGGATCTTTACCGCCGCTTGGTGACAAGGAGCGAAAGCCGTGCCTGAGTTCATTCGCAAGCCCCTGGAAGGCCTGTTCCCGTTGATCCCCCTCAGCCTCTACGAGGATCAGGAGATCGACTTCGACGGGGTTCGCCGGAGCATCGATCTGGTGGCCGCTTCCGGCGCGCCGGGGTGCATCGTCTTCGGCTCGATGGGGCAGATGACCAGCGTCACAGAGAAGGAATTCGACGCGGTCTGCGAGATGGCCGTGGAAGTAGGCCATACGGGCGGCATCGCGGTGGTGGTGGGCAGCACCGCCTCCTACCAGCGGGAGGCGATCCGCCGGGCGCGGGCAGCCGAACGGGCCGGCGCGGACGGCTCCATGCTGGCGGCGCCCTACGCCCTTCCGGTCACTGCGGAGTGGGCGCTCCGCTTCTTCGTCGAGGTGGCCGAGTCGCTGGACGGCGAGATGGCGCTCATGCTCTACAACTACTCGCCACTCACCGGCATGAACCTGACCGCGCAGATGTGGGAGACGCTCCTCGACATCCCCAACATCAAGGCCATTAAGGAGTCCAACACGTTCCTGCCCCACTTCGACGAGATCCTTCTCACCATCGCCGACCGCATCAACGTATTCGCCGGCAACGACCCCGCCTTCTTCCACGCCTCGACCCTCGGCGCCGCCGGAGCCACCGGCATCTTCAGCTGGGCGGGGCTCAGGGCGGGCGCTCGCTTCGTGGACGAGTGCCGCCGGGGCAACCATGATGATCCGTGGGTCCGGAGCGTCTTCGCCGCCCTCCAGCACTTCTCGGCGGCCATCCGGCGGCCCGACATGCCCTCCATGGTCAGCTACGAGCATGGCTACCTCAACGCCATCGCCGGCCTGGGGGGCGCCCGGACCGGGGTTCCCCGCAAGCCCTACGGGCCGCTTCCCGATGCCGCCATGGTGGAACTGAAGATCGCCGCCGCTGCGCTGCAGGATCTGGAGGCCGATCTATGACCGTCGACCGGCGCGGTCCCGGTGAGATCCTGGTCGTGTCGAGGAGCGAGGTCGACAGCCTGCTGTCTCCGGCCCGGTGCCTCGAGCGTTGCCTGGAGACCTTCCGGTGGGTGGGAGAGGGCCGGGTCGAGCAGACCAATCCGGTAAACCTCTACATCCACGACCGGCTCGGGCCGGAGCCTCCCTTCGGCCACGGCGTCGTCCAAGCCTTCCCGGCGCTGATCCGACCGCTGGACCGGGCGGCGGTGAAGTGGCTGTCCAGCTTCCGGATGAATCCGAAGCGCGGCCTGCCGGCCATCTCGGCGCTGGATCTGGTGACCGACACCGACACTGGCATGCCGCTCGCCCTGGTAGACGGAACTTCGGTGACCAACGCCCGCACCGGCGGCCACTCCACGGTGGGGGCCATGTATCTGGCCCGGCCGGAGTCTGCCCGGCTGGCGATCATCGGCTGCGGGCACGAGGGCCGGACCCACGCTCTCACACTCAACGAGGTGTTCCCCCTGGAGGAGGTGGTGGCCTTCGACATCTACGAGGAGCAGGCCAACCGTTTCGCTGACGAGATCGGAACCAGGATCGGGGTGCCCGTCGTGGTGGCCCCGGATGTCGAGACGGCGGTCGCCGACGCAGACATCATCTGCGTGGTAACCACCGCGCCACGCCCGGTTCTCATGGAGGAGTGGGTTCCCGCCGGGGCGCATGTCTGCGCGGCGACCGGGTTCCGTGATGTCGATCCCGGCTGCGCCACCGCCTTCGACAAGTGGGCGGTCGGTTGGTACGAGCGCGACCTGGCCTGGGTGGAGGGCGAGGAAGTGGGTCGGTTGGGGGGTCTCCGGCCCGGCGCCCTTTCCAAGGCGGACATCTACGGGGACATCGCCGCCGAGATCATGCCGGGTCACAAGCCGGGCCGGGAGGACGACCGGGAGCGCACCATCATGACCCACATGGGGATGCCCGCGCTGGATGCGGCGGTGGCCTCGCTGGTGTACGACCTGGCGTTGGAGGCCGGCGCCGGCACCTGGATCGAGGTCTTCTAGATGGCCGGGGAGTCGGTGATCGCCGAGCCTGTGGTCCCCGGGCAGGGATCCCCGGTCGACATGGGTGCCCTGCGGGAGGCGGTCGAGTTTCTGCGTCCAGCCTTGCACGCCGACGGCGGCGACCTCATCCTGATGGACGTGGACCGTGAGGGGGTGGTGGCGGTCGAACTCGTGGGAGCCTGCGGTACCTGCCCCCTCTCGGTGGTCACGATGACGGCCGGCATCGAAGCCCTGTTCAAACAGAGGGTTCCGGGCGTGACCGGAGTGGTAGCCCGAACCCCCACCGTCGATCTCCCCGGCTACGACTGAGCCACCCCGCCGGTCCGGGGGGAGTGCCGTCGGGTCAGGTGTTCTGGTTGACCAGGATGCCCTCGATACGAGCCACCCGCTCGGACAGCTCCTGAACCTTGTCGGCGAGCCGATCCCGCCGGTTGAGGATCACCACCGCCAAGGCGACGACCGTGGGGCCCACCGCTCCGAATACCGCACTGAATTCTGCCCAGTCAATCACAGTCGCTCCCAACCGGTCTAGCACGGAGGCTGACACCTATTACCGGTCCTCCCCCAGTCCTAGCATGCGCCGTGTAGCCAGCATTCTGACAGGGCTCACCGGAGGCCGACCCTGTGCAGCCGCGGTCAGATATCTTGCAGGCATGCTGAATGGGGCCCCAACCGGAGTGTGGAGCCCGGCCGCCGCGATGTTCCGTTCTTGCCCGGCTCAGGAGGTCAGGCGGACCTCGGCGTCGATCTGGACCTGAGCGCCCTTCCAGAGAAAAGCCACCCCATAGCTGATCCGGGCCGGATAGGGGACCGGGAAGCGCTCTCCGTAGATGCGGTTCATGGAGTCGAGGTCATCCTCGTTGACGAACTGGACGTTGGTGTGGACCACGTCGGCCAGCGTCGCACCGACCTCGGCGAGGATGTTCTCCAGGTTGGTGATCGCCTGGTGGAATTCGGCCTCGAATCCTCCCTCCACGAAGTCCCCGGTCGCGGGGTCCCGCCCGATCTGGCCGGTGATCCAGGCGGAGTCGCCATGGATGCGGATGTGCGGGTAGGGACCGCGCGGCTCGGGCGCGTCTCGGCTGGTCACGGCCTGTTCGGACACGGGCTTTCCTCCTTGGGATTGGGACTCTGGTGGCGGACCATTTCTAGACGGACTGCCGGAGCAGGTTCAAACCGTCCTGCACCCGGTCGGGCGCTGTCCAGTCCGCCGAAGTCACGACCTCGGTGACCCCTTGCCGCGCCAGTTCGGCCAGGTGCTCGGCCAGAGGCGCCACCGGCCCGGGTGTCTGGACGGCCAGCCGGGTGGGTGGTTCCCGTCCTGCCGCGGCGGCCTCGGTCCGGATGGTCGCGATGTGATCCTGGATCCGGGCCGGGTCGAGTTCGTCCGTGTAGGAGAAGCCCAGCCAGCCATCGCCGCGCCGGGCCGTTCGCCGCAACGCCGGCGGCGAGTCCCCGCCCACCAGGATGGGTGGTTCCCTGAGCGGGGTGGGGTAGCAGAGGATCCCCTCGGGGACCTCGTAGTGCTCGTAGCTGCGGGCGGCGGGGGTGCCGGTCCAGCAGTCCCTCAGGATGTCGATCCAATCGTCCATACGGGCTCCCCGGCCCTCGAACGGCGCGTCCAGCGCGGCGAACTCCTCCGCCAGCCACCCCACGCCGACTCCCAGCACGAACCGGCCCCCCGAAATGACATCGAGGGTCGAGACCTGCTTGGCCAGGACGATGGGGTTGCGCATCGGCGCGATCAGCACGCAGGTGCCCACCTCCACGTGGGTGGTGGCGGCAGCCGCGGCGGCCAGGGCGATCAGCGCGTCGAACATGGGGTGGTCGAGATCCCAACGCATCACGCCCCGGGCGTCGAACGGATAGGGCGAAGCCGCGTCCGCCACCATGACGACATGATCCGTGTTCCAGATCGAGTCGAAGCCCATGCGCTCGGCCATCCGCGCCGCATCCGTGATCGTTACCGGGCGGTCGGCGCCGTGGCCCGGCAGGGTGACCCCAATCCTCATGTCAGCCAGCCGCCGTCGACCACCAGTACATGGCCGGTCACGTAGGAGGCGTCAGGGGAGGTCAGGTAGTCCACCGCCGCGGCCACGTCGGCAGGCTGGCCGAGACGGCCCAGCGGGATGTGGGTGGCGGTCTGGGCTTGAGAGGCCTCCTCGCCCAGCACGGCGCGGACCAGGTCGGTGTCGACCGTGCCCGGCGCCACCGCGTTGACCCGCACGTTGTGCTCGGCGAGTTCGCGGGCGGCGGCGATGGTGAGGATCCGCACCGCTCCCTTCGAGGTGTCGTAGGGGACCATCGGCAGGGTGGAGGCCGAGAAGGCCGAGGTCGAGGCCAGGTTGACTATCGATCCGGTACGGCGGGGGATCATCACCCGGGCCGCGGCCTGGATGCCGAAGAAGACAGCGCGGAGGTTGAGGTCCATCAAGCCGTCGAACTCCTCGGGGGTGACCTCCACCAGTGGCTTCATCCACCCGGTGCCGGCGTTGTTGACCATCGTCGCCAGCGGTGCTTCTCTGTCTATGCGGGCGACCGCCTCCCCGATAGCGGCGACATCGCGCACGTCCAACCGGAGAGACCGAACATCGAGACCTTCGTCCCTGAGTTCGGTGGCCGTCTCGTCCGCTCCGGCGATGTCGGCGATGAACACCGTGTCGCCCCGCCGCGCCAGGCGCTCGGAGATGCCCCGTCCGATCCCTCGGGCTCCGCCGGTTACCAGGGATGCGCGGGGAGCGCCGTTGTCATGGGGCATTAGGAGGACTTCCCGGAGGCCGGCAGCAGAGGCGCGGTCATCCTAGCCTCGCCGGGCTTCCGGCCAGCCAGGCTCCCCGCGCGTGGCGGGCAGCCGCCGCCAGGTCCTGCGGCCGGTCGATGTCGAGCAGGAAGCCCAGGGAGGTGACCACACGGGGTGGCCGCCCGGCTGGGAGGTGGCGATGGAAGCTGGCTGCGCCGTACCGGAACGGGAACCGTCCCAGCCCTCCTATCGCCGACGTACCCCCGTCGTAGGAGGGGGCCAGCACTCGTTCTCCCGATCGGGCCACACCGAGGGCCAGTGCCACCTCTTCGGGACTCAGGCATGGAAGGTCGGCATGGAGGATCAGCCAGGGCCTTCCGGCCGCCAGCCGGACGGCTTCGCCGGCCGCTCCGTCAAGGCCTCCGCCCGGAGGGTCCGCCACCACCCGGTATCCCCCCGCCATCGCCCACTCGCGGACTTCCGTGGCCGAGGTGACGATGTGGGGCGTCACCCCTGCCCGGAGCACGGTTGTGGCGGTGTGCGAGGCCAGTGCCCGGGCCAGCGCCGTCCTTTCATCCGGGCCGTATGACACCGCCAGCCGCCGGTAGGCATCGCGAAACGATCGGATCGGCAGTGCTACCAGCGGCTCAACCATCGGCTGCCGACTCACCTGACGGCTGCCGATGCCCCAGCCGCCGCGGGAGAGGATGCTCGTCGATCGGAATGTGGACGGCCGCCGCGGCCAGGTTGACGGCGATGGTGATCCACCACATCAGGTCGTAGGCGCCGGTGCGGTCGTAGATGAACCCGCCGAGCCAAACCCCGATGAAGCTTCCCACCTGATGGGACAGGAACACGATGCCGAACAGGGTGGCTAGGTATCGCACGCCGAAAACCTGCTCGACTATGCCCGAGGTCAGCGGGACTGTGGCCAGCCACAGCACCCCCAGAGCGGCCGCGAATAGGTAGATGGTGAGATCCGTCTTGGGCGCCAGCAGCATCCCCAGGGTGACCACCGACCTCAAGGCATAGAGGGTTGCCAGTCCGTTCTTCTTAGACCATCGCTGGCCGTAGACACCGCTTCCGAAAGAGCCGAGGATGTTGAACATGCCGATCAGGGCGATCGAGATGGCGCCCACGACGGCGGCAAATCCGAGATCCTGGACGAACGCCGGGAAGTGAACTGTTATGAAGGCGATGTGGAAGCCGCAGGCGAAGAATCCGGCCGTCAGCAGGAGGTAGCCGCGGTGTTGGCGGGCCTCGGCCAGCGCCTCACCGATCGTCTGGTCGGTCGACGCTTCGCCGGTGGCGGTGGTGGTGTTGGGCACGAGGAACGCCAGGGGGACGATCAGCAGGCTGATGGCCGCCAGCAGGAGCAGGGCATGGTTCCATCCGAACGAGCCGATGAACCCCTGGCCGATCGGAGAGAACAGCACCTGGCCGAACGATCCCGCCGCGGTACCCAAGCCGAGGGCCAGCGACCGCCGGTCCGGACCGACCGCCCTGGCGATGGCGACCATGGCCAGCGAGAAGGCGGTGAGCGCCACCCCTATTCCGACGATCAGACCGGCGGTGAGGTGCAGGAATAGGGTGTCCTGCGCCCGCGCCATCCCCCAGACGCCAGCCGAGTAGACGACGGCGCCCCCGGCCAGGACGTATCGTGGGCCGTAGCGGTCGGCGAGAGCGCCGGCGAAGGGTAGACCGACACCCCACAGGAGGTTCTGGATGGCCAGCGCCAGGGCGAAGGTCTCACGGCTCCAGTCCTGGGCCAGGGTCATCGGGGTCAGGAACAGGCCGAAAATGGAGCGTATGCCGAATCCGATCATCCCGATGAGACACCCGGCGGCTATGACGGCTGCGGGCGACCTCCACCAGGGGGAGGGAGGATTGGAGCGGATCACGGAGGCCTCCGATCCTGGAGGTCAGGGAGGTCGGGTCATCCAATGCTAGGCAGGAGCGGGAGGGCTCGGATGCGCGCCGCCGTCTATCACGGCGCTCGGGACATCCGGATCGAGGAACTGCCGGTGCCCGTCCCGGGCCCGTGTGACCTGCTCCTGGAGGTCCGCTCGGCCGGAATCTGCGGCACCGACGCCCTGGAGTGGGACTGCGGACCCATCCTGACGCCCATGGACCGACCCCACCCGGCGTCGGGGCACCGCGGTCCGACCATCCCAGGTCACGAGTTCGGCGGCCGGGTGGTCGACCTCGGACGGGAGGTGGAAGGTTTCGGTGCGGGTGACCTGGTGGCCTGCGTGGCCGGGATCTCCTGCGGCGCCTGTGCGCCGTGCCTGGCAGGGACCAGCAACTTCTGCGACAGCTACTTCACGCTCGGCATCGACGGGCATGGTGGCCTGGCCCGGTACGTGGTCGCCTCCTCGGCGGCCTGCCTGGAGGTGGGACGGCTCGGACTCGACGACGACGGGGCGGCTCTCGTCCAACCGATGTCGGTGGCGCTTCATGCCCTCCGGCAGGGGAACCTCAGGCCGGGCGATACGGCGGTCGTGCTGGGCGCGGGAGGGGTGGGGGCGTTCCTGGTGTACGCCGCCGCCCGGCTAGGTGCAGATGTGCTGGCCGTCGACCTCGACCCGGCCCGGCTCGCAGTGGCGGAGGCACTCGGCGCCGCCGTGCTCAGGGCGGAGCCCGACTCCTCCCCGGCGTCCGGGGTGGTGGGTAGTACAGCCGACCCGGTGGATGCGGTCTACGAGGTAACCGGTGCTCCGGAGGCGCTGGCCGCCTCCCTGGAGATGGTGCGACCCAGGGGCCGTGTGGTTCGGGTCGGACTCGGTCCCCATCCGGTTCCGATCGACATGCGGCGGATCACCCTCGGCGAGATCCGGCTGGTAGGAACCCGGGCCCAGGTCTTCGAAGCGGACTTCGCCGACGCCGCCTCCCTCATCGCTTCCCGGCAAGGAGGCTGGTCCGATGTGGCGCCGATCGCCCTTCCTCTCGATCGGCTCGTTCCCGACGGCCTCCTGCCGATGGCGGAGGGCCGGCCCGAACGCATCAAGACACTGGTCGATCCGTGGGCGACCGCCGTCCGGCCGGCGACCGGTACCGGCGCGGGTAGTATCGACCGGGTTTCGCCGAGCTTGGAACGGGTGATAGCAGAATGAACGTCGCAGTCGCTGCCGGTCCTGACCTGGACACTCGCCTCCGTATCTACCGGATGATGCTCGAGGCTCGCCGCTTCGAGGAGCGCGCCCATCAACTGTTCCTGGAGGGCCTGGTCAAGGGGACCACCCACCTGGGCATCGGCCAGGAGGCCGTAGCCGCCGGCTTCGCCGCCGCCATGCGTTCTGATGACCTGACCTTCTGTACCTACCGGGGCCACAACCACACCCTGCTCCGGGGCGCTCCTGCCGGCCGGCTGATGTCGGAGCTGCTCGGTAGGTCGGAGGGTGTGTGCGGTGGCAAGGGCGGCTCGATGCACCTCACCTGGGCTCCGGCCGGAGCGATGGGGTCGTACGCCATCGTCGGCGCCCACCTCCCGATCGCCGCCGGCGCCGCCTGGGCTGCCGTGGAGCGGGGCACCGAGCAGGTAGCGGTCTGTTTCTTCGGCGACGGCACCACCAACATCGGGGCCTTCCACGAGGCTCTCAACCTGGCCGTGGTGTGGGACCTGCCGGTGGTGTTCGTGTGCGAGAACAATCTGTATATGGAGTACACGCCGATCGGGTCGGTCACAGCTGTGGAACGTCCCGCCGCCGACCGGGCGGCCGCCTACGGGCTTGAGGGTGTGGTGGTGGACGGCAACGACCCGGACGTGGTGTACGAGACAGCTGCTGATGCCCTCGCCCGAGCCCGCGACGGAGGGGGGCCGAGCCTGATCGAGGCGGTCACCTACCGGCACGGTGGCCATTCCCGGGCCGATCCCGGCACCTACCGGCCGGACGAGGAGGTCCGGCAGTGGCTGGCCCGGGACCCCATCCCCATGTACCGGACCAGGCTCGCCGGCGCCGGGGCGTCGGAGGACCAGTTGGGAGGAGTCGAGCAGTCGGTCGAGTCGTGGATCGAAGTCGCCGTGGAGGAGGCCAAGGCTGCGCCCGAGCCCTCGGTCGATTCCATCGCCACCGAGGTATGGGCGGACGGAGGATCACGATGGCGGAACTGATCACCTATCGCGAAGCGGTGGCCAGGGCGCTGGCCCAGGAGATGGAGCGTGACGACACCGTCTACCTGATCGGCGAGGACGTCGCGGCAGCGGGCGGAGTCTTCAAGACCACGCCCGGCCTGCTGGAGCGCTTCGGCGAGCAGCGGGTCCGGGACACCCCGATCTCGGAGGAGGCGATCATCGGCGCGGTGATGGGCGCCGCCATGAACGGCCTCCGACCGGTGGCCGAGATCATGTTCTCGGACTTTCTCGCAACCTGTTGGGATCTGGTGGCCAACCAGATCGCCAAGACGAGGTACATGACCGACGGCCAGGTTGCCCTGCCGCTGGTGATCCGGACCGCTAACGGAGGCGGGGTACGGTTCGGCGCCCAGCACTCCCAGAGCTTGGAGAACTGGGCTATGTCGGTACCCGGCCTCAAGGTGGTGGCGCCCTCGACCCCGAGGGACGTGATCGCCCTGATGGCAGCGTCGGTCCGGGATCCCGATCCGGTGATCTTCTTCGAGCACAAGGGCCTGTTCGCCAGCCGGGGAGAGGTGCCGGACGGCGAGTTGGTCGGGCAGTTGGGCGAGGCGTCGGTGGTGCGGTCCGGTCCGGACGCCACCATCCTGGCGCTGGCGGCCATGGTTCCCAAGGCACTACAGGCAGCCGATGAGTTGGCGGCCCGAGGTATCGAAGCGACCGTGGTCGACCTGCGCTGCCTGGTACCCCTGGACACCCGGACCATCCTCTCGACGGTGGCTGACACCGGGCGGGTTTTCACGGTCGAGGAGAACCCGCGGCTGTGCGGATGGGGCGCCGAGGTGGTGTCGATCATCGCCGAGGAGGCGTTCTACGACCTCGATTCCCCGATCGTGCGGATCACCACCGACCACATACCCCTTCCCGCTTCCGACATCCTGGAGGACGCCACCATCCCATCCGTGACCCGGATCGTGGATACGGTGACCCGTTCCCTCGACTGACAGTTCTGCCACGTCCGCACATTGCGGCGCGCCGGGTTCTCTCGAGGATGAGGACGCTGGCCGGGCAGGTCCGCGGAACGGGCGGGTAGTCTTCGCGTTCTGCCGGCGAGGGGTCAGGTCTGTCACACCCTCCGTATACGTTGCCTATCGCCAAGCACCTACACCGGCCGATGCGAAGGGTCCGATCGGAAGGGCCGGGACTGCGGGAACATGACAGCTTGTGGAGCGAAGGCCGAACCGTCCGCCAGCCAGCCGGTCGCGGCCTACCCCGCTCCAACAGGATGGGTGGTGGCGGGGGCGGGACCCGGTGCGGAGCACCGGTTTTTCGCGACTTCTGAACTTTGGGCAGAGGACACCATATACGGCGTCCCGATCCTCAGGTTCACCGCACCGCTGGTGGTGTTGTGTTCATCAGGTTCCAGGTGACCGGCCGGGTCCACGCAGCAAATCGGGTTAGCCACTTCGGTTGGTTGTAGGCGTCAGTCCAGCAGCAGGCGGGGCCGGATCAGCAGCTCGAGCCGGGCCGTGCCGTAGGCCAGATCAGACCAGGAGGCATAGCCGGAACGCATGTAGGCCAGCGTGGCGGTGGTAACCCGGATCCTGTGTCCGGTGACGTACTCCAGCACACCGGACATGGTGGGCTCGTGCCCGACCACCATCAGCCGTTCCGCTCCGGTGACTTCCCGAACCATCTGGAGGACATCCCCACGATCGGCTCCGTAGAGCTGCGGAACCACCTCGATGGGGCTGTTCCATCCACCCGCCTCGGCCGCCAGTCGGGCCGTGGTCAGGGTGCGGACCGCCGGTGACGCCAGCACCAGCTCGGGCATCAATCGGTAGCGGGCGACGAACTCTCCGATAGCCCGGGCTGACCGGACCCCCCGCTTGTTGAGGGGTCGGTCCCGGTCGGTGCCATAGCCGGCATTCCAGTCCGACTTGGCGTGCCGGAGCAGCATGAGGTCGGGCATCGGGTTACCGGCTGCGAGCGCTGCGGGATCGCTCCAGGGCCAGATCCATGAGCGCTTGGTGGAGTTCGAGACCTCGCTTCTGTCCCCGTGGCTCGTAAGTGCCGTCCGGTTGGAGTACCCAGGACAGGTGATCGTCGGCCCGGCACAGGTCGAGGATTTCCTCAAGCCGGTGCTGGGCTTCCTGGTCCTCGACCGGAAACAGCGCTTCCACCCTCCGGTCGAGGTTGCGAGGCATCAGGTCGGCCGAGCCGATGTAGTACTGGAATCCCCGCTCCGGTCTTCCGAGCCGGAGGATGCGGGAGTGCTCCAGGAACCGGCCCACGATCGACCGCACCGTGATGTTCTCGCTCAGCCCGGGAACCCCCGGCCGCAGACAGCACACCCCTCGGACGATCAGGTCGATCCGGGTCCCCGCCCGGGAGGCTTCGTAAAGGGCGCTGATCATCCGCTCGTCGACGAGGCCGTTGAGCTTGGCGACGATGTGTCCATCTCCGTGCTCGGACTCGCGCCTGACCATCTCAAGGAAATGGTCGCGAAGCTCGGTTGGCGCGACCACCAGCTTCCGGTAGGACTTCTGCTTGCTGTAGCCGGTGAGGTGGTTGAACAGGTCGCTGACATCGGCGCCGATCTGCGGATCCTTGGTGAACAGGCCCACGTCCTCGTACATCCGGGCGGTTTTCTCGTTGTAGTTGCCCGTGGAGGTGTGGACGTAGCGGGCCAGGCGACCGTCCTCATGGCGAACCACCAGGCACAGCTTTGCGTGGGTCTTGAGCCCGACCAGCCCGTAGACCACATGCACTCCGGCCTCCTCCAGCGCCTGGGCCCGCTCGATGTTGCGTTCCTCATCGAAGCGGGCCTTCAGTTCCACCAGTGCCACCACCTGCTTACCCAACTCGGCGGCGGTGATCAGGGAGCGGGCGATGGAGCTGTTCGATGATGTGCGATACAACGTCTGCTTGATTCCCAGCACATGCGGGTCATGGGCGGCTTCGCGTACGAACTCGGCGGTCGAGGCGGCGAACGATTCGTAGGGGTGATGGACCATGAGATCGCGCTCGCTGACGAGGTCGAAGAAGGAACGCTTGGTGGAGAGTCCGGCCGGCACCACCGGAGGGAACGGCTTCCAGCGATGTTCCGGCAGATCCAGATTGGCCAGTGTCGTCAGCGAGCCGAGGTCCAGCAGGCCCGCGATGCGATAGACATGGCGGTCCTTGATCTCCAGTTCCCGCATCAGCAGGTGCAGCACGTCCGGGTCGATGTCCCGCTCCACCTCCAACCGCATCACCTGGCCGCGACGCCTCCGGCCGATCTCGGATTTCAGTGCGGCCAGCAGGTCGTTGGTCTCGAACTCGGCCAACTCGTAGTCGGTGTTACGGGTGAGCCGGAACGGGTGGCATTTGGAAACCTGCATGCCGGGGAACAGCTCATCTATGTGGGCGGAGATCAGCTGTTCGAGCGGCACGAACCCGCGCCGGTCGGGAAGCTCGATGAAGCGCGGCAGGATGGGCGGAACCTTCACCCGGGCGAAACGTTGCTGGCCGGTCTCGGTCTCCCTCACCATGACCGCCAGGTTCATGGACAGGTTGGATATGTAGGGGAACGGATGGGCCGGATCGACCGCCAGCGGTGTCAGAACCGGATACACCTGGTCGTGAAACACATCGTGCAGGAAGTCCCGGTCCGCGTCGTCCAGCGCATCCCACAAGAGGATATGGATGCCGCGGCGATCCAATGCGGGCTGCAGTTCCGTGCGGAATACGCGGCTCTGTTGCTCGCATATCTCAATGACCACCGACCGGATCCGGTCCAGCAGGTCCGGCGCCGACATCCCCGATCTCAGCAGGTCCTCGAATCCGGCGTCCACCTTCTCCTCGAGCTCGGCGACCCGCACCTGGTAGATCTCGTCGATCAGCTCGCTCACGATGGCTATGTATCTGACCCGCTCCAGCAGGGGGGTGCGCTCGCGCTCGGCCTGGGCCAGAACCCGCCGGACGAACTCGAGCTGGGAGAGTTCCCGGACCAGGAAAGGATGGTCGGCGCCGGCGCCCGTCACCCTCGCAACTCCCTCAGGTCCGCGCGCGGCAGGTCTGCCACCACATTCCGGTCCGTTTGGAGTGCCTCACGATCGGCCAGTCCGTGGAACAAAAGGTCGGTCATTGCTCCGGCAACGGTCGGTAACGCCGCACCGGGGTCGTCGGCATCGATCAACGCCTGCGCGGCGGACATGATCATGTCGTTGAGGAAGCGGCCGGCGAGCCCGGGTGGAAGCGTCTTCAGATCACCCGCCTCGACACCGGCCCGATAGGTATCCACGAATTCTCGCGCCAGCGACTGGTGAGCGACCGCCACCCGCTGTCGAGCCGATTCGGAGAGCTTGTGCACCTCCCGGTGGAGTAACCGGCCCAGGGTGGGCTCGGTGGCCAGGAACTCGAGGGTGATCACCACCAGGTGTTGCAGGCGTGCAACCGGTGTGGCGTCACCAGGAATCCGGGATATCAGGTCCCTGATCGTCGGCGGGAGCGTCTCCTCGACGAGGGAGGCCAGCAGGTCGTCCTTGTCGGTGAAGTAGTCGTATAGGGTGGTGCGGCCCATCCCCACCCCGGCGGCGATGTCTCCGAACGAAGTGTCCTCGTACCCCCAGGTGGCGAACAACTCCTGGGCCTTGTCGAGGATCAAGGCGCGGGTGATCACCTTGTGCTCGGCGATGCTGGCGGCTCTGATCCTGGGCATGGGCGAGAGGTTACCCCTGGCACCGCCCTTTGAGAAGGGGTTTCGCGGTCTAGGCTTCCCGGACGCGGTTACCGCTGCCGGATCAGCCGGCCAGCTCCCTCTCGAGCGGGGTCCGGAACCGGGGAGTGACCCGGGTCGGGCCCATCCAGTCCTCTAGATCCGCCGCCACTCGGGCAACGTCGGCCGCTCCCTTACCACCGACGTCTTCGAGCAGGCGGTAGGAGATGCGGCCTGCCCGGGTCTGGGCCCACCCGCCCACCACCCGGCCCTTCCACCACACGGTCGGTCCGGCGTTCCCGTTGCGGTCATAGAGAGGCCCGGCGTGGTCACCCAGGTACCAGTCCCGGTTCCGCCATCCCATGACTGTGGAGTCGAGCGACGGCAGCAGCACCGCCCGGGGCTCGGAGGGCGGGGTGGGCTCCAAGTCGTCCTTGAGGACTAGGGCGAGTCCTTCGCCAGTCTCCACCTCGGTGACTTCTAGCGATCCGAGGGCCGCCCGGACATCCCGGAGGGGCCATCCCGACCACCACTTCAAGTCGGCCATGGTCCCGGGTCCGTAGGTGCGCAACCAGAGTTCCAGGATCTTCGCACGGGCCTCGGACGGATCGAGGTCGGGGACTTCACCCGGAATGAGCCCGACCGGAATGGTCCAGCGGTACTGCCCGCTGATCCACGATCCGCGGGGCCGGGCCCGGATGATCCGCCCTTCGCAGGCCAGCAGGAACAGGACCCGGGTCGAGACCCCCACCTTCCCGCCCCACGTCTTTCCCTTCCCGAACTCGAGGGTCAGCTTGAGTTCGGGCACGTCCTCGCGCAGCTCCATGGCGGCTGCTTCACCGCGCCGGGCAATGGCCTCCACGGTCGCATCCGACACCCGCCGGATCCAAGCCTCGCCGTCTCGGGCCAGATTCTGGTCCTCCAGGTATCCGACCAGGCGTTTCCGTTCGGCCGGCGCCAGCCTGAGGGCGCAGCCATGGCGGAGGAGCGGTACCTGTCCGGCCGGAACTGCGAACAGCGTGCGCCGCATCCCCAGAACCCGGAACAGGCTGGGCCGGTCGTAGAGCTCACGCTCCACGTCGGCGACGGTGATCCCCGGCACCCGGGCCCGGGCTGAGAGGAAGACCGTGGTCGGGTCGCTGGAGTGCAGGCCCACCAGCCGCCCGGCCGCCTCGGTGGCCGAGGCGGCCCCATGATCGGGATGGAGGTGGTGGCGCAACACCAACCGCCGCCGCCGTTCTTCCCTGCTGATCCGCGCCTCCGCCATCTCGCCTCAGCATACGTAGTCCGGTCGGAGGGAGCCCTCCTAGGGAATACACTCCGCCTCGATGTGTCGAAGTAGGCGCCGGCGCGAGCCGGGAGTGAGAGCCATGCCATCGGGTCGCCCGGGTAGCCGGTAGTCATGCCCGCAACGGTGGTGCTGGGCGCCCAGTGGGGCGACGAAGGCAAGGGTCGGGTGACCGACCTGTTCGCCAGGGATGCCGACTGCGTGGTCCGGTACCAGGGCGGTAACAACGCCGGCCACACCATCGTCGTCGGTTCGGAACGTTTCGCGCTGTCCCTGGTGCCGTCGGGGGTCATGTATCCGGGGGTCACGCCCGTCATCGCCTCCGGCGTGGTCATCGATCCCCAAGTGTTGCTGGCGGAGATGTCCATGCTGGAGGAGCGGGGCATCGACCCCTCCCGGCTCCGCATTTCGGGCAACGCCCATCTGATCATGCCCTACCACCGCAAGCTGGACACGGTCATGGAGCGCTACCTGGGTCGCAACCGGATCGGGACCACCAAGCGAGGGATCGGTCCCGCCTACACCGACAAGGTCGCCCGCACCGGGATCCGGGTACAAGACCTCTTCGACCCCGCGATCTTCGCCGACAAGCTGGAGACGGTCCTGACCGAGAAGAACAAGATCCTCACCCGGGTCTACAACCAGCTTCCGATGAAGTCTTCCGGGATCGTGGACGAGTATCTGCGGTATGCGGACCGGCTCCTACCGATGGTGGACGACACCTCCTTGCTGATCTGGGAGGCACTGGCGGGCGGGAAGGACGTGCTTTTCGAGGGGGCGCAGGGCACCCTGCTCGACATCGACCACGGCACCTACCCGTTCGTCACCTCCTCGAACCCCACCGCCGGAGGGGCGGCGATCGGCGCCGGAGTCGGTCCCAAGGTGCTGGACCGGGTGGTGGGCGTGGCCAAGGCCTACATTTCACGGGTCGGCAGCGGTCCGTTCCCTACCGAGCTGCTGGACGAGGCGGGCGATCGTATGGTGGATGTGGGCGGGGAGTACGGCACGGTGACGGGACGGCGCCGGCGCTGCGGCTGGCTCGATCTGGTGGCCCTCCGCTATGCCCGCCGGGTCAACTCGCTCACCGAACTCTTCATCACCAAGCTCGACGTCCTGTCGGGTTTCGACACGATCCGGGCCGCCACCGGCTACCGGTCGGGGAGCGACACGTATTCGGAGTTCCCGCGCCAGCAGCGGGTTCTATACAACTGCTCTCCCGTCTACGAGGAGCTGGACGGCTGGGACGAGGACATCACGGGCACCCGTAGATTCGAGGACCTCCCCGGCCCGGCCCGCCGCTACATCGATTTCATCGAGGATCAGGCCGGTGTTCCGGTCAACTGGGTGTCGGTCGGCCCCGAACGCAGCCAGGTGATCGCCAGGCGGTAGGACCAGCGTCTGTGCCACGTTTTGCTAATAGGTTATGCCTTTTTTTCCTAATATATTAGGAATAATAGGTTCATCGGATTAGGATAACGATCATGACCTACCTTCGTCGGCACTTGGACGAGCAACTGGATCGCTTGATGTCGGTTCATCCAGCCGTGTTGCTGGCGGGGATCCGGGGTGCCGGAAAGACGACTACAGCCTCCCGTTCGACCAAGTCGATGGTCCGTCTGGATGATCCCAGGCAGGCGGCCGCCGTCCGGGGTGACCCGGAGGCCATATTGGCCGGTGCCGAAACACCGTTGCTCATCGACGAGTGGCAGCGGGTGCCCGAGGTATGGGACGTCGTACGCCTGATGGTCGACGAAGATCGCTCCCCTGGCCGCTTCATCCTGAACGGTTCGGAACGGACCGCCGTCAACGCGCCCATCCATACCGGAGCAGGACGCTTCTTCCAGGTCCGCCTCCGACCCATGACCCTCTCGGAACGCCGGGGCGTCACTCCGGCCGCCTCTCTCGGCCATCTGGCTGAGCAAGGGATCGAGGCGTTGCGCGGTTCGGAGTCACCGTACACGCCTGCCGAGCAGCTTGCTGCCGCCGTCATCTCGGGACTGCCCGGCTATCGCCATCTTGCGGAGGCCGATCACCAGGAGACACTTCGCAACTACTTCGATCTGTCCGCTTCGCGCGACCTGGCGGAGATCGACGCCCGTGCCCGTAGCCCCCGGAGGGTCCGGCGGTACCTCCGGGCCTACGGCGCCGTGATCGGGACGACCGCCGATCAGTCCGGGATCCAGCAGGCCGCCGGCGTGTCCAGAGCCACGGCGGACAGCTATCACGACCTGCTGACCCGTCTCGGGATCATCGAAGAGTTGCCCGCTTGGTCGAGCAACCGGCTCAAGCAGCTGACGAGGCGGTCCAAGCGGCACTTCGTGGATCCCGCCCTTGCCGCCGCCGACCACTACGACACCAGAGATTCCCTGCGGTTCGACCGGCAACGTCTGGGCAGCCTGTTCGAGAGCACGGTGGTATGCCACATGAGGGCGACAAGCGATGCCCTCGGCCTGGGCTGGCGCTTCTCCCACCTGCGTACGGCCAAGGGACTCCACGAGGTGGATCTGATCGCGGACCTTCCGGACGGATCGGTGATCGCTGTGGAGGCCAGGGCTGCGGCAACCGTGGAACGCTCCGAAGCCCGGCATCTGATCTGGCTGCGAGAGCAACTCCGAGACCGGTTCCGCGCCGGCCTGGTCATTCATCCCGGGCGGTTCGCCTACCGGCTGGACGACCGGATAGCCGTCGCGCCCTTGGGCGTGCTGGTGTAGGGGACGCGACAATGGGACGGTCGGTTCGCCATTGTCTGGCCCCGGTAATACATGGGAACATGTCGGAGCCGTCCGGCTGCGGGACGTTCCGAGCACCTTTCCATGGAGGCCGTGATGCACAACTTCTACTCCGACACCCAGACCAGGCCGACCGCGGCGATGCGGGCCACGGTCCTCGAGGCCGAGGTCGGAGACGAGCAGATGGCCGGCGACCCCACCACCACCCGGCTGGAGCATCGGGTTGCGGAATTGCTGGGCAAGGAAGCGGCCCTGTTCCTGCCTTCAGGCACCATGTGCAACGAGATCGCCATCAAGGTCCACATCGATCCCGGCGATGAGGTGATCGCGCACTGGAGCAGTCACATCATCGGTTACGAGTCGGGTGGCCCGGCGGCTCTGGCCGGCGCCATGATCCACCCGCTCGACGGGGACCACGGGATCTTCACGGGTGAGTAGGTCGCTCGGGCCACCCGGCCCGAGTCCCGCTACATGCCTCCCTCCCGGCTGGTATCGATCGAGCAGACCGCCAACCTGGGCGGCGGGGCGATCTGGCCTCTCGATGTCATCGACGAGGTGGCGGAGGTAGCCCACGAGGCCGGTCTCGTTACCCACATGGACGGGGCCCGCCTGCTGAACGCGGTGGTCGCGACCGGAATCTCGGCGGCGCGCATGGCCGAGGGTATGGACAGCGTCTGGATCGACCTGACCAAGGGCCTTGGCGCAGGGGTGGGGGCGGTCCTGGCCGGCGAGCAGGACTTCATCGATCGGGCCTGGCGGTGGAAGCAGCAGTGGGGTGGGGCGATGCGCCAATCCGGAATCCTCTCCGCGATGGGCCTCTACGCCCTCGACCATCATGTGGATCGGATGGCTGATGACCATGCCCGCGCGGCCCGCATCGGGACGGCCCTCGCCGGCATGGCTCGGGTGGAGAGCGTGTTGCCGGTGGAGACGAACATAGTGATATTCCGGATGGCTCCGGACGGGCCCGGCTCGGCGGAGTTGATCGAGACCGCCCGCGAGGCGGAAGTGCTCATCTCACCCCGCGATGAGCGGACCTGCCGTGTCGTCACTCATCTCGACGTGGACGACGACGATGTGGACGTCCTGCTGGAGGTGATGGCCTCGGCTCTTGACTGAGCCAAGAGCCTGTAAGTCCCTATACTCCCGGGCTCCACCCGGTTCTCTGGCTTCTCGTGCGGGAGCGGGTTAACCTGGTGGGCGGTTCGGGGGCGTGGTGAAGCCTGGAGTTCACGCCGGCCTGTCAAGCCGGAGGTCGCGGGTTCAAATCCCGTCGTCCCCGCCACGAGAACCGGCTATCCCGCAGCCGGTTCTCGTAACTCAGCGGCCAGGTAGCTCCGTCGGTAGAGCGCTGCTCTGAAAAAGCAGAGGTCCCCGGATCGACGCCGGGCCTGGCCACCGATCCAAGCCAGTCCGGAAGGTCAACCGGCGTTCAACAAGTTTGCGCGACAAACCCTTGGTTGTTATCCTGGTTTGTAACGCAAACTAAAGTCTTGCGGCAGGCTGGTACGACGAGCGGAGGCTTGATCATGGGTAGACATGACGGAGAGCGCCTCGGTCGGCCATCACCTCTCCCGGAGCCATCGTGTCCCCGGTAGTCAGCGTTGAAAACCTCACCAAGAACTACGGCTCCGTTACCGCGCTGGCAGGGGTCAGCTTCACGGTCGATGAGGGCGAGGTGCTGGCGATACTCGGTCCGAATGGCGCCGGCAAGACGACCGCGGTGGAGATCCTGGAGGGCTACCGCCGGGCGGACGGAGGCGACATCAGCGTGCTGGGCCACGATCCATCATCCGGCGGGCGCGAGTTTCGCGACCGGATCGGCATCGTCCTCCAGGAGACCGGTATCGAGATGGTGCTCACGGTCAGGGAGGCCATCGACATCTACGCCCGGTCGTATTCCCGCCGGCTGCCCACGGACGAGCTGATCGATCTGGTAGGGCTGGACGGTAAGGCCGACGCCCGGATCAAGACCCTCTCCGGCGGGCAGAAGCGCAGGCTCGATCTCGCACTGGGGCTGGCCGGGGATCCCGAGTTGGTGTTCCTGGACGAGCCCACCACGGGGTTCGACCCGTCCGCGCGCCGCAAGTCGTGGGCGATGATCGAAGGCCTGACCGAGTTGGGCAAGACCATCCTGCTCACCACTCATTACCTGGACGAGGCCCAGCATCTGGCGGATCGGATCATCGTCCTGGCCGATGGTTCCATCGTCGCCGAAGGAACCGCCGACACGCTGGGAGAGGGTCGGGCGGCCAGCACCATCTCGTTCACCGTCGAGGGTTCGGACCGGCCTCCCCGACTGGAGGGCGGACCCGTAATGACCGGCCACACCGTCACCTACCGATCCACCTCGGTGACCTCCGATCTGCTGGTGCTGACCAGCTGGGCCACGGAGCGGGGTGTCGACTTGGATGGCCTGGAGGTGACCAGGCCCAGCCTCGAGGACGTCTACCTCCACATCGTGGGCGAGACCGAGAGCGGGGGTTAGAGGTCATGAGCGCCCGCCGCTACGCGTCACTCCTCTGGGGTCAGACCCGCCACAACAACCGCGTGTTCTGGCGCACCCCCGCCGCCGCCTTCTTCACCCTGGCTCTCCCGGTGATCTTCCTGATCCTGTTCAGCGTCATCTTCGGGGATGTCGAGGTGGATGGCGGCTACAGCTTCTCCCAGTTCTTCGCCCCTGCCATGGCCGTGTTCGCCGCCGTATCGTCATCGTTCAGCAACCTGGCGATCGGCGTTTCCTACGCCCGGGACCAGGGTGTCTTGAAGCGGGTCAGGGGCACACCGCTGCCCGCCTGGGTCTACATGGCGGGCCGGATCTGCTCCGGGGTCTGGATGGCCGTCCTGTCGGTGGGCCTGATGTTCCTCCTGGGGTGGGCCTTCTTCGACTTCCGGATGGTGTGGGCCAACCTCGGAACCGCGCTGGTGGTCTTCGTCGTAGGGATCGCCACGTTCTCAGCGCTGGGCCTGGCGGTGTGCGCGGTTCTCAAGAACGCCGACTCATCCCCGGCGGCTGCGAACGGTGTGTTCCTGCCGATGGCTTTCGTCTCGGGGATCTTCATCCAGTTGGACGATGCGCCGCGGTGGTTGAAGATCCTGGGCGATGTCTTCCCCCTGAAGCACTTTGCCGGGCCGTTCGGTGAGGCTTTCAACCCGCTTCACGAGAGCCCGATACTCGGGTGGGAACACTTGGGCGTCATGGCCCTGTGGCTGCTGTTCGGGATGGTGATCATCACCCGCTACTTCACCTGGGATCCCCGCGGCGAGTAGCTCGGCAGGGTTCTCGTGACCCGCCTCAGTCGATTCGCCGGATGTCGGCACCCATCATGCCGAGTCGGGTGTCGATCCCTTCGTAACCTCGCTCGATCTGCTCAGCGTTGTGGATGACGCTGTCGCCCTCCGCCACCAGCGCCGCGATGAGGAGGGCCATCCCGGCCCGGATATCGGGGCTGGACATGGTGCTGGGGGTCAGCTTGTTGGGCCCCATTACCACCGCCCGGTGAGGATCGCACAGCACTATCTGGGCGCCCATGACGATCAGCCGGTCCACGAAGAACATCCTCGATTCGAACATCTTCTCGTGGATGAGAATCGAACCGTACGCCTGGGTGGCGGCCACCAGGGCGATGCTGGTCAGATCGGCCGGGAAGGACGGCCACGGCCCGTCCTCGATCTTGGGAATGGCGCCACCCAGGTCGGGCAGCACGGTCAGCGGTCCGTTGAAGCGCATCTGGGCGATGTCATCCGGCAGAGGGTCGTATTGGATCCCCAGGCGAGCCCAGCCCAGATCGATGGGCTTGTTCATCTCCGGCCGGTACCCGCCGATCGTGATCGGCGAACGGGTCACGGCAGCCAGCGCCATGATGCTCCCCACCTCGATGTGATCGGGGCAGATGGTGTACTCGCCGCCGCTCAGGCGCTCCACACCGTCGATCTGGAGGATGTTGCTGCCGATGCCGGAGATGCGGGCGCCGAGGGTGTTCAGGAAGTGGCACAGATCCTGGACGTGCGGTTCGCAGGCGGCGTTCTCGATGGTGGTATGGCCCTCGGCGAGAACGGAGGCCATGATCAGGTTCTCGGTGCCGGTCACGGACGGCTCGTCCATGAACACCACCGATCCCTTGAGCGTTCCGGCCCGGAACCGGTGACCGTCCAGGAAGCTGTAGGAGGCGCCGAGTCCTTCGAGACCGTGCACGTGGGAGTCGATCCGGCGGCGTCCGATGACGTCTCCACCCGGCGGAGGGAGGGTTACCTCGCCGAAGCGGGCCAGGGAAGGGCCGGCCAGCAGGATTGAAGCCCGGATGATGCTGGCCTGCTCCTCGGAGATCTCCGAGCCGGTCATCCCGTTGCAATGGATACGGAAGGTCCCCGGGTCCGGGCTGGTGACCGAGGCCCCCATACCCTCCAGGATGAGGAGTAGGGACTTGACGTCGCCGATCTGGGGGACGTTGTGGAGAGTGACCGGCTCTTCGGTGAGCAGGCAGGCGGCGATGATCGGCAGAGCGGCGTTCTTGTTGCCCGACGGCTCGAAGTGCCCGTGCAGCCGGGTCGGACCCCTAACGAGGAAGCTTGTCATCTCCGATTCACAGGGTAGCCGCAAGCTGCCCTTGCACCTACCATTTATCAGGCGTTAATACTCTCCTTTAGTAGATGGTGGCATGTGTTCAATTATGAACAGCCGCCCGGTCTGGCTGTATCGAATCCCGACAGGACGGTTGTTGGGTGTAATCGGCTTCCACCTCTAGTTCGCGCCGTTCGCCGACCGGGTTACCGGCTATCCGCGAAGGAGCCACTGCCTGCGGCTCGGGATTCTCAGGTAATGCTCAGGTGGGGTTCAGGAAACTCACAGGCTGAACGCGCACGATGGCGTCGACATTGATCGTCCAGCTGACAAGGAGAAAGATCATGGGTAATCAGGGACACCCGGCGAACCGGCAGATCGGGTCCGGCGCCTCGTTCGAGCGAAGGCCGTTCAAGTGGGTCCGGTGGGTGGTAGCCGGTGTGGCCTCCGTAGCCCTGGCCGTGGGACTGGCGGCTTGTGGAGGGGACGGCGCCGCCGAGCATCGATCTGCCACGGCCGTCCAGGAGGCCGTTGGCGGCGCCGAGGGTTCTGGCGAGCACGGAGCCGGTGGCGAGGCCTCGGGAGGCTCCGAGAGCGGCGGCAGTGAGGAGTCCGGCAGTCAACTGTCCTTGAACGACACCTTCGATCAGGTTCGTTCCGGCGCCCGTCTCGTCATGGCCTATGACCCCGCTACCAACGCGTTCGTGGGTGTCGTGGAGAACGTGACCACCAACATTCTCGACGGCGTCCGGATAGAGGTGCATCTGTCGAACGGGGTCGAGCTCGGTCCGACCACTCCGATGGACCTGGCACCGGGCCAGGCCGCCGATGTCGTGCTGCCCGCTACCGCCACGCCCTTCGATAGATGGAGCCCGCATGCCGAAGTGGGTCAGAGCGGTGCCGAGGGTTCTGGTGAACACGGTGCCGGCGGTGAGGGCTCTGGCGGTGAGGGTTCCGGTGAGAGCGGCATGGGTGAGGCGCCTGAGGGTACGCCCGAGGCCGGTGGCGAGAACGAGGCCGCCATGTCGAGTGCGATCACCCCGCTCGACCGGACATGGAACGGTACTCTCGGTGGCCTGAGCGTCTCGGCCCGGTTCGACACCGCGACCCAGACCGTTCACACGACGGTCCAGAACATGCAGCAGCAGGTTCTCTGCTACGTGCAGGCCGAGCCCCATCTCAAGCTGGGCAGCCGGACAGTCGGGGAACTCGGTCCTGACCTTATGGGTCATCTCAGTCCGGGACAGTTGGCGACCTCGGCCCTGGCGGTGGCTGACGAGCCCACGCTGGCGGGTGTTGCCTTCGACGGGTATGTGGTCCACATGGAGATCTTCGACTGTGGCGGCACCGGCCCCGTTCCCCACGGAGGCGAGGGCGCTGAAGGCGGCGGTGGTGATGGCCCCGAGGGCTCGGAAGGGTCCGGAGGTTCCGAGGGCGGTAGTGAGGAGTCGGGCAACCGGTTGGCCTTGACCGACATCTATGACGAAGTCCGAGCGGGCGCCCGCCTCGTGGTGGGGTACGACCCCGGCGCCAACGCCTTCATCGGCGCCGTGGAGAACGTGACCAACAACGTTCTGACCCGGGTCCGGGTGGAGGTGCATCTCTCCAACGGAGTCGAGCTCGGTCCGACCACGCCGGTGGATCTGAAGCCGGGCGAGATCGCCTACGTGCACCTACCGGCTACTGCCACGCCGTTCGATGGCTGGAGCCCGCATGCCGAGGTGGGTCCGAGCGGCGCCGAGGGTGGCGGCGAGCATGGATCCGGCAGTGAGGGCTCTGAAGGCTCCGAGGGTTCGGAAGGCGGCGGCGAAGGCCGCGAAGGCGCCGGCGAACACGGGAGCAGCGAGGGGTCCGGCGAACACGGCGGCGGCGAGGGGACGGGAAGCTGACCCCACACTCCGATCGCCACACACGGCGCGGCCTCCTGGACGAGCGTCCATGGGGCCGCTCCGCGATACGCTCCCGCACTAATGGCACCAACCGAGCGAGTGGCTAACCACGCCAAGTCATACTGGGTGTGAGTTCTCGCGCCGGGTAAGCCTACCTTTCGGACCTGGCGGCGCCCGGCCATCCGTCTGCGGTCGGCGGACTGGAGTGGTACCAGGGTCGGGGCGGGGTAGCATCCGGGGCATGTTGCGTTTCCTTACCGCCGGTGAGTCTCATGGGCCCGGGCTGGTGACCATCGTCGACGGGCTTCCCGCCGGGATGGAGGTGTCCCGCCAGGGTCTCGGCTACGAGCTGGCCCGGCGCCGCCTCGGTTACGGCCGGGGCGCCCGCATGAAGATCGAGAAGGATGAGTTGGAGATCATGGGTGGGGTCCGCCATGGCCGCACGCTCGGTTCTCCGGTGGCGGTGATCATCCGCAACACCGAGTGGCCCCGCTGGCAGGAGGAGATGTCGCCCGATCCCGGCGTTCCCAAGCGGCCGATGACCACGCCCCGGCCGGGGCATGCCGACCTGGTGGGGATGCTCAAGTACGACACCAAGGACGCCCGCAACATCCTGGAGCGGGCATCGGCCCGGGAGACCGCGGCCCGAACCGTGGCCGGCTACCTCGCCAAGCAGTTGCTGTCCAGCATCGGCGCGACGGTGGTAAGCCATGTCGTCGCGATCGGCGAAGCCGTCTCCGATTCCGAGGACCTGCCCACGCTCGAGGACCTGCCCGCCATAGACGCTTCATCGGTACGGGCGTTCGGGACCGAGACGGAGGCGATGATGGTCGCCGAGATCGAGCGGGCCAAGTCGGACCGCGACACGCTCGGGGGAGTGGTGGAGGTGCTGGTCCACGGCCTCCCGCCAGGCCTCGGTTCCTATGACCAATGGGACCGGCGTATCGAAGCCCGCCTGGCCGAGGCGCTGATGTCGATCCAGGCCATGAAGGCCGTGGAGGTCGGCGACGGCCTGGAGTCGTCCCGCCGCCGGGGCTCGGTCGCTCACGACGAGATCTACTACGAGGACGGGGAGTTCTTCCGCAACACCGACCGGGCCGGGGGCATCGAGGGAGGAATGACCACGGGCCAGCCCTTGCGGGTTCGGGTGGCGATGAAGCCGCTGTCGACGGTGATGCGCCCGCTCCCCACCGTGAACGTGGTGACCAAGGAGCCCGAGGTGGCCTTCCGGGAGCGTTCCGATGTCTGCGCGGTGCCCGCCGCCGGCGTGGTGGCCGAGCAGATGGTGGCCATCGTGGCGGCCCAGGAGCTCCAACGGAAGTTCGGCGGCGACACGGTCGAGGACTTCGTCGTCAACGTGACCTCCTACCGGCACCGTATCCGCACGTTCTGATGGCGCCCTGAAGGTCGGGGCGATGGAAAACCTCTGGCTCATCGGCATGATGGGCAGCGGGAAGAGCACGGTCGGTCGCCGCATCGCCGCCACCATGGATCGCGAGTTCGTGGATGCCGACTCGATGGTGGAGGAGCGAGCCGGCAAGTCCATTGCAAGCGTCGTCGAGGAGCAGGGCGAGGCGGCTTTCCGCGAGATGGAGAGTGCCGAGATACGCCGCCTGGCCGGTGAGTCGCCGTCGGGCGCCGCCGGGCGGGTGATTGCGACCGGCGGGGGAGTGGTGCTCGACCCGGCCGGCGTGGAAGCCATGCGCCGCTCCGGAGTGGTGGCGTGGCTGGATGCACCCGCCGGAGTGCTCGCCGGGCGGATCAGGGGGGAGGATCGTCCGTTGCTCGCCGGTGCGGAGGTCGCATCCCGATTGGCGGAGATTCTGGCCGGTCGCCACAGCCTCTACACGCAGGCCGCGCACTACCGGATCGATGCGGACCGCCCGGTCGACCGCGTGGTCTCCGAGTTGGCCGGTTGCGCCCGGATCGCGGTCGATGACGGGTCGGAGGTGCTGATCGGCCCCGGCCTGCCCCACCGTGTCCTGCCGGCGTCATCCGGCCGCGAGCAGGCGGCGATCATCTGCCAGCCGGGCTCCCGCCCTGTTGCCGAGTCAGTGCGCGAGCTGCTCGGTTCCGGGGCTGGGGCAACTCTGGTCGAGGTGCCCGACCGCGAGGAGGCCAAGTCGATCGAGACGCTGGCGGGGCTGTACGACCGGCTGGCCGATCTCAACCTGGGCAGGCACGACACCATCGTCGGTGTCGGGGGCGGGGCGGTGACCGACCTGGCCGGCTTCGTGGCGGCCACCTGGCTGAGAGGCATCGAGTCGGTCCTGGTGCCGACCACGCTGCTGGGGGCCATCGATGCTTCCATCGGCGGCAAGACCGGCATCAACGTGATGGGCAAGAACCTGGTCGGATCCTTCTGGCACCCGTCTCGCGTGGTCATCAGCCTCGACGTGCTGAGTCGGCTCCCGGAGCCGCTCCTGCTGGAAGGTTCGGCCGAGGCGGTCAAGGCCGGCTTCATAGCGGATCCGGAGTTGGTGGAGCTGCTCATAAAGCATGGTCCGGCCTTTCCTATGGCCGACGTGGTGAGGCGGGCGGTGGTGGTCAAGGCGGAGGTGGTCTCGGAGGACTTCCGGGAGACCGGCCGGCGGGCGATCCTCAACTTCGGGCACACCCTGGGTCACGGCATCGAGGTGGTGTGCGGGCTACCCCATGGCCTCGCCGTGGCGGTGGGAATGGTGGCGGCCGCGGCCATTTCCGCCGATCGCCTCGGGTTCGACGAAGCCCGGGTGCGGGTCCCGCTGGAGCGTCTGGGCCTGCCGACCCGCATCGACACCGCCACTCCCGACGCCGTCCTCCGGCTGGTGCAGCGGGACAAGAAACGCACCGCTTCCGGTATCCGCATGGTGCTCCTGCGCGAGATCGGTGATCCGGTGGTGGAGTACGTGGACGAGGCAGCGCTGAGACTCGGCCTGGCGGCGGTCGGCATTACGGGTTGATCTCCGACCCGGCCAACCATTCATGTGCCGGTGCCGTAGCCTCCTGAAGTCGGTCCATCCGTCCTCCGTCCCGGCTGACTTGGGCCGTGCCGTTCATTTCGAGCCGCCCTCCTAGAATCGCCTCATGGTTTCCACCAACGACGTTAAGTCGGGCATGGCGCTCGACCTGCCGGACGGGCTGTTCCTGATAGTCGAGCAGCAACACGTCAAGCCCGGCAAGGGGCGGGCATTCGTCCGCATGAAGCTGAAGAACCTGGTCACCGGTGCCGTGGTCGATCGCACCTTCCGTGCAGATGAGAACGTGCCACAGGCAATCATCGACCGCCGGGACCATCAATTCCTCTACCGGGACGACATGGGCTACCACTTCATGAATCTCGAGACCTATGCCCAGTTCGCAATTCCGGAAGAGGACGTGGGCGAGGCCGCCAACTACATCACCGATGGCGCGACCGTGATGCTTCCCCTGTACAACGAAAACCCGATCGGCGTCGAGTTGCCTGCCTCGGTCGAGTTGGAGGTCACGATGGCGGAGCCCGCGGTCAGGGGTGACCGGGTGTCGGGCGCCACCAAGCCGGTCACGCTCGAGACCGGACTGGTGGTCCATGCGCCGCTGTTCATCGAAGCCGGTGACACCATCAAGGTGGATACCCGCTCGGGTACCTACATCTCTCGGGCTTGATGGTGCCGGGAGATGGTCGAGCGTGCTTCCAAGGCCGCCCGCGACCCGCGGGCCGAGGCGCTCGCCGCTCTCTACCAAGCTGACCTCCGGAGTGATGTAGACCCGACCGCTCGGCTTACCGGCAAGGCCAAGCGCTACGCTGCGGGTGTCAGAACCCATCAACGCGATCTCGACCGGCGGATAGCGGCGGCCTCGGAGCGCTGGCCCCTCCACCGGATGCCGGTGGTGGATCGGGCCATCCTGCGTCTCGCTCTTTACGAGCTTGCGCACGAGTCAACCCCGACGGGGGTGGTGCTCAACGAGGCGGTCGAGTTGGCTAAGAGATTCTCTACGAAGAAGAGCGGCGCCTTCGTCAACGGTGTGCTCTCCACCCTCGCCGGGCAAGTGCGGCCGGAGGATTGAGACCGGTCGCATCCACCGGACCTTCTACCGGGTTCTTGCTCAGCGGTCTTGCTCGTGCGACCCGCTAGTGGCGGGTTGCGAACCCGGCTGGTCCCGTGGTGCCGCAATCGCCAGCCCGCAAGAACGCGAAAGTCGCGGCGGGCGGGCTCGCCCGCCGGGCCCTCCCCCTGCCGCCACCACCTTGGTGTCGAGCGCGTCCCGTCCTGTCCCGGGCGGGACTGCTCGACGGTCTGTTCCTCGCATGGTCCGGTCGACGTCCGGGCCTGACCACTGGTATTCACGGTTGTCCAACATCGTAAAGCGCGGGTGTGACACGAACCGGGGGTTCGATCGACCGATCCCGCCCTATCGCCTGCGAACCGCCGGTGCGTCGGGAAACGCGGGCGATCCCCTCGGACCGGCCACTGTGTTCTGGTGGGGCGTGACGACGAGGGAACACGAAATCCGGGGCGCTCGAATCCTGCTAGCGTGGCGCCGAACCTTTAAATCCGGTCCGGTGAGGCCGGGAAGGCGACCCGAGTTAGCGCCAAGCGGTGCTCGAGCCGCGGCGAAGACACTCCAGCGTGCCTTCCCGTGCCGTTTCCCCTCACCTGTTCCGGTAGACGCGCGGCCTTGAGGAGGACGTAGGTAGCTCATGCCCATGGTGATGGCAGACGCCGACGTCAGGCGGTCGCTTACCCGCATCTCCCACGAGATCATCGAGAAGTCGAGGGACGTCATTCCGGTGCTGGTCGGGATCCACACCCGGGGCGTACCACTGGCCCGCCGCATCGCCGCGGCCATCGAGGAGGTCAGGGGCGCCCGGGTGCCGGTGGGTTCCCTGGACATCGGCCTGCACCGCGACGACCTGTCGACCAGGCCCACCACCCCGCTGTCGGGAACCCGGCTCCCGGTCGACATCACCGACCGTACCGTGGTCTTGGTTGACGACGTCCTCTACACGGGCCGCACCGTGCGGGCAGCGCTGGACGCCCTGAACGACTTCGGACGGCCCGCGGTGGTGCGCCTGGCGGTCCTGGTGGACCGGGGACACCGCCAGCTTCCGATACGTCCCGACCATGTTGGCCGCAACCTTCCCACCTCTGTCGCCGAACGGGTCTCCGTGAGGCTGGGCGAGATCGATGGGGGCGAGGACGGCGTGTGGGTGGAGGGGGCACGGAGTTGAACTTCCTCACCACCGAAGGCCTTCCACGTAACGACCTCGAGGAGATACTCGACCTGGCCGACGAGTTCACCAAGGTTCTGTCCCGTCCCATCCCCAGAGTCCCCGCCCTCCAGGGCAAGCTGGTGGCCAATCTGTTCTTCGAGAGTTCCACCCGCACCCGGCTGTCGTTCGAGCGGGCGGCGCGGGCGCTGTCGGCGGACGTCATGAGCTTCTCGGCATCGGGTTCGTCCCTGTCCAAGGGGGAGAGTCTCAAGGACACGGCGCTGACCATCGAAGCGATGGGCGTGGACCTGATGGTGGTGCGCCACCGGGCCACCGGCGCTCCGTGGCGGATAGCCGGATGGACCGGTTGCCAGGTCATCAACGCCGGCGACGGCGCCCACCAGCATCCGACCCAGGCGATGCTGGACGCCCTCACGCTGCGCCGGCGATTCGGGGACCTGGACGGCCTGCGAGTGGCCATCGTGGGTGACATCCGTCACTCACGGGTGGCTCGATCCAACGTGTTCGCCCTCACCGCCCTGGGTGCCAGGGTGGTTCTGGTGGCGCCCCGGACCCTCCAGCCGGTCGACCGCGAAGGCTGGCCGGTCGAGACGACCGATGACCTCGACGGGGTGCTTGACCAGGTGGACGCCGTCTACCTGTTACGGATCCAGATCGAGCGGGGCGGGGCCTCGGTGTTTCCCTCCTTGCCCGAGTACGTGTCCCGCTACGGCATGACCCGCGACCGCTTCGCCCGCCTTCCCAGCGATGCGGTGGTGCTCCATCCCGGGCCGATGAACCGCGGGGTGGAAATCGACGACATGGTGGCCGGTCATCCCAGGGCGCTGATCCTGGACCAGGTGACCAACGGGGTGGCTGTGCGGATGGCCGTACTGTTCCGCCTGCTGGGGGGCAAGTGATGAGCGGGATCCTCCTGGCGGGCGGCGGCGTCCTCACCCCGCGCGGCGAGGCCCGGGCCGACGTCCTCATCGAGGGCGGTCGGGTGGCCGCCGTCGGATCCCTCCGGGCTGGCCCGGACGGCGCCACGGCAGGCCGGCAGGTGATCGATGTCTCGGGCCTGGTGGTAGGGCCTGGATTCGTGGACCTCCATGCCCATCTCCGGGAGCCGGGCCAGGAATGGAAGGAGGACATCGCCTCCGGTTCGCAGGCGGCCGCCGCCGGCGGTTTCACCGCAGTGGTCGCCATGCCCAACACGGATCCGCCCACCGACTCGGGCCACCTGGCCCGCTACATCAGCGACCGGGGTCGACAGGTGGGACTGGTCGACGTGATCCCGGCCGGATGTATCACGATGGGGATGGAAGGCCTCCGGCTATCCCATCTGGACGACCTGTTCGCCGCCGGGGTGCGGGTCTTCACCGACGACGGGGTAACTGTGGCCGACTCGGGCCTGCTGCGGCGGGCCATGGAGTACCTGCAGTCGAGGGGAGGCGTGATCGCCCAGCATGCCGAGGACCCCGGCCTGGGAAGGGGCGGGTACATGCACGAGGGCTGGGTGTCGTCGTTGCTGGGCATGGGGGGCATCCCAGCCCTGGCGGAGACGGTGATCGTGGCCCGTGACCTGGCCGTCGCCGAGTTGACCGGCGCCGCCTATCACGTCCAGCACATCAGTTGCGCCGGAACCCTGGACCTGATCGACGCCGCCCGCAGCCGGGGGGTGAGCGTGACCGCCGAGGTGACCCCGCATCACCTATGGTTCTCCGACCGGCAGGTGTTGTCGATGGATCCGGTGGCCAAGATGTATCCGCCGCTCCGCACCCCTGCCGATATCGATGCCCTCCGTGACGGGCTCCGCGACGGCGTGATCGACGCGGTCGCCACCGACCACGCCCCCCACGCCGCCCACGAGAAGGACGTTCCGTTCGAGGAGGCGCCCAACGGAGTCACCGGGCTGGAGACCGCTTTCGCGGCCGTCCGCACCGCCCTCGATCCGGATCCCGGGCTGCTGTTCGAGCGGATGTCGGTCGCCCCGGCGACGATTGCCTCACTCGAGCGGCACGGGAACTGGATCGAGCCGGGGATCCCGGCCAACCTGGTGGTTGTGGATTGGCATGAGCAGTGGGCTCCTGAGCGATTCCTGTCCAAGTCGGCCAACTCCCTGTTTGCGGGAGTGCCGCTGGCCGGCCGGGTCCGGTTCACGTTCAGCGATGGCCGCCTCACCCACGACTCCCGGCTCGACATACCCGCGCCCTCTCCGGACTCCGGACGGCTTCGATGAGCATCGGGTTCCTGGTCACCGCTGATGGCGAGGTCTTCGAGGGCCGGTCGGTGGGCGTGGAAGGAGTCCGAGTGGGAGAAGCCGTGTTCAACACCTCCATGACCGGCTACCAGGAGGTGCTGTCCGATCCTTCCTATGCCGGCCAGGTGGTGGTCATGACCTCGCCGCACATCGGTAACTACGGGGTCAGCGACTACGACGACCAGGCCGCTCGCCCTGCCGCCTGTGGCCTGATCGTCCGCTCGCTGTCCCGGCGGCACTCCAACTGGCGGGCCGAGGGGACTCTCGCCGGCTACCTGCGGACCCACGAGATGGTGGCCCTCGCCGACCTCGACACCCGGCGGCTCACCCGCCACCTCCGGGATCGGGGGGCGATGCCGGTATCGATCGGTGCCGGGGTGGGGCCCGGCGAGCTGGCGGTGCTGGCGGCGGAGGCGCCCCGCATGGAGGGTCAGGACCTGGCCACCGGCGTATCCACGCCCGAGCCGTACCGGTTCGATCCTGACGGTGATCCGGTGGGCCGGGTGGTCGCCATCGACCTCGGCATGAAACGCGACATAGGTAGGCGGTTGGCCGCCCGCGGGCTGGAGGTCCAGGTTCTGCCGGCCACCTGCACCGCCGAGGACATTCTCGGTCTCGACCCCACCGGCGTGTTCCTCACCAACGGGCCGGGCGATCCCGAGCCGCTGGAGCACAACATCGACACGGTGCGAACGCTGCTCGGCAATGTTCCGGTGTTCGGCATATGCCTCGGCCACCAGGTGATCGGGCTGGCGCTCGGCGCCTCGACCTTCAAGCTCCCCTTCGGGCACCACGGCGGCAACCACCCGGTCCGACGCCTGGAGGACGGCCGCGTGGAGATCACCGCCCAGAATCACGGGTTCGCGGTCGACCTCTGGTCGTTGGCGGGCCGGGAGGCGCCCGAGCGGAAGGGTCTGGCCGGCCCCGACCTCCTGCCCCGGCAGGTCACAAGCGACTTCGGTGAGGTGCGGCCCACCCATCAGAACCTCAACGACGGGACCCTGGAGGGGCTGCGATGCCTGGACATTCCCGCCATGTCGGTCCAGTACCACCCGGAGGCGGCGCCAGGGCCCCACGACGCGCTAGGGGTGTTCGACGACTTCTTGGGCCTGATCGGGCTCGGAAAGGCGGACCGCTGATGCCGAGGCGCGCCGACATCCAGAGCATCCTGGTCATCGGTTCCGGCCCGATCGTGATCGGCCAGGCCTGCGAGTTCGATTATTCGGGCACCCAGGCGGCCAAGGTGCTGAGAGCGGAGGGCTACCGGGTCATCCTGGTGAACTCCAACCCGGCCACCATCATGACGGACCCCGAGTTCGCCGACGCCACCTACCTCGAACCGATAACGCCGGAGATCGTGGCCCGGATTCTGGAACGCGAGTCACCCGATGCCCTGCTTCCGACCCTCGGCGGGCAGACCGCGCTCAACGTGACCGCGGAGCTCGCGCGCACCGGCGTGATAGACGACCTCGGCGTGGAGCTGATCGGCGCCGGCTTCGACGCCATCGAACGGGCCGAGGACAGGGGATTGTTCAAGGAGACGATGGCGGCGGTGGGCATCGAGTCGCCCCGTTCCAGCTACGCCCGATCGATGGAGGAGGCGATGGCGGCGGCCACTGACATCGGCTATCCGGTGATGGTCCGCCCTTCATACATCCTCGGCGGTGGCGGCACCGGCGTGGCCGCGGACGAAGAGGCCTTCCTGGAGATCGCCCGGCGGGGCCTCAGCGCCTCCCCGGTGAAAGAGATCCTGGTGGAAGAGTCGGTGGAGGGCTGGAAGGAGTACGAACTCGAGGTGATGGCCGACCGGATCGGCAACGCGGTCATCGTCTGCTCGATCGAGAACCTGGACCCGATGGGCGTCCACACCGGCGACTCGATCACCGTGGCCCCCATCCAGACCCTGTCGGACCGGGAATACCAGGAGATGCGGAACGAGGCCATCACCTGCCTCCGGGCCATCGGTGTGCAGACCGGGGGCTCCAACGTCCAGTTCGCGGTGGATCCGGCCACCGGGCGCCGGTTGATCATCGAGATGAACCCCCGGGTGTCGCGCTCATCCGCCCTCGCGTCCAAGGCCACCGGATTCCCGATCGCCAAGATCGCCGCCCTCCTGGCGGTCGGGTACACCCTCGACGAGATCGCCAACGACATCACCGGCGCCACCCCGGCCAGCTTCGAGCCGGTGCTCGACTACACGGTGGTCAAGATCCCTCGTTTCGACTTCGCCAAGTTCCCGATGGCTCCCGACCGGCTGGGCACGTCGATGCGGTCCGTTGGCGAGGCCATGGCCATCGGGCGCACCTTCCCCGAGGCGCTGCAGAAGGCGCTGCGGAGCCTGGAGACCGGCCGGCAGGGGCTCAACGCCGATCCGGGGGAGGCGCCGCTGCGGGCCATGTCCGACCAGGCCCTGGATAAGGCGGTGACAGTTCCCAGCTCCGGCCGGATCTTCCAGTTGGGGGAGGCGATCCGCCGGGGTCGGAGCGTGGACTCCTTGGCCCGATCCACCGGCATCGATCCCTGGTTCCTCGACCAGATGGCGGAGATCGACGAGCTCAGGGCCGAGTTGGAGGCGGCGGGCGCACCCCGGGCCGACCTGGTCCGGGAGGCCAAGCGGATGGGGTTCTCGGACGCGCAGCTGGCATACGTCTGGGGGGAGTCCGAGGCCGGTATCCGGGAGTTCCGGCAAGCCGCCGGCATCCGGCCGACCTACAAGCGGGTCGACACCTGCGCCGCCGAGTTCGAGGCGCGTACCCCCTACTTCTACTCCACCTACGAGGACGAGAGCGAGGTGGAGGCGACCGGCCGCCCCCGCGTCGTGATCCTCGGGTCCGGTCCCAACCGGATCGGCCAGGGCATCGAGTTCGACTACTGCTGCGTGCATGCGTCCTTCGCCCTCAAGGAGGCCGGGTACGAGACCGTGATGGTCAACTGCAATCCCGAGACGGTCTCCACCGACTACGACACCTCCGACCGCCTCTACTTCGAGCCACTGACGGTGGAGGACGTACTGGAGATCTGCGAGGCGGAGGATCCCGTCGCGGTGGTGGTCCAGCTCGGCGGCCAGACCCCGCTCAACCTGGCCGGACGTCTGGAGGCCAACGGTGCGCCCATCGCCGGCACCTCCCCGGATCGCATCGACGAGGCCGAGGATCGGGAGCGCTTCTCGGCCCTGTGCCGGAAGCTGGGCATTGCCCAGCCTCCGCACGGCACCGCCACCAGCCCCGGCGAGGCGGCCCGTGTGGCAGGCTCCATCGGTTTCCCGGTGCTGGCGCGACCCTCCTACGTACTTGGCGGCCGGGCCATGCGGGTGGTCTATTCGGGCGACGAGCTCGACGACTACCTGGCCGACCTGTACGGCAAGGATCAGCAGGCCGGCTTCGATCTGGCCTCGGCGCCCGTCCTGATCGATCGCTTCCTCGAGGCAGCCGTGGAGGTCGACGTGGACGCCATATACGACGGAGCGGAGCTGCTGGTCGGTGGCATCATGGAACATGTCGAGCAGGCCGGCGTCCACTCCGGTGACTCGGCCTGCATCACCCCACCCCCCACCCTCAGCGCGGCCGCCCGCCGGACGATCGTCGAGGCCACCGGAGATCTGGCGAGAGCGCTTGAGGTCCGAGGGCTGATCAACATCCAGTACGCGGTCAAGGGGGACGAAGTCTTCCTGCTGGAAGCCAACCCTCGGGGCTCCCGGACGGTGCCGTTCATCTCCAAGGCCAAGGGTATCCCGCTCGCCAAGATCGCCTCGCGGGTGATGATGGGGGCCAGGCTGGAGGACTTGGTGGCGGAGGGCATGTATACCGAGCCCGGCGAGTCGCGGTTCGTGGCGTGCAAGGAAGCGGTACTGCCCTGGGACAGGTTCCCCGAGGAGGACACCCTGCTCGGACCCGAGATGCGAGCGACCGGCGAGGTGATGGGGATCGGTCCGGGACCGGGAGTGGCCTACTCGAAGGCCATGATGGCGGCGGGTAGCGGCATTCCGGAGGCAGGAACGGTGTTCCTCTCGTTCGCCGATTCCGACAAGCCGGCCGGCGCCCGGGTGGGGGAGGCCCTTCACGGTCTGGGATTGCGTCTGGCGGCTTCGCCCGGAACTGCCGCCTTCCTGCAGGCCCGGGGAATACCCGCCGAAGCCGTTCCCAAAGTCGGCGAAGGCCCGGATGACACGGTGTGGCAGATCGAGTCAGGCCGGGTCGACATGGTCATCAACACCCCCCAGGGCCGGCGGGCAAGGGGAGACGGTCGGCTGATGCGCCGGGCCGCCTCTTCGCGCGGGGTCCCGATCGTCACCACGGTGGCGGGCGCCGAGGCGGTGATCCGGAGCCTGCGAGGTTCGCCCGAGGCCGTCTACGAGGTGAGGAGCCTGCAGGATTGGCACCGCTGAACCGCTCGTTGGCGCTGGGGCCGGTGACGCTCCGATCTCCCCTGGTGGGAGCGTCCGGAACGGTGGGCTCAGCGGTCGATTTCGTGTCGGTGGCTTCGCCCGACTACTACGGGGCGCTGGTGGCGAAGTCCGTGGCGCCCGAGCCCTGGGTGGGTAACCCGCCCCCCCGCCTGGCGCCCGCAGGTGCGGGCATGCTGAACGCCGTAGGCATCCAGAACCCGGGCATCGAGGCCTGGCTGGCGGAGTTCGGCCCCCGGCTGGCCGGCGTCGGCGTCCCCGTGTGGGGCTCGGCGGTCGGCCACGGCCCGGGCGGCTTCGCCGAGGTCGCCCGGGGACTCGAGGACGGCGGCGTGGAAGCCGTGGAGGTCAACCTGTCGTGTCCCAACCTCGACGGTCACGGGCTGATCGCCCTCGATCCGGATGCGTCGGCGCGGGTGGTGGAGGCAGTACGGCAAGCCGTCTCGGTCCCGGTCTCGGCCAAGCTGTCCCCCAATGCCTCGGACATCGTGGCGGTAGCCGGAGCCGTTTGGGACGCCGGCGCCGACTGGGTCGTGATCGGGAACACCGTGTGGGGCGCTGCCATCGATATCGAGTCAAGGACGCCCCGGGTGGCCATGGGAAGCGGCGGTTACTCGGGCCCGCCGCTCAAACCGATAGCGTTGCGGGCCGTGATGGAGGTGGCCGCGCGGATTCCCGGACTTCCGATCCTGGGGTGCGGCGGCGTGTCCAGGGGTGCGGATGTGGTGGAGTACCTCATGGCGGGAGCGAGCGCGGTGGGGATCGGAACGGTCCACTTCGCGGAACCCCGGGCGGCGCGGCGCATCGACCGCGAGCTGGCGAGATGGTGCCGGTCCCATAGCGTGGAACGGCTGTCCGACCTGGTTGGCGTAGCGCTCCGGGGGGTATCCCTACCATGAGCAGCATGGCCGATGGACCGAACCCCACCGATACCCGGCCGCGCAACCCGATCCTCGTGGCCCTCGACGTTCCGACCGGGGAGGATGCTGCCCGCCTCGCCCGGGATCTGTCGCCCCATGTGGGCGGGTTCAAGGTCGGGCTCGAGCTCCTGACCGGTCCCGGACCCGCCGTCGTAGGGGTGATCGGACGGCTGGGAAAGCCGGTGTTCGCTGACGCGAAGCTGCATGACATTCCCAACACCGTGCGCGTGGCGGCGCGCCATCTGGGGGAGGCGGGCGCGCGATGGGTGACCGCCCACGCCGCCGGAGGCAGGGCAATGCTGGAAGCGGCGGTCGAGGGTCTGCGGGAGGGTGCGGGATCGCGCGCCGCGGGGATTCTCGCCATCACCGTTCTCACCAGCCTGGATCAGGATTCCCTGGCGGCGACCGGGGTGGCCGCGACACCGGGGAAGCTGGCGGCCGTGCGGGCCCGGTTAGCCGGCGAGGCCGGCTGTGAGGGGGTGATCACGTCGGTCAGGGAACTGGGCGTGATCGCGGATGTAGCTCCCCGGCTGCTGCGGGTGACGCCCGGTATCCGACCGGTCGGCGTGGACACTCATGACCAGGTCAGGGCAGCGACACCCGTTGAGGCGATGGAGCGAGGCGCTCACTACCTGGTCATAGGACGGGCCATTACCGGTGCGCCGGAACCGGGCCGCGCCGCCCTCGACATCCTCTCCGGTCTCGGCCTTGCCTAAGGGTGTGCCGGAAAAGTGTCCGGTCGGCCGGTATCCGGCAACGGAAACCCGGTCAATGCGTGGCCCGCCAACCCATTCTCGTCTCCCGCATGGTCCCGGAACGCGCTGGGTTGTGAAGGCGAACGGATTGCTGGCTAGAGTCAGTCCGGCGCCGACGGTCAGCACCGGATTGGTTGGCGCATAATGTCGGGTCGCAATTAGTTGAGCTAGAGAAGGAACGGTAAGGGAACTTATGGCACCTCCGCAGTTGAACGCCGAGCAACGGGCACGGGCCTTGGAGAAGGCGGCGATGGCGCGCCGTAAGCGGGCCGAGATTAAGAGCTTGCTCAAGAACGGGTCGTTGTCCCTTGATGAGCTGCTCGAGCAGGCCGCCGACGACCCCATGGTTAGCGGTATCAAAGTGAGTGCCGTCCTTACCTCCATGCCTAGAACCGGGAAGGTGAAGGCCGGTCAGATCATGGAGGAGCTCGGTATTGCCGAGAACCGGCGCGTCCGGGGTCTCGGAGCACGGCAGCGCAGCGCCCTCCTCGCCAAGTTCAGCTGAGCCACGAACCGGCAGCCCGTCACCGGCCCGGTCGGCTGGTAATCATCTCAGGGCCGTCAGGTGTCGGAAAGAACACCGTTATCCGGGCTCTGGCGCCCCATTACAGCTTTCATTTCGCCATTTCGGCCACCACGCGTGCCAGGCGACCGGACGAAACCGATGGGGTCGAGTACTACTTCATGGATGACGAGGCTTTCTCGGAGTTGATCGAGGAGGGCCGGGTGATGGAGTGGGCTGAGTTCGCCGGCAACCGCTACGGGACTCTCCGTGATGAGGTTTTCAACTACCTCGACGCGGGGCAGGATGTGTTACTCGATGTCGAGTTGAACGGCGCCTTCCAGGTGATGTCGGCCTATCCGGACGCGCTGTCAATATTCCTCATGCCACCGAGCCTCGACGAGCTGGAGTCGAGGATGCGGGGCCGCCGGGGGATGACCGAGGCGCAGATCGCCACCCGTCTGAAGCTGGCCGAGGCCCAGATCGAGCGGGGGTGGCATCGCTTTGCCCATGTGGTGGTCAACGCCGATCTCGACAACACAGTGGCGGCGATAGCCGGTATACTCAGGGGCCAGCCATCCAGGGCACATGGTGCCCGGACGGCTGTCCACCCAGGCCCGACACCCGGCGCCACACCCGTTCCCGGTCCGAAAGACGATGCTGAAGCATGATCGAGCCACCCATTGAAGAAGTAATCGGCAAGGCCGGCGGGCGTTTCAACCTGGTGCTCCTGGCTTCTCGCCGCGCTCGCCAGATCAACAGCTACTACACGCAGCTGGGCGGAGGGATCGGGCGCTACGTCCCACCCCAGGTCCATTCGCTCAGCCACAAGCCGCTGACCATCGCTCTCGAGGAGATCTCGGCCGACAAGTTGCAGGTGGGAACCGGGGAGACCGCCGAGAGCCAGGAACCCGACACTCTCGACGTCCTGCTCTCCTACCAGGCTGAACCGCTCGACGAGGATGACCCGCTGGCCGGAATCGAGGCCACCGCTTCGCCGGAGGCCGCGGAAGCGGCTGCCGGTGAGCCGGTCGAGGCGGAGGGTTCTTCCGAGCCGGAGGCTTCCGATGACTCCGTAGAGGAGACCGCCGTTGAGAACCCCGAGGATCGGTAGACCGGCGCTACACGGCCGGCGTCTCGTACTAGGCATCTCCGGAGGCATCGCCGCGTACAAGGCGGCCTACCTGGCCCGGCGGTTGCACGAGGCCGGCTCGCAGGTCCGGACGGTCATGACCGGCGGGGCCCTGCGCTTCCTGGGTGAGCAGACCATGGCCGCCATCACCGGACATCCGGTGGTGAGCACGCTCTTCGGATCCGACCGGGCAGGACCGAGCCCGCACACCGAACTGGCCCGGTGGGCCGATGCCGTCGTGGTGGCGCCCGCCACTGCCAACGTGGTGGCCAAGATTGCCAACGGACTGGCGGATGATGCCCTGACCGCCACGGTGGCCGCCTTCGACGGACCTGTGGTGCTGGCGCCCGCCATGCATACCGAGATGTGGCAGCAACCCGCTACTGCCCGCAACATCCGGATCCTCGAGGAGGACGGCCGGTGCCTGGTGGGCCCGGTCGCCGGCGCGCTGGCGGCGGGCGATTCCGGAATGGGCCGCATGGTGGAGCCGGAGGAGATACTGGCGTCGGTAGCAGGGGTTTTCGATGACTCCCTGCGCGGGTTGACCGTGCTGGTCACCGCCGGAGGAACCCGGGAGGCCATCGATCCGGTGCGCTACGTGGGCAACCGGTCCTCGGGCAAGATGGGCCATGAGCTGGCCATGGAGGCGGCCCGTCGAGGGGCCGGTGTGGTCCTGGTCACCACCACCACGCCGCCGGATATGCCCCACTCGGTCGAAGTGGTGCCGGTCGAATCTGCGGAGGACATGGCGCGACAGGTCTGGGAGCGGGCCTCGACGCTCGACGTGGCGGTGCTCGCGGCCGCGGTGGCTGACTTCCGGCCATCCGGGGTGGCCGACACCAAGCTGGCCCGCTCCGACGGCCCTCCCCGGATAGTTCTCGAGCCCACCCCCAACGTCCTGGCCGGGCTGGTTGAGCGCGTGGAACCTGGAACGACCATCGTCGGCTTCGCGGCGGAAACCGGCGGCGTGGACCGGGCGGTTCGTAAGGCCACCACCTACGGAGTGGACTTCGTGGTCGCCAACGACGTGACCAGTCCGGGGAGCGGGTTCGGCACCGACACCAACGAGGTGACCATCATCTCGGCGGAGGGACAGCGGACCCCCCTGGCGATGATGACCAAGCGCGATGTTGCCGGGGCGATCTGGTCGCGAGTGACCGAGTTGAGGGGATCCGGTGCCTGAGACGGAGTGTCCTCAGGTCTCCATATACTGCGCACGATGATGCTCCGCCACTTCACGAGCGAGTCGGTCACCGCCGGCCATCCCGACAAGATGGCCGACCGCATCTCGGATTCCGTACTCGATGCCATCCTGGAGAAGGACCCGGATCCCGTGAGAACTCGGGTGGCCTGCGAGACCATGGTCACCCCCAGGAAGGTGATCGTGGCCGGGGAGACCACCAACTCAGCGGGCTTGAGTGACGGTGATCTCGAAAGGGTGATCCGGGCGGCCATCGCCGACATCGGGTACACCTACGGCGACGTCGACTTCCACGCCGCCACGATTCCCGTCGAGGTGCTCCTGGGGAGCCAGAGCTCCGATATCGCCGGCGGCGTCAACGAGGCTCTCGAGGCCCGGGAGGGCTCCGTCCATGAGTTGGACCAACTCGGGGCGGGTGACCAGGGGATGATGTTCGGATACGCCAACCGGGATACCGAAGAGCTCATGCCGGCGCCCATCCAGCTGGCCCATCGCCTCGCCGAGCGACTCACCGAGGTAAGGGTCGACGGCTCGCTCGGCTACCTGCGGCCGGATGGCAAGACCCAGGTAACGGTGGCGTATGAAGGCTCTACGCCGGTGCGCGTTGAGCGGGTGCTGATCTCCTCGCATCACGCCGCCGAGGTGGAGGACCTCCAGATGCGGGAGGACCTCAGGGCCCAGGTGCTGATGGGGATCGGGTCGCCTTTGATAAGCAGCGATACCGAGTTGCTGGTCAACCCGTCGGGCCGCTTCGTGAAGGGCGGACCCGAGGCGGATGCCGGTCTCACCGGGCGCAAGATCATCGTCGACACCTACGGCGGCTACGCCCGGCACGGAGGCGGCGCCTTCTCGGGGAAAGATCCGACCAAGGTGGATCGCTCGGCGGCCTACTTTGCCCGTTACGTGGCCAAGAACGTGGTCGCGGCCGGATTGGCCGAGCAGTGCGAGATCCAGGTGGCATACGCAATCGGCAAGGCTCGCCCGTTCTCGGTCTACGTGGACGCGTTCGGGACCGCCTCGATCGATCCCGCCAAGCTGGAGAGGCTGGTCAAGGATTTCTTCGACTTCCGTCCGGAGGCCTTCCTGCGGAAGCTCGACCTGCGCCGGCCTATCTACGCCAGGACCTCGGCGCTGGGCCATTTCGGACGGCCCGGCTTTCCGTGGGAATCGACATCCGACGCCGGTGAGTTGAAGAAAGCGGCGAGCCGACCCTGACCCAGGCCGTCACAGCCCGGGTAGTTCCTGACGTACCCACCCTGGCGGTGGACGAAGGCTTCTCGTATCGGGTTCCGTCGTCCCTGGTGGATCGGGTCGGGGTGGGCGCCATCGTCCGCGTTCCCCTGGCCGCTCGCCGCGTGCGCGGCTACGTGGTCGACATGGAGTCGATCCCGGAGTCTGAGGCTCCTGACAGCCTCAAAAATGTCCGAGCTCTTTCCTCCGACATCCCGGTGTTCACCACCGCGATGCTTCCCACCCTCGTCTGGGCCGCCGACTACTACGTCGCGCCGCTCGCCCGCGTACTGGCCAAGACCGCTCCGCCCAACTTGCCCAAGCGACCCCCGGCGCCCGCCCTGCCGGGTATTCCGCCCACCGATGGTCCTCTGTCCGATGTGGCTGCCTCGGCGGCCGGGGATGGACCTTCACGGTCGGTCCAGGCGGTGGCGGGCGCCCGCTGGACCGATCTGGTCCGTGGCGCTATCAGCGCCCCCCTCCGGGCCGGGAAGTCGGTGCTGGTCGCGGCGCCCACAGTGGTGGAGGTTGCCCGTCTCGCTGCCGGACTCAGGTACGACTTGGGTGCCCGGGTGGTGGAGGTGGGGGATGGGAGCGACGCGGAGGTGACCGCCGCCTGGTCGGAGGCCGCCACGACCGGAGGCCTTGCCGTGGTGGGAACCATGCGGGTGCTCTGGTGGCCGGTCCGGAACCTTTCGATGGTGATACTGGTCGAGGAGGGCCGGCCCGGCATGAAGGAACGCCAGACCCCGACGGTGGTGGCCGGTCGCCTGGCCCGGATGAGGGCAGCCCACGAAGGCCTCCAGATGGTCAGGGTGGGGAGGGTCCCGACTGTCGAATCAGTGCAGGAGCGTCCTGAGATGATCCGGACACCCGGGCGATTATGGGGACCGGTGCAGGTGGTCGATCGCACTGAAGATCCCCCCGGACAGGGCTTGCTGGCCGAACGGGTCCGTACTGCCATCGCCGGTACGGCGGGCCGGGGCGGCCGGGTGTTCCTCTTCACGCATCGGCGTGGCTACGCACCCGCAGCCCGGTGTGTGAATTGCCGCCTGCTGCGGAGTTGCCCGGGCTGTGGATCCCGCCCCGATCACCGGACCACATGCTCGAGATGCGAGACTGCATTAGGAGGGTGCTCGTCATGCGGAGGGAACCGGTTCGAGCCGCTGGGAGCCGCGGTGGGTCGGGTGATCGAGGATGCCCGGCGACTGGTCGGAGATGCCGTGGGCGAGGTGAGAGCCGGCAGACAGGTGATGGTGGGAACCGAGGCCGATCTCGTGGCGGTTCCCGAGGTCGACCTGGCAGTGGTGGTGGACGCCGATGGCCTGGTGCGCGGCGCCACCTACCGGGCTGCGGAGGATGCTCTCAGCGTGTTGTCGCGGGTGGCCGCCACCGTCCGGGGCGATGGACGGGCCCGGATGATGCTCCAGACAGCGGATATCCGCCAACCCGTCTACGAGGCTCTCCGGCGCGCCGATCCGTTCCCGTATCTCAAGGACGAGTTGGATATCCGCAGGCGCCTGTCCCTACCGCCCTTCGGCGAGGTGATGGTGGTCGAGGTCGCGGGTTCGGATGACGGATCGATCCTCGACGAAGCACTCGGGGCCGCCATCGTGTACGGCCCGGCTCGGGCAGGAGATCGGCTCCGCTGGATGGTCCAGGGCGACGACCTGACCGGGGTCAAGCGGAAGCTCAGGGAGGCGGTCGTCCACCTGAGGCGCCAGGCCCTGCGGGTCCGGGTGGACGTCGACCCTCGCGACTTCTGACCCCGGACACGGTACGTGCGTGTGGGTGGTCGGCCGCCTCGAACGGGGCGCCGATGATCGGTGGTCACCGGACTCTCCGGCAGGCAACCCGGGTGTAGCGCATGGCCTTCCCGAAGCCGCGGTGGCCGTCATGTGCGAACCGGCGGCCGGCGGGTGCCGGGCGGCAACTATTCTCGTGGGTCCGGTGGCCATTTTTCCGATTCGTACCTTCGGCGATCCCGTCCTGAGCGTCCGCACCAAACCGGTCGAGTGCTTCGACGCGCCCCTTCGCAGGCTTGCCGAGGACATGCTCGAGACCATGTACGACGCTCCTGGCGTCGGTCTGGCGGCACCGCAGATCGGTGTGTCGAAGCGCATATGCGTATTCGATGCGGGGGATGGCCCTCAGGTACTGGTCAATCCGGTGCTGGTGGAGACATCAGGAGACTGGGAATACCAGGAGGGATGCCTGTCGGTTCCCGGTCACTACTGGAACATCAATCGCCCTGGTTTCGCCCGGGCCGTCGGCCAGGACCTGGACGGGGACCCGGTGGAGTTTGCCGGAGATGAGCTACTGGGACGGGTCCTGCAGCACGAGATCGACCACCTCGAGGGTCACCTCCTTCTGACCCGTCTAGGCGGAGACACTCGCAAGGAGGCTCTTCGCATTCTTCGGAGCGAGGCGTTCCGGGCGCCGGAGTGATGCGGACCGCCCTGCTGGGGACACCGCAGGAGGCCGTTCCCGCTATCGACATCCTTGCCGGACAGACCGACCTGCGTGCTGTCATAACAAGGCCGGACCGGCCCAGAGGCAGAAGCCGGTCACCGGCCGCTCCCGAGGCCAAGGTCAGAGCCGTCGAGCAGGGGGTTCCGGTCTGCCAGCCCGCCACCCCCGCGGCGTTGGACGAAGCTGTCGCCGCGATGGATCTGGACCTGGCGGTGGTCGTGAGCTACGGGATGGTCGTGGGAGCCGCCACCCTGGCCCGTCCCCGGTCAGGCATGGTCAACCTCCATTTCTCCCTGCTGCCGCGGTGGCGGGGGGCAGCCCCGATCCAGCGAGCCATTCTGGCCGGCGACGATGTGACCGGCGTCAGCCTGATGCGGATGGACACCGGCTTGGACACCGGACCGGTCCTGGCCGTTTGGAGGACCTCGATCGGCGAGGACGAGGCGGCCGGTGCGTTGTCCGAGCGCCTCGCCCTCGGTGGCGCCGAGCTGCTGGCCACGCACCTGGGTGCGCTGGAACGCGGGGAGTTGGAGCCGGTGGCGCAGGAGGAGTCGATGGTCACCTGGGCGCCTCGCCTGGTCGTCTCCGAGGCTCGACTCGACTTCCACCAACCCGTTGAACAGGTGGCGCGGGCCGTACGGGCGTTCTGTCCCCGCCCGGGCGCACATACCACCTGGCGGGGTAAGCGCATCAAGATTCTCCTGGCCCGGCCGGTTCCCGGCCGGTTGGAGCCGGGTTGTCTGGCGGTCGACGGGAACGGGGCGAGGGTCGGTACCGCCACGGGATGCCTGGCTCTGGGGACCGTTCAACCTGAGGGTAGGAAGGCAATGGACGCTCTCGCGTGGCTCAGGGGGGTCAAGGGCGACCCGGGTCGCTTCGGATGAAGCCGGGTGTGGCGGCCCGGTCGGTGGCGGCCGGGCTGGTGGGTCGGGTCGTGCGGGGCGGCGCTTGGTCGAACCTGGTGGTCAGGGAGGTCGACCTCCCGCCTGACGACGCCCGCCTGGTGCGCCATCTCGTCTACGGAACCATCAGGAACCTCTCTCGCCTGGACCGGGCCATCGGTGAGCTGTCCAACCGGCCCCTGGCGGCCGTCCATTCGGACGTGCTCGACGTCCTGCGGGTGGCCTTCCACGAGGTCTTGTTCGGCCGAGCCGCCGCTCATGCCGTGCCCGACATGGCGGTGGAGTCCGCCCGGAGCCTGGGGCACAGTCGGGCCACCGGGTTCGTAAACGCGCTGGTCAGGAATCTGCAACGAGGTGGCGAACCGAACCCACCCTCCGATCCGGCCGAGGAGTTCAGCCTGCCCGGCTGGGTCATGGAGGACCTGACACATGCCTGGGGAAGGGATCAGGCGCTGGCGTTCGCCGAGGCGGCCCACGAGGACGCCCCGGTGAGCTTTCGCATGAGGCCCGGTGGTACTCCACCCCCGGCCGCGGTTCCCACCCCCATCCCCGGTGCCTTCATCCACCCCCAGGGCCGGGTTCCCGATGAGGCGGTCGTCCAGGATGCCGCGTCGGTGGCCGTGGTCGAGGCTCTGGACGTGGCGTCCGGCCATAGCGTGCTGGAGGTGGGAGCGGCGCCCGGTGGCAAGACGTTGGCGATCTGGGACCGCAGCCCGGCCTCCCTGGTAGCGGTGGACACCCACCCCCGCCGCATCCGCCAGGCGGCTCGACGGCTGGAGAGGGCAGGCGGTCGAGGATGGTGGATCAGGGCCGACGGAGCAAGCCTCCCCTTCCGGAGCGGGCAGTTCGACAAGGTGCTTGTGGACGCACCGTGCACCGGCCTGGGCACCCTCCGGCGGCGACCCGAGGTGAGACTTCGGGTCTCGATCGGTGACCGGGACCGGCTGGCGGTACTCCAGCGCCGGATGCTCCGCCAGGCCATCGACGCGGTCCGCCCCGGCGGGCGGGTGGTCTACTCGGTCTGTACGTTGACCAGGGCGGAGACACTTGGAGTGGTGGAGGACATGGGCGGGCGGCCGCCGGCCGACCTTCCGGGTCTGCGCCTTGACCACGGCCTGCTCATGGGTCCCCACCTGACCGGTACCGACGGCATGTTCATCTCGGTCCTGGATCGGTGACGGAGCGACCGGCTACCCGGTGGTCATGAGGCGTATGTACCCTGCGGCACCGTGAGGAAACGCGTGCGCATAGCGGCTTCGATTCTCGCCGCCGACTTCGCCCGCTTGGGCGAGGAGGTGGCGCGAGTTGAGCCGCACCTCGACATGCTCCATGTGGATGTCATGGACGGCCACTTCGTCCCCAATATCTCGCTGGGTGTTCCGGTCATCAGTTCCTTGCGGAGAGTTTCCGGTCTGGCCTTCGACTGCCATCTGATGGTCACCGAGCCGGGCGGGCTGGTCGAACCACTCCGGAAGGCCGGCGCCACCGGCATAACCGTCCATCTAGAGGCGGTGCCCGACCCGAGGCCGGTTGAACACCGGGCGCGCCGGGCCGACCTCGGTTTCGGCTTGGTGATCAATCCCGGCACTCCCTATCAGGCTCTGGATCCTTACCTGGAGCTGTGCGACATGGTGCTGGTGATGTCGGTGGAGCCCGGCTTCGGTGGCCAGGATTTCTTGCCCGACGTCCTTGCCAAGGTCGAGGCGGCCCGCCGGGCCATCGACCGGCGCGGCCTCGACGTGGACCTGGAGATCGACGGTGGTATCGACCCGAAGACCATCGGCTCGGCTCGGCGGGCCGGCGCCGATGTGTTCGTGGCCGGCACCGCCATCTTCGGGCAACCGGATCCGGTGATGGCGATCGCCGGCCTGAGACGCGCCGCGTCCGGAGGTGAGGAGTGAGCCGGACCTGGTCGGACGCTGAGCGCGCCAGGATGGTCCGGGCCATCGAGTTGGCCCGGCCGTACCGCACCCATCCCAATCCTCGGGTGGGATGCGTGATCGTCGGTGCGGGAGGGAAGGTGGTGGGCGAGGGCGCCCATCGAGGCGTCGGTGCTCCACACGCTGAGGCGGTTGCGCTTGGTGAGGCGAGGGGTGCCGCCCGCGGCGCGACGGCGTTCGTCACCCTCGAGCCCTGTTCGCACACCGGTCGAACCCCGCCGTGCGCCGATGCCCTGGTGGCCGCCGGAGTGGCTCGGGTCGTGATCGCGGTCTACGACCCCGATGCCCGGGTGAGAGGCCGCGGGGTGGCGATGCTCCGGCAGGCTGGGATCGAGACGACGGTGGGGCTCATGGGAGACGAGGCCATCAGGCTGGATGCCGGGTTCCATCACCACCGGCGAACAGGCCTGCCCTACGTGCGGGGGGTGGTAGCGGATGCCGAGGCTCGGGCCGATGAGGCGGTCGGCGTTGACATAGCAGCCCTGATTGCGGAGGCGGACCATCTTCTGGCGGACACGACCGGTCCGGCGCCTACCACCCGACGAAAGCTGGCCGGCCTCGCGGAGGATGGTCATCTTTACGTGGCGATCGAAGACATGGAGATCATCGAGGCCCTTCGCGGGGAAGGACTGGTCGATACGGTCAGCCACTACATCAGAATCGGTGCAGACCATGAAGATCTCGGGGCCGAGGACGGTCTTCGAGCGTCGGACGCCGTAGAGGTGGGCGCCGGTTATCTCCGGATCGACCTGGAACGTTCGCCGGCAAGCTGGCCACCGCTGGTTCGTCGCCGTGCCGAAGCCGTCATACCGACTCGTTACGGCCACTTCCGGGCCATCGGCTACGAGTCGCTCGGCGACGGCCGCCAGCATGTGGCGCTGGTCACGGGCCGGGTTGTCGGGGAAGAAGGCGTGCTGGTCCGGATGCACTCGGAGTGCCTTACCGGTGATGTGTTCGCCAGCCTCCGATGCGACTGCGGTTTCCAGCTTCAGGAGGCGATGCACCGGATCGGGGAGGCCGGCAGGGGCGTGGTTCTCTACATGCGCGGTCACGAAGGTAGAGGCATCGGGCTGATCGACAAGCTCGCCGCCTATGCCCTCCAGGAGCAAGGTCGGGACACGGTGGAGGCCAACCTGGACCTGGGTTTTCCGGAGGACAGCCGCGACTACGGCGCCGGCGCCCGGATACTCGCCGACCTGGGTGTGAACAGCGTCTGCCTGCTTACCAACAATCCCGCCAAGCGGGCCGGCGTCGAGGCCTACGGCGTGCGGATCGTCGAACGGGTTCCCCTGGTCGCAGGCGAGAACGACCACAACCGTACCTACCTGCGAACCAAGGTGGCCAAGCTGGGCCATGTAATCGACATGGAAGACCGCCCTCCCGGGAGGGTGCCGGAAACGGTGGGGGAGGATGGACCCATCCGGCAGCCGCCGGAGACAGGCAAACCGGCAATCGGGAAACCTCAGGCTTAGGGCGTCATGGGTGGTGCGGTGTTCCTGAGGTTCAGGGCACCACGTGCGGTGCGGTGTTCCTGAGGTTCAGGGCGCCATATGTGGCGTCCTCTGCCCAAAGTTCGAGCACGTGAAAAACCGGTGCTCCGCACCGGGCCCTCCCCCGCCACCACCTGTCCTGGCTGGGAGCGTGTTCGGCCATGCCCGGGTTGGGGCCGGGAATCGGCGGTTGCTCCCTTGAAGCCTTGTATGTTCCCTGCGGGCCGGGCCGCTCCGATCGGTGAGACGCTTGCAGCCGGTGTAGGTGCTTGACGATAGACAACGTATCGAAGGCCTGTGACACAATCAAGCCCTCTGTTTTCCAACCCTGCGAAATAGCGATCTGCGGTCGGCGACTGTGGTATCGGGGTCGTTCCGGGACCGGTCATGGGCGTTCTGCGGGGTTTGCGAGACACGAAGGAAGCCGGGATCGGGCACACCGGTTCGGGCCACCTTCGTATGGAGGGCCACTATCTCCTATAATGCCGGGTCACAACCAGGAGAAAGTGGAAGCCGGTTGCTTCCCACCCGGCCACCGGAAGCCGGTTCGAGGCCGTCACCAGAGCGTCCGAACCCCGAGTGTGCCGTGGTAAAGGAACCCGACCTTGCGATGGATCGGGTTCCCGCGGGACCGTCATGGGCCCCGGATAGCGGCCGGTTGTTCCTGTTTCTTCGAACGAGATACCACTCCGTCCTGTCGGGCGGATGAGCAAGGGAGACATGTAATCGCAGAGCTACGCGTCAACAACGAAATCCGTGCGGCCGAGTTGAGAGTGGTCGACCCGCTCGGCAAGCAGCTTGGAGTAATGCCTCGCCAGAACGCCCTGTACCTTGCCGATGGGCTGGGTTGGGACCTCGTGGAGGTGGCTCCCGGAGCGGATCCGCCGGTGGCCCGGATGATGGACTACGGCAAGTTCAAATACGAGCAGTCCGTCAAGGAGCGAGAAGCGCGCAAGAAGCAGTCGCGCAGCACGGTCAAGGAACTCACCTTCAAGGTGAAGATCGGCAACCATGACTACGAGATCAAGCGGGACCGGGCCTTGCGCTTCCTGACGAACGGAGACCGGGTCCGGGTTCGGGTCTGGCTACGAGGAAGGGAGGCAAGCCGACCCCAACTGGGTCTTGCCATCCTCGAGCGCCTGTCCGCCGACCTCGCCGAGGTGGCCACGGTGGACCAGGCTGCCAAGCTCGAAGGTCGCAACATGACCATGGCTCTGGCGCCGATCAAGCGGCCTCCGCGGCCGTTCCAGGACGTTGACGAAGGCTCGCCCGAGAGAACCAGCTAGGAAGAGGACACAGCAATGCCGAAAATGAAGACCCACAAGGGCGCTGCCAAGCGCTTCAAAGTGACCGGATCGGGCCGGATCCGGCGACGCCAGTCGCACCGCGGCCACCTCCGCCTTGCCAAGGGCAAGGACAGCTATCGCCGCTTGAAAGGCGAGGCTGATCTGGCCAAGGGTGACGAGAAGCGGGCGAAGCGCCTGCTTGGTATGTAGGCAACGAGTACCGGAGACACGAAATGGCACGAGTCAAGCGCGCTGGCAATTCCCGCACCAGGCACCGGAAAGTCCTGGCCAAGGCCAAGGGCTACCGCGGCGCCAAGAGCCGGAACTTCAGGGCGGCCAACGAACAGGTGATGAAGTCACTGCAGTACGCGTATCGCGACCGGAGGGCGCGCAAGGGCGACTTCCGTAGGCTGTGGATCACCCGCATAAACGCCGCCGCTCGGGAGAATGGCACCACCTATTCCCGGCTGATCGCGGGGCTGAAGGCAGCAGATTTCGAGGTGGACCGGAAGATGCTGGCCGACATCGCAGTCAACGATCCCGCCACCTTTCGCCAGATCGTCGAGTTGGCTTCCGCCAACCGCGCCTAGTGGTCCGCCTGCGAGACAGCCTGGTGTGGTCTGGCGGCTAGTGGCGTCTGACGATTATGGACCTTGAACGTCTCGCCGGCGTGGTCGGGGACGCCCGCGCCCGGATCGAAGCTACTTCCGATCTGGCCGAGTTGGCCGCTGCGGAGTCGGAGACGTTGGGCCGGCGGTCCGAGATCGCCGTTGCCCGACGGGGCATCGGTCGCCTGGCGCCGGACCGAAGGCGCGAGGTGGGGCGGGCGATCAACGAGGCGGTCGGCACCCTAACCGCCGCAGTGGAGGATCGGCGCTCGGCCTTGCAGGCGGAGGCCGAGAATGCCCTGCTGGAGCAGGATCGGGTTGATCTCACCCTGCCGTACGGTCGTCCGGCACGGGGGACGCATCACCTACTGACCCGTACCATGGAAGATGTCTGCGATGTGTTCCGCGCCATCGGCTACGAGGTGGCGGAGGGGCCCGAGTTGGAGTTGGCGTGGTACAACTTCGACGCCCTCAACACCCCGCCCACCCATCCGTCCCGGTTCGAGTCCGACACCATGTACGTGAAGGCTTTCGACGATCGGGAGCGGAGCGGTCCCGACGAGCTGTTGCTGCGTACCCAGACCTCACCGATGCAGGCCCGGTTCATGGAGAAGAACCCCCCGCCTGTCTACGTGGTGGTACCCGGGCGGGTCTTCCGCACCGACACCTGGGACGCCACCCACTCACCGGTGTTCCATCAGATCGAGGGTCTGGCGGTGGACTCCGACATCACCTTCGGGGATCTGAAGGGCACCCTCGCCCACTTCGCCCGGGAGTTCTTCGGGGTCTCGGCCCGGACCCGCTTCGTTCCCCATTTCTTCCCGTTCACCGAGCCGTCAGCGGAGATGCTGGTGTGGTTCAACGGAGAATGGCTGGAGATGCTGGGATGCGGCATGGTCGACCCCAACGTGTTCGAGGCGGTGGGGTACGACCCGGACGAGGTGACGGGGTTCGCCTTCGGAATGGGTGTGGAGCGGCTGGCCATGGTGCGCCACGGCATCACCGACATCCGCCATTTCTACGACAGCGATCTGCGAGTCCTGGGGCAGTTCCGATGAAGGTCCCGATCGGCTGGCTGGCTGACTTCATCCATCTGCCCACCCGTGACCCGCACGAACTGGAGCGGATCCTCGTATCCCTCGGTCACGAGGTGGAGGGGATCGAGGAGTTCAGGCCGTCCTTCGAGGGCGTGGTGGTGGGACGGGTGGAGGAGGTCCGGCCCCATCCCGATGCCGACCGGATCCGTTTCTGCCGGGTCGATGACGGCACGGTCACCCGCGACGTGGTTTGCGGAGCATGGAACTTCGAGGCGGGCGCGGTCATCGCCTACGCAAGGGCCGGGTCCCGCCTCGGCACGAGCACGGATCAGCCTCTCGAGGTGGGAAGCCGCAAGATACGCGGCATCGTGTCGCACGGCATGATCGCCTCCGCCCGCGAGCTCGGGCTGGGAGATGACCACGAAGGCATCATGGTCCTGGACGAACTGGGAGCGGCCACCGAGGACGATCTGGGCCGCCCCCTGGAGGAAGTGATCGGGCTCGGTGACGTGGTGCTCGACGTGAGCATCACCACCAATCGGGGCGACTGCATGGGAATCCGGGGGCTGGCTCGCGAGCTTGCCGCCTACTGGCAGATCCCGCTGCGGGACATCTCGCCGAGCTTCCCGACCGGTCCGGAGACCTCTGCCTTCGAGGTGTCGATCAGCGACGTGGAAGCGTGTCCCCGCTTCGTCGCCCACCAGGTGGACGATGTGCGGATCGGTCCCTCCCCACTATGGATGCAGCTGCGTCTCCTGGCGATCGGGCAACGGCCCATCTCCAACGTGGTGGACGTATCCAACTACGTGATGTGGGAACTCGGCCACCCGATCCACACTTTCGACGCGGACACAATATCGGGCGGGCAGGTCATCATCCGGAGAGCCGAGGAGGGCGAGACGCTGGAGACCCTGGACGGGGCGGAACGCCCCCTGCTGGCCGGCGACATCGTCGTGACCGACCCGTCGGGTCCGATCGCCCTGGCCGGCGTGATGGGAGGGGCCTCCACAGAGGTTTCCGAGACGACCACCAGCGTGCTGGTCGAGGCTGCCAACTGGCATCCACCCTCGATCCTGGCCACCTCGTGGCGGCTCGGATTGCGGAGCGAGGCCTCGGCCCGGTTCGAACGGGGGGTCGATCCCAACCTTTCCGCCCTTGCCACCGCCCGGACAGTGGAGCTGGTGGCCCTGACCTCCGGCGGGGTGCCCCGTTCGCGGGCGGTGGACTGTTACCCGATCTCGCGAACGCCATGGACCGTCGACCTCACGGCCCGTGACGTGAGCCGCTTGCTCGGACCGGCGCCGTCGTTCGGAGACGCGTCGGCGCTGCTGGAACGGCTCGGCTTCGGGGTGGATCGAAAGGGCGGATCGGCCGTGGTGACCGTTCCGACCCATCGCGCCGATGTCACCCGTCCGGCCGATCTGGTCGAGGAGATCGCCCGCCTCCATGGCTACGACCGCTTCCCGGACCTGGTCCGCCATGGCAGCCAGGGCGGGCTGAGTCCGGAGCAGTCGGCCGTCCGGCGACTTCGCGAAGCACTGGTCGGTGCCGGGCTCACCGAGGCCCAGACGCTCAGCTTCATCGGGCAGGACGATCTGGACGCGCTCGGTCTCCCGCTCCAGGACCCGCGCCGGGTAACCATCCGGGTCAAGAACCCGCTCCGCGAGGAAGAGGCCATCCTGCGAACCACCCTGCTGCCCGGCCTGATGGGGGCGATGTCGCGCAATGCGGCCCGGGGCCTGAAGTCGGTACGCCTGTTCGAGACAGGCCGGGTGTTCATGACTCGCGACGATCCCGAAGACCCCCGCATTCCCTTCCAGCCCTTCCACCTGGCGATGGTCCTGTCCGGTCCCGGGGTGGACGCATTCGCCGCCACCGGGATGGTCGACCTGCTGGCCCGGGTCGCCGACCGCCGGTTAGGACTCCGGCAGGAGTCGCTGCCGGGCCTCCATCCGGGCCGGGGAGCGGTGGTTACGTGTGGCGCAACCGACATGGGAATTGTCGGGGAGCTCCATCCGGCTGCAGTGCGGAAGTTCGGGCTGGACGGCCGGGTGGCGGTTGCCGAGATGGGTCTCGGTCCCCTCGTGTCGGCCGGTCCGTCCTGGATGCTGGAGGACGTTTCCGCCTACCCGCCGATGGTGTTCGACCTGGCGTTCGTGCTGGCCGACACGGTTCCGGCGGGCCGCTTGCTGGAGGTGGTGGAGGGGTCCGCAGGACGGCATCTCGAGAGCCTGGAGTTGTTCGACGAGTTCAGGGGTGGCTCGATTCCTGATGCCCACAGGAGCCTGGCGGTGCGGATCACGCTTCGTGCCATGGACCACACCATCTCCGATGAGGAGGCGGCTCCGATCCGAAGGGGTATCGCCGCCGCCGTCGCAGATGGGTTGGGCGGCGTCCTACGGGGAAGCATGTGAACGACTTCCTGGGGATCGCCGATCTCGACCGGGGAGTTCTGGAGCGCCTGGTGGAATCAGCCTCACGGTTCCGCCACGATCGCAGCTTCAGGTCAGGCGCTCTGGCCGGCGCCCGGATCGGCCTGTTCTTCGAGAAGCCTTCCACGCGCACCAGGGTGTCGAGCGAGATAGCGGCGGTCGACCTGGGGGCCCACCCGGTGGTCCTGGGTCAGAGCGAGGTGGGTATCGGATCTAGGGAAGCGGTTCGCGATGTGGCCCGGGTGCTGGATCGGTACCTGGACCTGGTGGCGATGCGGGTCTTCGACCACCGGGTGCTGGTGGAAATGGCCGAGCACGCCGACGCTCCCGTGGTGAACCTTCTCTCGGACATCGAACACCCCTGCCAGGCGGTGGCCGATCTCCAGACCATCGCCGAGCACTGCGAGGTTGCCGAATCGGTGGTGGCCTACGTGGGAGACGGCAACAACGTATGCCACAGCCTGATGCTCGGGGTGGCCAGGCTGGGGGGTCGGATGCGGGTGGTGAGCCCGCCCGGGTTCGAGCCTCTGGAGGACCTGGTGGCCGGGGGCGAGGGCCGGATCACGGTCACGCCGGATATCGAGGCGGTGGACGGAGCCGACGTGGTCTACACGGATGTGTGGGCGTCGATGGGTCAGGAGGAGGAGGCGTCGGAGCGGGCGCGGGCGTTCGCCGGCTACCGGGTGGACGAGGAATTGTTCGCACGGGCAGGGCCTGACGCGATTTTCCTTCACTGCCTGCCCGCCCACCGGGGTGAGGAGGTGACCGACGCTGTGGTCGACCACCCCAGGTCCCGGGTGTTCGATCAGGCCGAGAACCGGCTCCACTCGATGAAGGCCATACTGCTCGATCTCCTGGCCTAGTGGCCTTTCTGAGCCACACCGCCCTCCCACAGACGGAATGCCCCTAGTGGTGCCGGACCTGTCCGGGCCGGTGGAGGATGTGGCGCGACGGCTGCTCGGCCACCGGCTGCGCACCGACTTCGGCGGGACGGCCACGGTGGTCATCGAGGAAGTCGAGGCCTACGGGGGCGTTGACGATCCGGCCTCCCACGCCTACCGGGGCCGTACCGCTCGCAACGCCTCCATGTTCGGTCCGGCCGGCACGCTCTACGTCTACCGGTCCTACGGGATCCACTGGTGCGCGAACGTGGCAACCGGTTCCGAGGGCACGGGTGAGGCGGTGCTGATCAGGGGCGGCCGGGTGGTCGAGGGTATGGAGTTGGTGCGGGCCCGGCGCGGGCGCCGGGACCACCTGGCCGACGGTCCCGGCAAACTGACCCAGGCGCTGGGGATCTCGGGGGATCACGACGGGACATCGGTGCTGGCCGGCCCGGTACGCCTGGAGAAAGGGCCGGCCCCGGACCCGGCACTGGTACGACGCAGCCCGAGGATCGGGATCAGCCGGGAAGCAGAACGCCCGTGGCGGTTCGTAGTCGCCGGTGGACGATGAGCCGCTCTGTCCGCCGGCGGGTACCGGGCCGATGACCGGCCGTCGAGCCTTCGGGGCTATTCTCGCTCCCGTGACGCCCGGACCCGGCATGACCCCCGAACAGCAGGCCGATTACCTGCTGCGCGACATCGACACGTTCCTCCCCGCCGGTGAGGAACTCGTCGATCGCATCAGGGATTCCAAGGAGACCGGTCGCCCGCTACGGGTGAAGCTCGGCCTCGACCCCACCGCCAACGTCGTGACGCTGGGCTGGGCGGTCGTCCTCTGGAAGCTGCGGGAGTTCCAGGATCTGGGACACAAGGCAGTGCTCATCCTCGGGACCTTCACCGCGCAGGTCGGCGATCCGAGCGGTCAGTCCGAGACGAGGAAGCGTCTTACCGCGACACAGGTCGAATGGTTCGCCAACTCGGTGGAGAGACACTTCGGGGAAATACTGCGTACGGACGAGGACGCCCTGGAAATCCGTCCCAACTCCGACTGGCTGGCCGAACTCGACATGCGCGAAGTACTGGAGCTCACGGCGTCGGCGACGCTGGCACAGATGCTGGAGCGGGACGACTTCGCCAAGCGCTTCGCCGACCGCCGACCCATCTCGATGATGGAGTTCATGTACCCGCTGCTCCAGGGATACGACTCGGTGGCCGTCGAGGCCGACGTGGAGCTCGGCGGCACCGACCAGCTCTTCAACCTGATGATGGGGCGCCAGGTCCAGCAGCGCTACGACCAGGCGCCGCAGATGGTGCTCACCATGCCACTGCTCGTGGGCACCGACGGTAAGAAGAAGATGTCCCAGTCATTGGGGAACTACGTGAATATCTCCCCGCCTTACAGCGAGATGTTCGGCAAGACCATGAGCATCCCCGATTCGGCGATGCCGCAGTGGTACCGGCTCGCCTCCGGGTTGCCGATAGAGGAGATAAACGCCGCGGTGGCCGCCCTGGCGGACGGGAGCTTGCACCCGGGCAAGGCCAAGCGCCGTCTGGCTCGGGCGGTCGTGGACCGTTACCTGCCGGGTCAGGGCGAGATCGAGGAGCGGGCCTTCGACCGCCAGTTCGTACTCCGAGAGATCCCGGCGGACATCCCGACCTACCCGCTCCCGCCCGGTGAGCCCAAGGGTGAGGTATACCTTCCCGCTCTGCTGGCCGATGCAGGGTTGGTGGCGTCGAGGAGCGAGGGAAGGCGGATGCTTGCTCAGGGGGCGGTCCGCATCAACGGTGAGAAAATGACCGAGGAGTCGGTCAGGAGGCTGAGTCTGCTCTCCGGTGCGGACGCCACGGTGATATCGGTTGGTAAGCGGCGTTTCGTGCGCTTGGGAGATAGTCCCCTTCAACAGCCCAAGGCGTAGGCCACCGCCCGGCAAACCGCCTGCATCGTTACGCGGCCCACGGTGCCGATCGGCTCGGATAGCGATGACTTCGCGACGGTATGAAGACCGTCACAGTTGATGACCGAGACGCGTTCGAGGCCTGCCTCCTGCTGGTCTAAGTGCACCTCGGCTGCTAACCCGCGGATCGAAGTGGTCACTTCGGCCACGGTGACGAAACTGCGCACGTCGATAACCCCGGGCCGGGTAAGTACCAGAACCGGACGCTTCTTGCGACCTACCCGAGCCAGGCAGACGTCCCCGCGTGTCACTCTTCGCCCCAGGCCTCGGCGCCCTCCCAGAACGGGTCGGGCTGCTCGGGATGGTCCCGGTACGCGTCCCGGTCCTTCCGAACCAGGGCGGCGCAGACCGCCTCTCTGACGCCGGCGCGGGCGGCTGCGGACAGGTTGATGTTCATCTGGCGAGCCTGCTCTGCGAGCTGTCTGTCCAGGGTGAAGGTGGTTCTCATGGTAGCCATACCTATATGCTAGCACTTAGTGGTAGCGACTCGGATCATGCGGTACCTCCTTCGGTTCGGGAATCGCAAGGTCTCCAAGACCTGCTATAGTTATGCGGCTGGCTGCCTCGCCTCCGTTCGTCTGATTCAGGCGGCTGGTTCGTCTTCCCTCCCTGGTGAGGGGCGAGCTATCGGCGGAGCCGGAGTTGCCAGTACCGCAGGAGCTGCGGATCAGGGCTCCTTGACAACTGAACAGCGTGTCAAAAGCCGAAAAGAAAGTCATTCCTGTGGCTGGGCCTGAGGGCGCCGGCCATCGGGGAATGTACTCCCAAGCTGTCGATGCTTGGCATCGACAGATTTGGATCGAACCTACCTGGCAGCCTCACGCCTCGTTGCGTACCGGCTGTCGGGACACATGACAGGATTCTGATGCCTCCGCCGCCCTCGTGCGGTCGGCGGGATCGAAAGACTGACGTTGGAGAGTTTGATCCTGGCTCAGGACGAACGCTGGCGGCGCGCCTAATCCATGCAAGTCGAGCGACGCATTCCTTAGCCCGTAAGGGCGGGTTTGACGGAGCGGCGAACGGGTGCGTAACACGTGACCAATCTGCCCCGAAGACCGGGATAGCCCGGGGAAACCCGGATTAATACCGGATGATCTCATCATCACGCATGTGAAGATGAGCAAAGGTTCAGGCGCTTCGGGATGAGGTCGCGGCCCATCAGCTTGTTGGTGAGGTAACGGCTCACCAAGGCAATGACGGGTAGCTGGTCTGAGAGGACGATCAGCCACACTGGAACTGAGATACGGTCCAGACTCCTACGGGAGGCAGCAGGAGGGAATCTTGCGCAATGGGCGAAAGCCTGACGCAGCGACGCCGCGTGGGGGATGAATGCCTTAGGGTTGTAAACCCCTTTCACGAGGGAAGAAACTGACGGTACCTCGAGAAGAAGCCCCGGCCAACTACGTGCCAGCAGCCGCGGTAATACGTAGGGGGCGAGCGTTGTCCGGATTTATTGGGCGTAAAGGGCTCGTAGGCGGCTTGGCAAGTCGGCCGTGAAAACCCAGGGCTCAACTCTGGGACGCCGGTCGATACTGCCATGGCTAGGGTCCGGTAGAGGGGAATGGAATTCCCGGTGTAGCGGTGAAATGCGCAGATATCGGGAGGAACACCAGTAGCGAAGGCGGTTCCCTGGGCCGGCACCGACGCTGAGGAGCGAAAGCGTGGGGAGCAAACAGGATTAGATACCCTGGTAGTCCACGCCGTAAACGTTGGGTACTAGGCGTGGCGTCTTATCAACGGATGCCGTGCTCGAAGCTAACGCGTTAAGTACCCCGCCTGGGGAGTACGGCCGCAAGGCTAAAACTCAAAGGAATTGACGGGAGCCCGCACAAGCGGCGGAGCATGCGGCTTAATTCGATGCAACCCGAAGAACCTTACCTGGGCTTGACATCGCGGGAAAAGCCTTGGAAACAAGGTGTGCGAGAGCGTCCGTGACAGGTGGTGCATGGTTGTCGTCAGCTCGTGTCGTGAGATGTTGGGTTAAGTCCCGCAACGAGCGCAACCCCTGTGCTATGTTGCCAGCACGTAAAGGTGGGGACTCATAGGAGACTGCCGGGGATAACTCGGAGGAAGGTGGGGACGACGTCAAATCATCATGCCCCTTATGCCCAGGGCTGCACGCATGCTACAATGGTCGGTACAACGGGTCGCGATCCTGCAAAGGGGAGCCAATCCCTCAAAGCCGGCCTCAGTTCGGATTGGAGTCTGCAACTCGACTCCATGAAGTCGGAGTCGCTAGTAATCGCAAATCAGCAAAGTTGCGGTGAATACGTTCTCGGGCTTTGTACACACCGCCCGTCACACCACGAAAGTAGGCAACGCCCGAAGTCAGTGGCCCAACCCGCAAGGGAGGGAGCTGCCGAAGGCGGGGTTTATGATTGGGGTGAAGTCGTAACAAGGTAGCCGTACGGGAACGTGCGGCTGGATCACCTCCTTTCTAAGGAGCACCGAGAGACGCGGAGAGGGCAACCTTTTCGACGTCTCAAAGCCTGGAGATCACGACATCTCCAGGAGGAGCATCGGGGTCTCAGACCTCGGTTCTTCGCTCTTAGTTGATCTTTCGGTTACTCGGCCATCAGTTTCTATCCTGAGAAGTTGAGGTGCCCACGCACTTGAGGCGAGGGCGAACTCCTTCGATGGGCAGGAGAGATGGCCGGACACGCTGTTCAGTTGTGAAGGAGCCCTGGTGCTCTTTGAGAACTGCATAGCGAGCATGAATCGTCTTGAACTCTATAAGTTCAAGCTACCAAGGGTCTACGGTGGATGCCTTGGTGTCGAGAGCCGATGAAGGACGTAGCAGGCTGCGAAAGCCCCGGGTAGCTGCCAAGCAAGCTCCGATCCGGGGGTGTCCGAATGGGGAAACCTAGCTGGGGTAATGCCCAGCTACTCCGGTCTGAACACATAGGGCCGGTTGAGGTAACCGGGTGAACTGAAACATCTAAGTAACCCGAGGAACGGAAAGCAATAGCGACTCCCTGAGTAGCGGCGAGCGAAACGGGAAGAGCCTAAACCGATGTGGTGTGATAGCCCGACGGCGTTGCCATATCGGTGTTGAGGGACCCGTCAGCCGGTTCGTCGGAACCGGCAGGAAGTTACAAAGCCAGGTGATAGTAGAACAGGTCTGGAAAGGCCGGCCACAGAAGGTAATAGCCCTGTATACGAAATCGCACTGGGCTTCCGACGGTGATCCCGAGTAGCGTCGGGGATATCTGGCGTGAATCTGCGAGGACCACCTCGTAAGGCTAAGTACTACTCGGCGACCGATAGCGGACAAGTACCGTGAGGGAAAGGTGAAAAGAACCCCGGCGAGGGGAGTGAAATAGTACCTGAAACCGTAGACTTACAAGCAGTGGGAGGGAGCTCAGGCTCCTGACCGCCTGCCTTTTGAAGAATGAGCCGGCGAGTTAGTGCTATGTGGCAAGGTTAAGGCATAGGCCGGAGCCGCAGCGAAAGCGAGTCTGAATAGGGCGTACAGTCGCATGGTCTAGACCCGAAGCCGAGTGATCTATCCATGGGCAGGGTGAAGCGAGGGTAAGACCTCGTGGAGGCCCGAACCCACCTAGGTTGAAAACTGGGGGGATGACCTGTGGATAGGGGTGAAAGGCCAAACAAACTCGGTGATAGCTGGTTCTCCCCGAAATAGCTTTAGGGCTAGCGTCGCGCGTTCCGCTATGGGGGTAGAGCACTGATTGGGCTAGGGGGCTTACCAGCTTACCAACCTCAGTCAAACTCCGAATCTCATAGTGCTAGAGCGCGGCAGTCAGACCGTGTGGGATGAGCTTCACGGTCGAAAGGGAAACAGCCCAGACCGCCAGCTAAGGCCCCTAAGTGTGTGCTAAGTGGGAAACGAGGTGGGATCGCAGAAACAGCCAGGAGGTTGGCTTAGAAGCAGCCATTCCTTGAAAGAGTGCGTAACAGCTCACTGGTCGAGTGGTCCTGCGCGGAAAATGTAACGGGGCTCAAGCACACCGCCGAAGCTGCGGGATTCCATCAATAACTCTGATGCTTACGCGTCCAGAGGATGGGATCGGTAGGGGAGCGTCGAGCAGCCGACGAAGCAGCGGCGCAAGCCAGCTGTGGAGGCTGCTGGAGCGAGAATGCCGGTATGAGTAGCGAGAGTGGAGTGAGAATCTCCACCGCCGAAAGTCCAAGGGTTCCTGGGGAAGGCTCGTCCGCCCAGGGTTAGTCGGGACCTAAGGCGAGGCCGAAAGGCGTAGTCGATGGACAACTGGTTGATATTCCAGTACCACCATGCAAGCGTCCGGACTGAGCGCAGCTTGCTAAGGAGAGCCCTTCGGGGCACTCCGACCCAGCAGCGGGAGGTCAGCAATGGGATGACGCGGAAGGGTAGGTGGACCCGGGCGTTGGTTGCCCCGGGGTAAGTGTGTAGGGCGAGGTCCAGGCAAATCCGGACCTCATGAAGCCAGAGGCACGATGCCGAGCCGAATTAGGCGAAGCCACTGAACGCCCATGCCGCCGAGAAAACTCTCTAGCGAGTTTGTATGGTGCCCGTACCCCAAACCGACACAGGTGGACAGGTAGAGAATACCAAGGCGAGCGAGATAACTCTGGTTAAGGAACTAGGCAAAATGGTTCCGTAACTTCGGGAGAAGGATCGCCCCGGTAAAGTGAAGGATGTACATCCGGAGCTTGATGGGGCTGCAGTGACCAGGCCCGAGCGACTGTTTACTAAAAACACAGCAGCGTGCTAAGTCGCAAGACGCTGTATACGCTGTGACGCCTGCCCGGTGCCGGAAGGTTAAGAGGGGGGGTTAGCTTACGCGAAGCTCTGAATCTAAGCCCCGGTAAACGGCGGCCGTAACTATAACGGTCCTAAGGTAGCGAAATTCCTTGTCGGGTAAGTTCCGACCTGCACGAATGGCGTAACGACTTGGG
>JAJEIM010000025.1 GCA_022827785.1 Acidimicrobiia bacterium
CAGTGACCAGTTGCGACCTAGAGAGGTAGTCAAGTTCCTCTGGCCCTTGAGGCTGCTGCGTAGTTGCGTTCTTGGGGTTACAGCATTCACTGACCACTGACCACTGACCACTGACCACTAGATCAGTTCGAAAGAGCGGTCAGGTAGTCCTCGAACTGGCGGGCAACCAGGATCTCCTCCGACCGGATCATGTCGGTCACGGTCCCTTTAGCGTTCAGGACGAAGGTGGAGCGCATCGCCGCTCCGAAAGTGTCGTTGAAGACGCCGTAGGCCTTGGAAGTCTCGCCGTGTGGCCAGTAGTCGCTCAGCACCGGATACTCGATCCCTTCGCGCCTGGCCCACTCGTCGTTGCTGAACCGGGTGTCGCAAGTGATGGCGACCACGTTGGCGCCCAGTTCCTGTAGCTGTCCCAGGTTCTCCTGCAGCTCGCAGAGTTCGTCGGTGCATACCCCGGTGAAGGGGAACGGGATGAACACCAGCAGGGTCTTGTTACCGCGCAGGGACTCCAGTGTGACCTGCTCATTATTGGTGTCGGGCAAGGAGAACGCCGGTGCCGGCTGTCCTATTTCGATGGCCATATCACTCCTCGTCTCGGCTCCGGGCAATACTATCGGCGCCGCGCGCGCCCTCAGTCGGAGAAGGGGTCGTCCAGCAGGACCCTTGCCGCCCAGCCCGTCACATCATCGAGTTCCTGGGTGGAGGGCAGGTTGCCGGGGCCTCCCCAAACTCTCCGCACCGCTTCCGGCCCCCAACGCGTAACTACCTCGGCACAGAATTCGGTGCCCCGGCCCTGGACTCCTGCGGACGAGTTGGTCCGGAGCGTCTCAGCGTCTTCGGACCGATCCGACCGCACGGCCAGCTGTTCGGCCATGGCGGATCGGATGGTCGCGAGGTCGGGAAGCAACCCGGCCGAGACCTGTTCGACCAGGTAGGCGCCGTACCCCTCCACCACGGTCATGGCGGCATGGGCCTCCTCCAGACGCGTCTCATCCATCCCGCCTCCGAACAGGGCGGTCATTCCCCCCGGTTGCGCGAACGCTTCCTCGAGACGAGCCGGGTCGGTCAGTGCCTCCTGCCAGACGCCGAGCGCGCCGGTGTCGAGTTCCATCGAGTTGACCAGGGATCCGAACAGATCGATCAGATGGGGTCGTACCCACGACTGGCGCAGCAGCGCCTCGTGGACCGACTCATGGAGCGCCACCCACAACCTGACCTGGCGCGGGTCGAGGCTGTGATCGGCAGCGAAGTTCTCAATGTTCGGGACATGGAAGGTGACCCCTACCGGCTCGGCGACAGGCAGCCCTGCATCGAACGAGCCGAGCACCTGGGTACTCAGCGTGCCCACCAGCGCACCTGCGTTCATCCCCAGCAGCACCGGACCGAGGGGTTTGATCATCCCGCCGAACGGGCCTGATCCCATCCCGTCGAGGCGTTCCGCCATCGGATCCACCAGGTAGCAGAAGGAGCGGAGGTGAAGCCGGGCCCATTCCCTCCGACCGACCAGCACAGGCTCGAGAGTCGGGTCCGTGGCCAGGCCGGTGGCGGCCGGCACCTTCAACTGGGCCAGGCGGGCAAGTTCCAGGTATTCGTCTGCCACCCACGGATCGATCGGCTCGGGACCGCCCGAGACATGGCCGGCCAGTTGCTCGGCCAGGTCCCAGTTGACTGGGCCCGGCCGGCTGAGCAGCCTCATCAGCTCGTCGAGGAGGTTGCGATCCGTCATTGCGCCCTCCTACAAGATCCGTCAGCGCGTCCCTCCGAGGCTAGTGGCGTGCCTTGGGATAGCTTGGTGTGTTCTGCTTGCCTTCGGCGTTCCGTCGCTGCGTTCCGCTTCCTCAACGGACCGCTGCGGGTCCGCCTTCGTCAGCGGGCCTTGCGAGTAACGCCGCCGGCTGGCGCATATCCCACCGCCATCCCGAGTCACACCACTGTGGCGTGCCTTGGGATAGCTTGGTGTGTTCTGCTTGCCTTCGGCGTTCCGTCGCTGCGTTCCGCTTCCTCAACGGACCGCTCCTCCCATTAGGAGGGTGCTGAACAAGACGGGGACAGGTTGGCCGGCGATGCTCTGATCGGGGGTGTATTGCCGGAGATCGGCCGACGGGACGTTATTGGGCACCCCTCCTACACTCCGGCTCATGGAATCTCCGCAGCCGCCAGAGCGGGCTCTATGCCGGGTACGGGTCTCCGCTCGACCCATCGATCCGCGCGCTCTCGTCAGCGAAGTGAGCGGGCCGCCGAGCGGGGCCATCGCCCTCTTCCTGGGCACCGTGCGGGACCATTCCCCCGGAAGGCAGGGGATTACCCACCTGGAATACGAGGCCTACGAGACACACGTGGTTGCCAGGATCGAGGAGATCGTCGAAGAGGCTGCGGCCCGCTGGCCTCTGAACCGGGTGGTGGTCGAGCACCGGGTCGGCCGGGTGGAGCTGACCGAGGCTTCGGTGGCGGTAGCCGTGGCCTGCGCCCATCGCGCCGAAGCGTTCGAAGCCGCCCGCTACCTGATCGACGAGCTCAAGGCCCGCGCCCCCATATGGAAGAAGGAAGTCTGGCCGGACGGCGAAGCCTGGTCAGCGGGCTCCTAGCCGTCGGATCGGTTTACCAGTTTCCAGGCGACGGGGGTGGCGCCGGCGGCCAGGAGGATCTTGATGGTGTCACCGATGATGAAGGGTGCCATTCCCTTCTCGACGCCGACCACCAGGTCCCAGGAGAAGGTGTACATGAGCCAGGCCGTGCCGAGGGCATAGATGATGAGATTGCCGGTCAGGAAAGTGCCGACCGAGGTGGCGAGGCGGCGGTCGTGGCGTTGCTCGGCGAGGTAGCCCGTCACGTAGGCGGCCAGAATGAACCCGACCAGGTACCCGCCGGTTGCTCCAGTGGTCACCTCCCATCCTCCTGACCCGCCGGCATAGAAGGGAAGGCCGATCGCCCCGAGGGCGACGTACAGGAACTGGCTGGCAGCCCCCTCCCGGGAGCCGAGGACCGCCCCGGTCAGGAGCACGGCGAACGTCTGGCCCGTGATCGGAACGGGCGTGAAGCCCAGTTCGATCCGGATTTGGGCGCAGGCTGCCGTCAGTAGTGCGAAGGCCGCGACCCGAACGGCGGTGGCGACGCGTGCGTCCATATTCCCGAGCGGGATGATCCGGGTGGAAAGCACCTCGGGCTGGTAGCTCATTGGGACTCCTTGGTGTGACTGGGCTTTGGACTCTTCCGGGCCGGGGCGGGTTTCATGGCCATCGGAATGCGACCGCCGGCTCGGCCTGAATGGCCCGGGGCAGAATGACAGGCTACCGGGCGTAGATGGTCCGGTATGCGCGGCCGGTGGGTAATCTCGATCAAGCCCTGATGCGAAAACCCTCCGAAGCTTCCCCGAGCCGTGCGGAGCCTGCCGTGAGCGAGGATGCCCGGCAGCCCGCCGATCGTTTCTGGCCGCTGGCCGCAGCGGTCGCGCTGGTCTGTTCAGCGCTGGTGGCCGGGCTCCTGTGGTTCGTCACGGTCCCGTACTACGCCATGTGGCCCGGTCCGATCGGCGAGGTGGTCGACTTTGTGACCGTCGAAGGAGGTCCCACTGTCCATCCGTTGAACGGGGATCTTTACATGTTGACGGTCAGCCTCCAGGAAGTGAACGCGTACGCCCTGGTGGAAGGCTGGCTGGATCCCGGTGTCGACGTGGTGCCGCGAGACGTGATCCGTCCCGAGGGTGTCACGCCCGAGGAACATCGGGAGAGGAACCTCCAGATGATGGACGACTCCGTGGACAGCGCCATTCTGGCGGCGCTGGGCTATCTGGGCGTTCCGGTCGAGCGCGCCGAGGACGGGGTCCGGGTCGTCTCAGTGCTGGAGGACGGGCCGGCGGCCGGGATCCTCGACCCCGGTGATGTGCTGGTGGCGGTGGAACACGCACCCGTCCACACGCTCGATGAGGCGACCGACGCGATCAGTTCCAGGGAGATCGGGGACATTGTGGTGCTCAGCATCCTTAGGGAGGACGAGCGCCACGACCTGGAGGTAATCCTGGGCGATCACCCGGAACAGCCCGGACGCCCGATGGTGGGGGTCGGTCTGGGCGACTACACGCCTCCCGCGGAGCTGCCATTCGAGATCGACATCGACCGGGCCACCTCCGGGGGCGGTCCGTCGGCGGGAATGATGTACGCGCTGGGCCTGATCGACCTGCTCACGGAAGAAGATCTGGTCAGGGGTCACATCATCGCTGGTACCGGCACCATCTCTTCGGACGGGCACGTCGGGCCGGTCGGAGGCGTCCGCCAGAAGGTCATCGCCGCCCGGAACGCCGGGGCCCGGTACATCCTGGTGCCTCAGCAGAACTACTCGGACGCATTGGCCGCCGGGTTGGATGGTGTAGAGATTCTGGCTGTGTCCTCGATCGACGAAGCGGTTGAGGCGGTAAGGGGACTACCGGTCTGATTCCTCCTTCTGCCGCACCCGGGGAACTTATCCCCAAGGCGCGGATCACGGGGTAGAGTTATCCACATATGAACAGAGAGATGCCTACCACCGATTCAGAGGAATTGACCTTCAGCCGGACGCTCCTCGGCTATGACCCTCTTGAGGTGCGGGCATTCGTCAGGGAGGCGAACGACCGTATCGCCCGGCTCTCTTCTCAGGGGCCTCTCACCCCCGACGGTAACGGAGCGGGACAAGAGCCCGAACTGAGTGGCACCATCGCCTCGGCTGTACGGGAGATTGACGAGGTACTGGAGTCGGCGCGGCTGGCGGCACAGCGCATCCGCGACACAGCCGAGGTCGATGTGTCGGACAGCGTGGAGTCGGCTCACCAGCAGGCTCAGCAGATCGTGGCCGAGGCTGAGGACGAGGCCTTCACGCTGCGGCAGGTGGCTTGGGAGGCGGCCACGGAAATGCTGGAGGCGGCGAGTTCCGAGGTTGCCGAACTTCGTGCCGAGGCCGAGCGTGATGCCCTCCGGATCATCGACGACGCGGAGCGCCGGTCGATGCGCAGGCTGGCCGCAGCCCGCCGGGACTCGGAGAACGTGCTACAGACGGCCAGAGTGGAGTATGACCGGCTGGTCGAGCTCGCGAGTACCGTGAGTCCGGAGGTGGACGCCGATAGGGGAGATGGTGTGCAGCCGCCGGCCGGCGAGGACTGCGAGTCGGTATCCACGCCGACGAAGCGGCTGGTTGTGGAGGTTCCGGCGGAGGACGTGCATGTCGAGCAGGCAGGTTCAGCGGGCGCATCCAGAACGTACGGCGCGATTCGCGTGATTCCGGCCGGCTCGACGCCTACCGAGCTGCCGAAGAACGGTGAGTCTACGGAGGCCTCCGGCAGCGACGAAGACCACGACATGGAGGCCGGCGAGTCCGCCATCCGGCTCGGCTGGGCCGACGGGACGCGGAGCGTTCGGTTGGTCGATACTCCGGCCACGCGAGCCCGGGTCGAGGTGGATGCCGTGGAGATGGCCAGGGAAGTGGCGCGTCTCCGGGCGGGATCGGAGACCGGAGACGAGTCGGAGATCGGAGAACCCACGGCCTTGGAACGACCGGATCGTCCTGACGGGCCTTCCGAGGCGGGCGTGCCGGCTGGGGCCGGAGGGAGGCCCTCTCCGGGTGGTACGCTCGTCAAGGCCCGTGGCAACGGGAGCGATCCTTCCGCTGGCGCGCCGTCCGACGACGAGTTGGCGACGCTCTTCTCCCGGTTACGGAGCCAGGTCGAGCGCTCCGGCGCCCCGGTATGAGGTAGTGGCCCGCTACCCCATGAGGTAGTGGCCCGCTACCCTCCTGGATCATGATCAGAATGGAGCCGGGTTCGTTCAGGCGGCCCCGCCGCCGTTCCAGCCGTTGGCTGGTCCTCGTGGCGGTGGTCCTCTTCGGGCTATTGATGCTGCTGAGCGGCCTGGCGACCGCGTGGACCGACTACCTGTGGTTCGACTCGGTCGGCGCCACGTCGGTCTGGGTCACGACCCTGTTGTCCCGGATCCTGCTGGGGCTGATCGGCTTTGCGGTGGCCGCACTCGTCATCTGGATCAACCTCGAGGTGGTCTCCCGTTGCAGGATCGGCCCGCTGATCGACGGAGGCCCTGATGATGAGGTGATCCGTCGCTTCCGGCAATGGGTGCGCGCACGCCGGATCCGCGCCCACCTGGCCGGTGCGGTGATTCTCGGGCTGCTGCTCGGCACCTCGGTGGCGTCCTGGTGGCAGGACGTGCTGGTCTGGCTCAACGAGGTGCCGTTCGGCAAGACCGATCCGATCTTCGGGGTCGATGCCTCGTTCTACGTGTTCCATCTCCCCGTCTACCGGAACATCGTGAGTTGGTCTATCCAGCTGGTGGTGGCTTCCGCCCTGGTGTCCCTGGCATACCACTACCTGAGCGGCGGTATCCAGCGCCTGCCGAACCGGCTGCCGCTTGTCTCGAGCGGGGTCAAGTCCCATCTCTCGGTGTTGCTGGCAGCCTTGGCGATACTCAAGGCGGTCGCCTACCGGCTCGACTCCTACGAGCTCCTGTATTCGACCCGAGGTGCCATATTCGGCGCCTCCTACACGGACGTCAACGCCCATCGCCCGGCCCTCACCTTGCTGATGGCCATCTCCATACTGGGCGCGATGTTGCTGCTGTGGAATATGCGCCAGGCCGGCTGGCTTCTTCCGGCGGTGGCGGGCGGGCTCTGGCTCATCGTCTCGGTGGTGGTGGGCGGCATCATCCCGGCGGCCATCGAGCGGTTCCGCGTCCAGCCCAACCAGTTCAACCTGGAGCGCCCCTACATCGAGCATCACATCGGGTTCACCCTCGATGCCTACGGGATGGGGGCTGGGCAGGTGGAGACCCGCGACTTCGCGGCTTCTCCTGACCTCACCGGCGAGGACATCGCCGGCAACCAGGCGACCATCAGCAACGTGAAGCTCTGGGACCCCGGCGTGCTGGTGCCGGCCTACTCCCAGCTGCAGGCGATTCGCCCCTACTACCAGATATCCAACGTCGACACCGACCGGTACGTCATCGACGGAGAATTGACCCAGGTGATGGTGGCTGCCCGAGAGTTGGACTCGGAGGATCTGCCGGCGGAAGGATGGGTCAACGAGAAGCTGGTCTACACGCACGGCTTCGGGGAGGTGATCTCCAGAGCCAACGATGTCAACCCGACGACCGGCGAACCCGACTTCCTGGTGCGGGACGTGCCGCCCAAGTCGATCGTGTCCGAGCTGCAGACCATGCAACCCCGCATCTATTTCGGCGAGACGGCCGAGACTGGCAGCTACGTCATCGCCCGGACCAACCAGCTGGAGGTTGACTTCCCCTCGGGCGAGGACGACACGGTGGTTCGCAACACCTACGAGGGCGAGGGAGGCGTGCAGCTGTCCAACATCGCGGTCCGGTTCGCGATGGCGCTGCGGTTCGGTGACCTGAACACGCTCATCTCGCCCGAGCTCACGCCGGAGTCGCGGGTGCTGATGGTGCGCAACGTGGTCGATCGCCTCGCCCGCGTAGCGCCCTTCATGCAGGCTGACAACGATCCGTACCTGGCCCTGATCGACGGGCGCCTGGTATGGATCGTAGATCTCTACTCGACCACCAGCCGGTACCCCTACTCGGCGCCTGTAATCGACGCTCGTCTCGGGATCACCTCGGACCTGTCTCGTGACTTCAACTACATCCGCAATTCGGTCAAGGCGGTGGTCGACGCCGAGGACGGCACCATGACCCTCTACGTGCTCGAACCAACCGACCCGCTCACCCAGGCCTACCGCAACGTGTTCCCCGAGGTGTTCACCGACGCATCCGAGATGAGCGAGGAGTTGCGGAGCCATCTGCGTTACCCCGAGGACATGTTCCGGGTCCAGTCCGAAATGTACGCCACCTATCACCAGCTGGAACCGCAGGACTTCTTCCAGGATGAGGACAAGTGGCAGGTCCCGGGCGAGCCGGCCACGTCCAATCGAGAGTTGCTGCGTGGCGACGCCTTCGACCAGACCGGCCGGGTCAGGAAGGACCTCCGCCAGAGCCTTCCCTACTACCTGCTGATGAGGCTGCCGGACGAGGAGGAGCTCTCCTATCTGATCCTCCAGAGCTTCAACCCGGCCAGCCGGGACAATATGACCGCCTTCCTGGTGGCCAAGAGCGGCCCCGAGGAGTACGGAAAGATGATCGACTACCGCCTGCCCAGGGGAGAGCTCATCAACGGACTCGAGCAGGTGAGCGCCCGGATCGACCAGGACCCGGTGATCTCGCAGCAGTTCACTCTGCTGGGCCAGCAGGGATCCGAGATCATCCGGGGCAACATGCTGGTGGTGCCGGTCGAGGAGTCTCTCCTGTTCATCCAGCCCATCTATCTCAGGGGAGAGGGGGTCCTGCTGCCCGAGTTCAAGCGGGTGGTGGTGGTATACGGCGAGCAGACCCCGCCGATCATGAGCGAAACGCTCGATGCGGCCCTGGCCGAGATCTTCGGCTCGGCACCGGTCATAGACCGTTCCGGTGCCGACGACGTTTCCGGTGAGGACACACCGTCCGAGGACGTCGTGACCCGTCCGAGCGACGGGAGTCTCGATCTGCAAGCCACGGTCCTGCGGATCGACCGCCTCCTGAGCGAGGCCGATGCGGCCCTCCGCTCCGGTGACCTGGGCGAGTACCAGGCGAAGGTCGACGAGGCCACCCGGCTGACCGACCGCCTGGTCGGGTCGCTGGAAGGATGAGCAACTGACCGGAGGGCAGCCCGGCCGACCCTATGATGGACGGCCCGCGACCATGGAGGGCGGCGCATGCCGGGGCTGATCAGGTGGTTCGGGGAGGTCTCCCTCAGCGACGTTCCAACGGTGGGCGGCAAGAACGCCTCACTCGGAGAGATGTACTCCAACCTGGGGTCGCTGGGCGTGGTGGTGCCCAACGGCTTCGCCACCACCGTGGAGGCATTCGGGCTGTTCATGGCCGAGTCGGGACTGCGGGATCGGGTAGACCGGCGGCTGCGGGAGGCTGGAACGGATGATCCCGCCGCCCTGCGCGACGCCGGTGAGGACATCCGGCGCTGGGTGGCCGGCGCGCCGGTGCCCGAGCGGCTGGTCGATGAGATCGGTGCCGCCTACGAGAGCCTGGGATCCGAGCCGGGCGGGACCGTGGTGGCCGTGCGCTCATCCGCCACCGCCGAGGACCTGCCGGATGCCTCCTTCGCCGGCCTGCAGGACACCTACCTCGGGGTGCAGGGCGCCGACCGGGTGGTCCGGGCGGTTCGGGATGTATTCGCCTCTCTCTTCAGCCACCGGGCGCTCGACTACCGGATCCGGAGCGGCCATGACGAGGGCAGGGTCGCCATCTCCGCGGGTGTTCAGCGGATGGTTCACAGCGCCGCGTCCGGGGTCGTGTTCACCATTGACACGGAGAGCGGGTTCGACGGGGTGGTGTTCATCACCGGCGCCTACGGGCTGGGTGAACTCCTGGTCCAGGGAGGCATAAACCCCGATGAGTTCTACGTGGCCAAGCGGAATCTGGCCGCCGGGCGTCCGGCGGTGATCTCCCGGACACTCGGGACCAAGACGCAGCAGATGGTGTTCGGCGAGCTAGGGGGCGCCGAGGTCGAGGTTGAGGACGTGCCGTTGGCCGACCAGCGCCGGTTCTGCCTCAGCGACACGGAGATCGAGGAACTCGCCCGCCAAGCGGTCGCCATCGAGGCCTACTACGGCCGCCCGATGGACATCGAATGGGCGAAGGACACCAATGACAATCGCCTCTACATCGTCCAGGCGAGGCCGGAAACCGTGCAGAGCCGGGAGAGCCGGGGGGTTCTTACCCGGTTCCGGCTGGAGGGGAGCGGCCCCGTCCTGGTGACGGGCCGCAGCGTGGGCCAGCGGATCGGAGCCGGCGCTGTCAGGATCGTCCACTCCCCCCGGGACATGAACCGGGTGGAAAAGGGCGACGTCCTGGTCGCCGACATGACCGACCCGGACTGGGAGCCGGTGATGCAGCGGGCTGCGGCCATCGTGACCAATCGTGGAGGCCGCACCTGCCACGCCGCGATCATCGCCCGGGAACTGGGAGTTCCGGCGGTGGTGGGGTCCGGGAACGCCACCCGGCGGCTGGAGGATGGAGCCGAGGTCACCGTCTCGTGCGCCCAGGGCGAGATCGGGAGGGTCTACGAAGGGGCCGTACCGTTCCGGACCGAGGTGGTCCGTCTGGATCGAATGCCGGAACCTCCCACCAAGGTGATGATGAACGTCGGAAACCCCTCCCGGGCCTTCGGCTTCAGCCGGATTCCCAACCACGGCGTGGGGCTGGCGAGAATGGAGTTCATCATCAACAACGCCATCGGAGTCCACCCGAAGGCGTTGCTCGACTACCCCGACGTGCCCGACGACGTCCGGGAGGGCATCGACGAGCGTATCGCCGGATACGAGGATCCCCGGTCATTCTTCATCACGAAGCTGGTGGAGGGGATCGCGACGCTGGCTCTCGGCTTCCACCCCAAGCCGGTGATCGTCCGCCTGTCCGACTTCAAGTCGAACGAGTACGCCCATCTGCTGGGCGGGAGCCGGTACGAGCCCACCGAGGAGAACCCGATGCTCGGGTTCCGGGGAGCTTCGCGCTACCGCTCCTCGGATTTCGCCGATGTGTTCGCGCTCGAGTGCGAGGCGCTACGGCGGGTAAGGAACGAGTTCGGCCTCGACAACATCGAGGTCATGGTTCCGTTCGTCCGCACCGTCGAGGAGGCTTCCAGCGTGGTGGACGTACTGGCCCGCAACGGCCTGCGACGCGGCGAGGACGGACTCCGGATCATCATGATGTGCGAGATACCTTCCAACGCCCTGCTCGCTTCGGAGTTCCTCGAGTTCTTCGACGGGTTCTCGATCGGATCGAACGACCTGGCCCAGCTCTCCTTGGCGGTTGACCGCGACTCCGCCCTGGTAGCCGGCCTCTTCGACGAACGGAACCCGGCCGTGAAGGAGCTGATCAGTCTGGCGGTCGAGGCGTGCCGCGATGCCGGCAAGTACATAGGAATCTGCGGCCAGGGTCCCTCGGACTATCCGGACTTCGCGGCCTGGCTGGTGGAAGTCGGACTCGAGAGCGTTTCGTTGAACCCCGACACGGTGGTCGAAACTTGGATGTACCTGTCCGGCCAGGAGGCGTGAGGTCGTGCCCGGGCCCGGTACAGAGGTCATCGGTGAGGAGGAGTTAGCCGGCGTCCGGGAGGTACTCCGGAGCGGGCACCTGGCCCGTTACGGTCCTGAGGCGGGGTTCCCGGCCAAGGTGCTGCGTTTCGAGCGCGAGGTGGTGAGGCTGGCCGGAGTCGAACATGCGCTGGCTGTCAATTCCGGGACCAGCGCCCTCTACCTGGCTCTGGCGGGTCTCGGGATCGGTCCCGGCGACCAGGTCATCGTTCCGGGATTCACCTTCGTCGCCTCGATCTCGGCGATCATCCACGCGGGGGCGCATCCGGTGCTGGCCGAGGTGGATGGCAGCTTCAACCTCGATCCGGCCGATGTGGAAGCCAAAATCACACCTCGCACCAGAGCCGTTCTGGTGGTCCACATGCTGGGCAACGCCGCCAGGCTCCGCGAGCTGCGTCAGGTGGCCGAGCGCCACGGAGTGGCGCTCATCGAGGACGCCGCCCAGGCGTTCGGCGGGACCTATAGGGGGAGATGGCTCGGCGCCCACGGCGACGCGGGCGTGTTCAGCTTCAACATCTACAAGACCATCACCTGCGGGGACGGGGGCATGCTCGTCACCGACGATGAAGCGCTTTACCAGCGCTGCTTCGCCTTGCACGATCAGGGCCACAGTCCCCATCGAACCGGTGTCGAGGTGGGCAGGCGGCCCGTACTGGGCCTCAATTTCCGGATGGTGGAGCTCCAGGGAGCGGTGTTGCTGGCGCAGCTGGCCAAGCTGGACCGCATCAAGTCCCACCTCCGCGTCAATCGGGACATCGTGCGCGAGGGCCTGGCGAACCTGCCCGGTCTTGCATTCCGCGATCGGCCCGATCCCGGCGGCGATCTCGCCACCCACCTCGTGGTGGTGTTCCCCACCGCCGAAGTGGCGCGGCGGGTCGTGGACGAACTCGGTTCCATCACCCTGGCCGCATCCGGATGGCATGTCTATTCGAACATGGAGCACCTGCTGGAAGGGCGCACCGCGTCCGGCCGGGGATGCCCGTTCGGCTGCTCGTGCGAGAGCGAGTCCACGGCCGGCTACCACCGGGGCATGCTGCCCCGGACTGACGCCCTGCTGTCACGCTCGGTGAGCATCGGTATAGGGGTTGTGGACCCCAACCTCGCGCCCTTGGGCCTGGGCATGTCGGCAGGTCCGGACCAGGCCCGGCAGCTGGCGGACCGCATCCGGACCGTCATCGCACGGCATCTCTGATGCTCTCAGGATCGTCGGGAGGCCGGGTCCGTATGCGCACGCCGGTAGCTGACCTGTCGTGCCGGTAGTCTTCGCGCTGCTGGCGGCGGCGAGCTTCTCAGCCCTCGCCATCACGGTCACCCGGGGTTTCCGCACCAACAGCCTGATGACCGGTCTGATGGTGTCGCTGCCGGTGGGTGCCCTCGTCACCGGCGCCTTCACGCTGGCCGATCCCCCGACCGGGCTGACCCTCCGCGCGATCCTGTTCTTCGTGGCCGGGGGAATCGTCGGAGAGGGGGTGGGCCGGACCGCCTTCATCTTCGCGGTGAGGCTTATCGGGCCTTCCAGCGCCACGCCGCTGCAGACCGCAACCTATCCGGCGCTGGTCCTGGTCGGGGGATGGATCCTGCTGACCGAGCCGGTGACGATCTCTCGAGTGGTCGGGGCGCTCGCTATCGCGGGCGGCATCACAGTGCTGGTGAGGGGCCAGCCGGGGGCCGAGCAGTCCGGCGCAGTCGGGCAGCCCGGGAAGGGAAGGAGGTGGCCTTACTTACTACCGGTACTGGGGGGCATCTCGTTCGCGTCCTCGGACTTGCTGCGCAAGCTGGGCCTGGAGGAGACGCCGCACCCCGCCTTCGGCGCGGTGAGCGGCACCATCACGATAATCCTGATCTGGATCGTCATCCTGGCTCTCACGCCGCGCCTGCGAGCCACTGTCCGCCTGGAACCCGGATGGCAGTGGTTCATCCCTACCGGATTGCTGGCGGGCCTCGGAGTGCTGGCGGTGTTCCAGGCGCTCGAGGGCGGAGACGTAACGGTGGTCGGTCCGATCATCATGTCCCAGCCGCTGATAGTGGTCTTTTTCTCGGCCCTGTTCCTGAGGGACCTGGAGAAGCTGACCTGGAAGGTGGTGGCCGGCGCGGCCCTGACCGTCCTGGGAGTGATAACCCTCAGCGTGAGCGGGTGAGGCGTAGGGTGGACACGATCCGCCTCCCGGCCAGGTGAGACCCGTTCTTGATGTCAGACCAAGTCGTCGAGACTCGCTCGCACGGCCTCGGCCAGCTCGGTCAGCTGGCTCTCTGTCATCACGAAGGGCGGCGATACCTGCACGGCGTTACCGAACAGGATCCGGCTCAACACCCCGTGCTTGCGCAGGGCGGCGTTCATCCGGTCCGGTAGCTGCGGGTTCTCGGCAAACGCCTCGGGCGCCAGCTGGATGGCTGCGAGAGCGCCGACCCCGCACCTCACCTCGCTGACCAGTTCGTGAGCCGCCAGCGGGCCCAGCCCGGCGGCGAGCTGAGTCTCCAGCCGGTTCGCCTCCGCCAGCAGGTTCTCACGCTGGATCACGTTGAGGTTGGCAATGGCAGCCGCCGCCACGGTGGTATGCCCCGTGTAGGTGTAGCCGTGCCGCCACAAGCCGGCGTCCCCTTCGAACCACGGCTCCGCTATGTGTGGCGCCGCGATCACCGCTCCCAGCGGGAGGTAGCCCGAGGTTATGCCCTTGGCGCAGGTGACCAGGTCGGGTTCCAGGTTCCAGCGTTGGCTGGCGAACCACATCCCGGTGCGCCCGAAGCCGGTGATCACCTCGTCGGCGATGAACAGGATGCCGGTGTCCCGACAGATGCCCCGGACCTTCTCCAGGTAGCCGGGCGGGGGAGCGAGGATGCCACCCGCGCCGATGATCGGCTCGCAGATGAACGCGGCGATTCGTTCGGCGCCGATCCGCTCGATGGCGTCGAGCAGCGAGTCGTGCGAGTCCCATTCCACCAGGGCCGTGTCGGTCAGCAGCCGGCCGTATCCGTCGTTGTTGGCGGAGATGCCGGCGATGCTGGTACCGGCGGTATGCATCCCGTGATAGGCCCGCGACCGGCTCAGGACGAAGGTGCGGTCGGACCGTCCCATGGCGGTGTGGTAGCGGCGGGCCAGCTTGACGGCGGTGTCCACCGAGTCGGACCCGCCGCTGGTGAGGAAGCTCACGCTGCCGGGAACCGGAGCGATCATCGATAGCCGGTCGGTGAGCTCGTTGACCGGCGGCGAGGTGAGGTCGCCGAACGTCGAGTAGGCCTCGAGGGTCCGCATCTGGGCGGCGACCGCATCGGCGATCTCGGAGCGCCCGTGCCCGATATTGCAGTACCACAGGCTGGCGCCGGCATCGAGGTATCGCTTCCCGGAGTCGTCCCAGACATAGCATCCCTCGCCCCGCGCGATCACCAACTCGCTCCGGAGTACAGCCCGCATGTCCGCGAACGGATGCCAGAACTTGGTAGCCATGGGTGTGCCCTCCAACGGTCGCGGCGGTCGATCACGCCCTGTAACCAGGGCCGCCGGGAATGATAGCGAGACACCCGGTAACCGGGTGACCTGGATCGGTAACCAAGAACCGTCCGAGACCGGGCACTAGCCTTGGACGGCCCCGCCGGCTGGGAAGGCGGCGGCGACTGACAGTCCCGGGAGGATGAGCGATGGCCAATCCGGCGGTGGTTTTCGGGGGCCCGTCGCCCGAGCACGACATCAGCGTGCTGACCGGGTTGCAGGCCGCGCGGCTGCTGGCTGAGGCGGGCGCCGACCCGCTGGTCCTCTACTGGTCGAAGACGGGCAGCTGGTACCGGGTGGCGGCGGACGGCGAGGCCGGTGACTACGCGGCCGGGATCCCTCCGAAGGCCCGGGAGCTGCGCTTCGAGGCTCGTCCGCAGGCCGGATGGTTCTTGAAGAGGCGTCGCTTGGAAGTCGATACGGTGCTGGTGTGCTGCCACGGCGGTCCGGGCGAGGACGGGACCCTGCAGGGCGCCATGGACCTGGCCGGGATCCGCTACTCGGGACCCGATGCGGCGGGCTCCAACCTGCTGATGGACAAGCTGACCTTCGGGGCCCTGATGGCCGCCTCCGGGTTCCCCTGCCTGCCCAGGGTTCCGGTGGGTGCCGGCGATCCTCCCGAGTTCCCTCCTCCCTACATCGTCAAGCCCCGCTTCGGTGGGTCCTCCATCGGCATCGAGGTGGTCAGCGATTACGACACCGCGGTCGCGCTGCTCGGGTCGTCACCGCACCTCGACAGAGGGGCCGTGATCGAGCCCTACCTCGAGGGTGGGCGGGACCTGAACGTGGCGGTGCGGACCTACCCACAGCTGGAACTGTCCGCCATCGAGGCGCCGGTGAGCGAGCAGTTCTACGACTACCGCGAGAAGTACCTGTCCGGAGGGGGTATCGAGGGTTCGGCCCGCGAGCTGCCGGCGAGCCTTCCCGGGGAGGTCGAGCAGCGGATCCGGTCGATGGCCCGGCAGGTCACCGAGTTGACGGGGATCCGGTCGATGGCGCGGATCGACTTCCTGGAGAGGGGCGGCGAGTTGTGGGTCAACGAGGTGAACACCATCCCCGGCAGCCTCTCACTCTACCTGTGGGTGGACCCTCCCATCAGCCGCAGGCAACTGGTTCTCGACCTGGTTGCCGAGCTGGAGGCCTCCACGCCGCGCTGGTTCTCGGTGGCCGGAGCCGACGGAACGGCCCTGCGGGGCGCTGCCGCCATCTCCAAGAAACTGGGTTGATCGGTCCGATCCCGGCTACTACCGGGTACAAAGCCTTTGCCCACCGAGAGGGTCCGGCAGGAGCGTCGGTAGTGACTTAGAGGTTGATGACCGGGCAGGTGAGGGTCCGGGTGATGCCGGCGATCGACTGGATCCGGGCAACGACCAGCCTCCCCAGCGCATCAACATCCTCGGCTCCGGCCCTGACGACGATGTCGTACGGTCCGGTCACGTCGTCAGCCTGCGACACTCCGTCGATCAAGCGGACTTCTTCCACGACCTGCTTGGCCTTGCCGACTTCGGTCTGGATGAGGACATATGCCTCGACCACGTTGCTCCTCTCGGTCTCGGTTGGACGGAACTATACCGAGTCGGCGGGGATGGGGATAGAGGGACGGCCTACCGGCCGTCCGAGCCCATTCGCACGGAGTGGACGAATCTGAGACCGTCCGATTCCTCGAGGTCGAAGATGATCCGCTGACCCTGCCGGAGCAGGCGGAAAACGCTTCCTGCCAGCGATCCGGCCCGGAGATAGACCTCGCTCCGGTCGTGGTCGAGCACCACCACGCCGGCGCCGGTGTTCGGGTCGTACATCTTGACCACGCCTTGCATGGGGCCGGATTCTAGGAGGGTGACGGAAAACTTCCAGTTGATGGCCGACCAGGCCCCGTCTTTCCACCAGACCGTCACCGGCTACGCCGGAGTGCCCGGCGGGCGTGGCATGCGGTCTCGGTGCCGTATTCTTGGCCGGCATGGTGCCCACGCCCGACCAGCCCGCCCCGGACTCGCCCGCCAGAAGCCTCGCCTACCTGCACGGCGTGGACGTAGGCCGTGTCAAGTGGATCCGCGGCAAGCGGGCCGCGGCGCTGAGGAGTTCGGGCATACGATCCGTCACCGACCTGCTCCTGTACGCGCCGCGCCGTCACATCGACCGGTCCCGCAGGCTGGCCATCAACGAGTTGACGGTCGGCCAGGAAGCCACCGTCATCGGGAAAGTGGAACGGGTGGCGGTGCGGCGTCCTCGCCCCCGGATGTCCATCGTCGAGGCCACCGTCACCGACGGTCACGGGTCGGTAAAGGCGGTGTGGTTCAACCAGCAATACCAGGCCCGCCGCCTCGAGCGCGGGATCGAGGTGGCGCTCTCGGGCAGGATCGACCGCTACCGCGGCCGTTTGCAGATCAACTCGCCCGCGCTGGACGTGCTGGACTCCGGACCGGACAACCTGGCGGTGGGACGGGTGGTTCCGGTGTACCGGGCGATCGCTTCCATCGGTACCGGCGTGCTCCGGCTGGCCGTACACAACGCTCTGCTGCGGTCACGCCCTGTCCTCGACCCGCTGCCCGCGGCCGTGATCGAGCGTCATGACCTCGTTCCCCGGGAGGAGGCCATCAACTCCATCCACTTCCCCGAGTCCCTGGCCGAGGTGGCCGCCGCCCGCCGCCGGCTGGTGTTCGACGAGTTCTTCCGCCACGAGGTGGCGCTGGCGATGACGAGGAAGCGCAAGGAGAGTGAGTCGGTCGGCATCGCGCACCTGATCCATCCGGAGCCGGACCTGGTGGAGCGTTTCATCGATGGCCTGCCGTTCCGGCCCACCGGCGCCCAGCGCCGGGTGATCGACGAGATCGGGGCTGACATGGCGGCGCCGGCCCCGATGCACCGGCTGCTCCACGGCGAGGTCGGTTCCGGCAAGACCGTAGTGGCGGTCGCGGCGTTGCTGGTGGGTGTCCAGAGCGGGTTCCAGGCGGCCATCATGGCGCCCACCGAGGTGCTGGCCGAGCAGCACTACGAGGGTGTCACCCGGCTCCTCTCCGAGGCGCGCATGGCGCAGCGCTTCGCCGGTCCCCGGTCCCTGTTCGACCCCGCCCACGACGATCCGGATCGTCCCCGGATCAAGGTGGCGCTGCTCACCGGAAGCCGTACCGATGCCAACACGGGGAATCGGCCGGGCCGTTCCCGCTTGCTCGCGGACATAGCGGGCGGGGGAGTCGACATCGTCGTAGGCACCCACGCCCTGATCCAGGAGGGGGTGCGCTTCGCCAGGTTGGGCGCGGCGGTGGTGGACGAGCAGCATCGGTTCGGGGTACACCAGCGGGTGGAGCTCAAGGAGAAGGCGGAGGGAGCGGATCCCGACCTGCTGATCATGACCGCCACCCCCATTCCCCGGACACTGTCGATGACCCTGTACGGCGCCCTTGACGTATCCGCGCTCGACGAGATGCCCGCCGGTCGCAAGCGGATCAGAACCTGGGCTGTCTCAGCGGAGGGCGACGAGGCGGCCAAGGCCCACCAGGCCATCCGGGAGGAGGTGGAGAAGGGGCGCCAGGCCTTCGTGGTCTGCCCGCTGGTCGAGGACTCCGACCGGGTGGAAGCCGCCTCGGCGATCGCCGAGTACCGGCGGTTGCGAAGCGTGTTCCCGGACCTCAGCCTGGGCCTGCTACACGGCCAGCTGCGGTCCGAGGAGAAGCGGAAGGTGATGGACGGTTTCCGGTCCGGGGACCTGGACGTACTGGTGGCCACGACCGTCATCGAGGTCGGGGTCGACGTGCCCAACGCGACCATCATGGTCATCCGGGATGCGGACCGGTTCGGCCTCAGCCAGCTCCACCAGCTGCGGGGCCGGGTGGGGCGCGGCGCCCAGCCTGCCCAATGCGTCTTGCTCGCCGATCCTGCCACCAAGGAGGGGGCGGCGCGGATCAGCGCCATGGTCGCCATGTCGGATGGCTACCGGCTGGCGGAGGAAGACCTCCGGATCCGCGGCCACGGCACCGTGTTCGGTGCCCGGCAGTCGGGTTTCTCCGACCTGCGGATCGCCGACATCCTGGCCGATGTCGCAGAGCTGTCCGCGGCGAGACAGGAGGCGTTCGCCCTGGTGGACGGTGACCCTGGGCTTGACCGGCATCCCGACATCCGGGAGGAGGTCCGGGTGCTGCTGGGGGACGAGGTGGAATGGCTGTTCAAGTCGTGATCCGACCGTGAGGATCATCGCCGGGATCGCGAAGGGAAGGACTCTCAAGGCGCCTCCCGGCTCGGGCACCCGTCCGATGACCGGACGCGCCCGCGAGGCCATTTTCTCGTCCATAGCCGCCACAGTCCCGGGCGCCGATGTCCTCGACCTGTACGCCGGAACCGGCTCCCTCGGGTTGGAGGCGCTCAGCCGGGGCGCGGCCACGGCGGTCTTCGTGGAGCGGGATCGAGCCGCTCTGTTGACCCTGCGGGCCAACATCGGAGCGGTGGCACTGGGCGGCGAGGTGGTTGCCGGAGGCGTCGGGGGCTATCTGGCCTCGTTGGCCGCCGGCGGTCCGGGCGGTCAGTCCGTCCGGTTCACACTGGTGTTCGTGGACCCCCCTTACGAACTTCCGATCACCCGCGTGGAGGAGCAGCTGGCCGCGGCGGCGCGATTTCTCGATCATGGGGGTTCTCTGGTACTCCACCGGCGGTTGGGCGAGCGCCGGCCCGAAGCGGCCGGGCTCCGCCCGGCCCGGACGCGCACCTACGGAACGGCCCGGATTTGGCTCTATCAACGGATCCGGCCGGGTTCCGGTTAGATTTACCCCGAAACCGCGAGAAACGGCGAGGTGATGAGGGTGGCAAAGGCGGTCTGCCCCGGAAGCTTCGATCCGCCCACCAACGGCCACATGGACGTGATCCGGCGGAGCCTGTCCCTGTTCGAAACGGTGGTGGTTGCGGTGATCCGCAACGTGTCGAAGAAGCCCATGTTCTCCTCCGGGGAGCGGGTCGAGATGCTCCGGAGCCTGCTTGCCGCAGAACCCAGAGCGGAGGTGGTCGCCTTCGACGGGTTGCTGGTCGACTTTGCGCGGGCTCAGGGAGTCAACGTGATCGTCAAGGGACTCCGGGCCGTTTCGGACTTCGACTACGAGCTCCAGATGGCCCAGATGAACCACGGGCTGGCCGGCATCGACACGGTGTTCATCCCCACCAGCCCGGAACACGCCTATCTTTCCTCCTCATTGGTGAAGGAGGTGGGGAGCCTGGGCGGTTCGGTATCCGGCCTGGTACCCGGGCGCATAGCAGAACTGATGAAAGAACGGTGGTCAGAATGATCGGTGATCATGAACCTGATGTCGGTACGCAGGAGGTGGCCGCCGCCACTCCGCCCGCGACGGTGGGAGAGTTGAACGACCTGATCACGGAAATGGTCATGGCGCTTTCGGAGGCCAAGGCCCTTCCCGGATCGGGCAAGGTGCTGATCGACCGGGAGCAGATGCTCGCCGTTCTCGGGATCCTGGCGGATCGGCTGCCGGAGGAGATGCGGCAGGCCCGATGGATGGTGCGCGAGCGGGACACCTTCATCGCCCGCACCAACGAGAAGGCCCGGGAGGTGATCGAGCGAGCCCGCCACCGGGCCAAGGAGATGGTCTCGAACACCAACATCATCGCCGAGGCCACCGAGGAGGCCAACATCCTGGTCCGCCGGGCCGAGGACACCTCCCATCAGATCAGGCTGGAGGCGGAGGATTATGCGGAGGACCGTCTGTCCCGGCTCGAGGACGTGCTGATGAGAGTGCTCGACCAGGTGCGCTCGATGCGGTCCGAACTCCACCAGACCCGCTCGATCGGGTAAGGAGTCCTCTACACGAGGGCACAACCGGTATTCGATGGACTCCATGGACAACTTCGTGGTCAACGTCTCCGGTCTGGTCCGCCGGCCCGGTTCCACGCGGCGGGTCACCCTTGCCGGTCATGTGGAATTGGTGCTGGACCAGGTCCACCGGTGCGGTCCGGTTACGGCGGACCTCCGACTCGAGGCGATGGCCGGCGGCATATGGGTCCGTGGCGACGCCTGCGCGGAGATGGTGCTCAGGTGCAACCGCTGCCTGGATCAGATCGGCTTCGAAGCCAGGGCTCCGGTGCGGCAGGTCTACGGCGAGGACGCCGGCGAGGACGTGCTGCCAATCGGCGAGGAGGGAGATATCGACCTTTCCGCCGTCCTCCACGATGAGCTATGCCTGTCCGTGCCGCTGGTACCGCTATGCTCAGAGTCCTGCCGGGGTCTTTGTCCGGTGTGCGGCGCCGATCTCAACGAGGGTTCCTGCCAGGGGCACTCCGAGTCTCGCGAGTCTCCGTTCGCCACGCTGGAAGCCCTGCTGGAGGTCCCGTTCGATACGGCGTGATCGGTAGAGAGGGCGGACGCTTCCGTCCATGATCCAAGAGGTTTGTCATGGCAGTACCGAAGAAGAGAATGTCGCGCTCCCGCACCCGACGGCGGAAGGCGGAGGCTATGAAGATTCGCCCGGTTCGCACCGTCGCCTGCGATCGGTGCGGAAGCCCGAAACTGCCTCACCGCGCCTGCACCGGCCCGGGCGGTTGCGGCACCTATCGCGAGCGAACGGTGGTCGAAACCTATAGCTGAGACCGGCCCGGTCCGCTGCCCGATAGTCTTGGGCGGCCGGATATCGAGGAGTGACCCATGGCACGGATAGCTCTCGACGTCATGGGAACGGATCGCGGCCCCGCCGAGATCGTGGCCGGCGCGGTCATGGCGGCCGGCGCGGGCCACGAGTTGGTGCTGGTGGGGGACCGGGCGGTCATCGAGCCTGAACTGATGGCGACCGGCGCCGACCTCGATGTGATCCACGCGCCGGATGTGGTCGGGATGGGCGAGGACCCCGGGAAGGCGGTGCGGGACAAGCCCCGTTCCTCGATCATGGTGGCGGCCCGATCAGTGGCGGCCGGGGATGCCGACGCTCTTGTATCGGCCGGATCGACCGGCGCGACCATGACCGCGGCCTCCATCGTCATCGGGCGCCTGGAAGGTGTCCAGCGTCCCGCTATCGCCACGCCGATCCCGCGTGCGGCCGGAGTGCCGACCTTGATCCTCGACGCGGGGGCCAACCTGGAGGTGAAGCCGGCTCACCTGGTCCGCTTCGCGGTGATGGGCGCGCTGGTAGCCGAGATCGTCTACGGGATCGACCAGCCCCGGGTTGGCCTGCTGAACATCGGAGAGGAGCCCTCCAAGGGCCGCGAGGTGGAGCGGTCCGCCTTCGCCCTGCTGGAGGAAGCGCCGGTGAACTTCGTGGGCAACATCGAGGGAGGCGACATTCCCGGCGATGTGGCCGATGTCGTCGTCACCGACGGGTTCACCGGAAACGTGGTGTTGAAGACCATGGAGGGAACGGCCGGTCTGGTCCTGGCGCTCGTGAGCGATGCCTTCGGGCGCCACCCGGGCGGGAGTACGAGTGAGATGATGAGGGTCATCGAGGAGGTCCGGATGTTGGTCGATCCCGAGTTGTGTGCCGGGGGCGCCTATCTCCTCGGGACCAGGGCCGGCGTGGTGATCGGCCATGGATCGTCGTCACGGAACGCCGTTTTCAATGCCGTCCGGCTGGCTGCGGAAGGTGTCAAGGGCGGCCTGGCCGAACGGATGGAGCGGGGGCTGACCCGGTCGTGACCGGTAGGCGCGGCCTCGAATCGGCCCTTGAGTACCGCTTCCGCGACCCGGGCCATCTGGACCAGGCGCTGCGTCACCGGTCATGGGTGGCCGAGACCGGTGAGGGGCCTTCCAACGAGCGTCTCGAGTTCTTGGGCGACACGATCCTGCAGCTGGTGGTCACCGATTTCATCTACCACCGGTACCACAGCCTGTCGGAGGGGCAGATGGCCAAGCTCCGGGCGTCGGTGGTCAACAAGGATGTCCTCCACCGAATGGCCGACGGGTTGGACCTGGGGCGGTACCTGGCTCTCGACAAGGGCGAGGAGGCGACAGGTGGCAGAACCAAGCCCTCGATCCTCGCCGATGCCATGGAGGCTGTCATCGGCGCTGTCTATCTCGACGGCGGTCTGGGCGTGGCCCGTGATCTGGTCATGCGCATCTGGGAGGAGCGCATCACGACCGAGGCCGAATCACCGGGTCGGAATGACTACAAGAGCCGCTTGAACGTGGAGCTCGGCAGCGCCGCTCACGACGTGAGGTACACGGTCACCGGCGCCGGTCCCGATCACGAGAAGCTGTTCACCGCCCGGGTCTCGGTCGGGGACGAGGAGCTCGGTTCGGGGTCGGGGCGGTCCAAACGAGAGGCCGAGCAGTCTGCCGCCCGCCAAGCCCTGGGCAGACTGAGCAGCTAGTTGCCCGAACTCCCCGAGGTCGAGACCACCCGTCGCGGGCTCGTACCGGCCCTGGCCGGCCGTCCTGTGGTGATGGTGGAGGTTCTCCATCCCAGGATGCTGCGTCGCCAACCGGATCCTGCGGACTTCGCGGCCCGGCTGCATGGCAGGACAGTGGGTGAGCTTCGCCGGAGGGGGAAGTTCATGCTCATCGAGGTGGGGGAGTGCCTCACCTGGGTCATCCACCTGGGCATGTCCGGCCGGATGTCGATCACCGGCCGGGGGGCGCCCGAACATCCTCACACGCGAGTCGTGGTCCGGACGGATGCCTGTGACGAGGTGAGGATGGTGGATCCGCGGACCTTCGGCTTCACCGCGGTGTTCACCCCTGAAGAGTTGGCAGCGTCGAGCATCGCACGGCTCGGGCCTGATGCCCTGACCGATCTTCCCACCGCACGCGAGTTGGCGTCGATGGCGGCGGGTCGTCGAGTGGCGATCAAGACCTTGCTGCTGGACCAGCGCTACCTGGCGGGCCTGGGCAACATTTACACCGACGAGGTGCTGTTCCAGGCGGGCGTCGCGGGCGATCGTCCGGCCGGATCCCTGGGCCTGGCGGAGTTGGAAGGGATACGCACCGCCATAGGGCAGGTGCTGGCGGATGGCCTCGAGCACGGGGGAACATCCCTTGATGATCTCGCCTACCTGCTTCCCGACGGAAGGGCAGGCCGCCACCTCCAGTACCTGTCGGTGTACGGGCGGGAAGGCAAGGCGTGCCGGCGCTGCGGCGCCCCGATAGTGAGGGGGAGGATCAACGGCCGGTCCTCCTACCGGTGCCCGGCCTGCCAGGACTGACAACCGCACCCGGCGGTGGACCGATCGGGAGCGTCTCCCTCCGGGCAAACATCGGCGACCTTCTCCCCGACGACGGCTAACGGCCAGGTAGCCGCGGCTGCGGGTGCCCTCCTGGAGCCGGCCCGGATACGCCGGATAATGGACCTGGGCCGGTAAACCCCGGTCGGATAGCTCGACGGGGCTAGACTCGCTTCACCCGAATCACATGGATGTGACTTGCGTCTCAAGTCGATAAGACTGCTCGGTTTCAAGTCGTTCGCCGACCGGACCCTTCTGGAGTTCGGAACCGGTATTTCGGTGGTGGTCGGACCCAACGGGACCGGAAAGTCGAACATCGTGGACGCTGTGTCCTGGGTGCTGGGCACCCAGTTCACCAGGGCGCTGCGCGCCGACCAGATGGACGACGTGGTGTTCGCCGGCACGGCCGACCGGCCCGCCCACTCGAGGGCGGAGGTCACACTGGTGATGGACAACGCAGACCGGGCCGTGCCCCTGAACCTCGACGAGGTCGCCATCACGCGCCGGCTCTTCAAGGGGGGCAACTCCGAGTACGAGATAAACGGCGCAGCGTGCCGCCTGCTCGACATCCAGGAGTTGCTCTCCGACGGCGGATTGGGTAGGCGCCAGCACCTGATCGTGGGCCAGGGACGGTTGGACACCGTCCTGGGAGGCAATCCGGTGCAGCGCCGTGAGATCATCGAGGATGCGGCCGGGATCCGCAAGCACCGGATCAGGAAGGCGAAGGCCATCCGCCGGCTCGAGCAGTCGGACGCCGACTCGTTGCGTGTGCAGGACATCGTCAAAGAGCTGGAACGCCGCAGGCGACCCCTGCGGAAACAGGTCCGCGACGCGGAGCGGTACGAGGAGTTGCGCTCCGAGTTGCGTTCGCTCCGCCTCTGGCTGGGCGGGGAGGAGCTCCGTGGCCTGGCTCGGCGCACCCAGGACCTGGATCGAGAGCGAACCGGCATCGGGGCCCAGATCGCTGGTAGGGACTCCGAACAGGGCAGGATCAGGGAGTCAATCGAGGCTACCGAGCATCGATCGGAGCGGGTGCTGGCCGAGTTGGACCGGTACGGGGAGGAGATCGCCGACCTGCGGACCGTATCCGCTCGACTGGGCGGTATCGCCCGGGTGGCGAACGAGCGGGCCGGCGGGCTGGCCGAACGGATCGGCGAGATGGAGGCGACCTACCGGCGCCTTACCGACCAGGCTGTCGATCTCTCCGTCCGGCTGGACGAGGCAACCACCCGGGAGGAGCAGGCTCGCCAGGATGCGGAGCGCTGCGAAACAGAGTTGCGCATGGCCGAGGATCGGCTCCGGGACTTGCCTGCTGATGTGGTGCTCCAGGCCGGTAACCAGCCGGCGGTCATGGAGGCGGAGGTCAGGAAGAGCGAAGTCGCGGCCCGCAAGGATGCTCGTCGCGTTGCCGAGTACCTGCGGGCGGCCGACGAGGTCCGCGCCCGGCTCTCGCAACAGTCCGGGCTGGCCGACCAGCTCGCAGGGGAGGCTGCGTCGGTTGAGGAGCGACTCGACGCATCCGAGCAGCTGGGCCGGAGCCGGAAAGAGGACCGTGAGCGGAGAGAGTCCGAATGGGCGCGGTGCGCGGACCGTGTGAGGTCGGCCGAGACCCGCCAGGCGGCCGCGCGAGCGCGGCTGGAGGCCCTGGAGGCCGCCGGCGGCGGGGCGCCATCCCGCACCCGGGACCGGATCAAGGCGTCCGATGGTGTGCTCGGAGAGTTGGTCGAGCTCCTGGACGTGCCCGACCGGCTGGTCGGTCCGGTGGCGGCGGCGCTGGGGGCGTGGGCCGAGGCGCTGGTCGCGGACAGCCCCGAGTCGGTCGGGGCGGTGGTCGCCGGGATCAAGACCGGAGGGAAGGGTGCCGTCCCCCTGGTGGTGCCGGAAGCCGATTCGGGCGCCGCGGTAGCCCGATCGGTGGCGGACCGGTGGGGTGTGAAACGACTCTGCGACCAACTCGGTCCGGTGGCCCGATTGGGTCTGGCCGCCGGCTTGCTCGGGGACGTCTTGCTCGTGGAGGGTTGGCGCCAGGGCTGGGAGATCGTCCGCGAGGTGCCGGGCGTACGGGCGGTGACTGCCGAGGGTGACCTGATTACCCGGTTCGGCATCTCCCCGACCGATCCGGATTCCGGCTCGCCCGACATGGTGGCCGCGGCACGCCGGGCCGCCGAGGAGGTCGACCGGGAGATGGAATCCGCCCGAGCGGCAGAGGCTGAGGCCGGAGTCCGGCTGGAGGCGGCTCGCCGGGATGACGAGTCTGCCCGGGCCGAGGTCGCCGCGCTGCGATCAAGGCATGAGGACCTGACCGGCGCGCTGGAGCGCAATCGCCGGGCACGGGCCAAGCTGGCCGACGAGATCGCCGGCCTGGAGGCGCGTACCGCCGCGGCCCGCCGGTCGGAGGAACGGAATGGGCGCCGTCTCGCGGAATTGCGCGAGCTGGTCGCCGGGGCGGAGGACGGTACGGCGTCCGACCGTGACTCCGGCGAGATACTGGCCGGGCAGCGGGCCTCTGCCGAGAGCCGGCAAGCAGAGGCGAGGGCTGCCCGGGAGGAGTCGGTCCGGGCGCTGGGAGCGGCGGCCGAGCGGCGCCGCCTGCTGGCCGATCGGGTCGACTCGGTGACGGTCCGGTTGGCGGATGGAATCGACACCGCCGGCGAGCAGGCCGGCCTGGAGCATGCCCGCAACATCGAGCGCTGGGCGTTGCGGGTGGCCGGGGCGCTACGCCACAGGTTGGGGGAACTCGTCGAGCGCCGCGAGCGGTCGAGAGCGATGGCCGCGGCTGCCACGGGTGAGATGAGCGCGCTTCGTACCCGCATGGCTGCCCTGGATCGGGAACAGGAATCCGCCCGTAGTCGGCTGGGCAGGCTGGAGGTCGCGGTTGCCGAGGTCGCCATGCGCGAAGAGTCGGTTGCGGAAGGATTGCGCAGGGACGCGGATTCCACCAGGGAAGAGGCTCTGGCCGCCACCATGCCGCCGGACCGGCGACCCGGCGCCGAGGCCCGGGTGGGGGAACTCGCCGGGCGTCTGGCCCGGATCGGTCCCGTCAACCGGCTTGCTGCGGAAGAGTACCGGGAGTTGGACCAGCGGTACCGGCACCTGACCGAACAGATGGCCGACATCGAGCGCGCGAGGTCCGAGATCAGAAAGGCGATCGACGCCCTGGACACCGAGATGCACGAGCTGTTGAGGAAGACCTTCGACGACACCGCGCGCCACTACCGGGAGTGTTTCTCGGTTCTCTTCCCGGGCGGGAGCGGCGAGTTGACCCTGGTCGGATCGGCGGACCCGCTGGAGGCAGGCGTGGAGATACGGGCCCAGCCGTTCGGGAAGAACGTCGGCAAGCTGTCGTTGCTGTCCGGCGGGGAGCGGTCGCTGGCGGCGCTGGCCTTCCTGTTCGCCGTCTTCAAGGCCCGTCCCGGCCCCTTCCACATCCTCGACGAGGTGGATGCCGCTCTCGACGAAGCCAACCTGGGACGTTTCCTGAGGTTGGTGGAGGACTTCCGGTCCTGCTCCCAGCTATTGCTGATCACCCACCAGCAGGCCACGGTCAGGGTGGCCGACACCCTGTACGGGGTCACCATGGCGCCGGGAGGATCCTCGAGGGCGCTCGTACGCGATATGAACCGGGTACCGGCCGGCGCGGTACCGGTTGCCTCCGGGAGGGCAGTTCCCGACCCGGCCGGATAGAATCCTCCCCGAGTGAGGTCGCCAACCGGTGATCCGCGATCGAGAGGTCCGATCCGATGGATCCCGTAGTCCAATGGCCGGTTGCCTTTCTGGGGATCGAGCGGCCCGGGTCGATGGCTTCCGTGGTCGTTTGGCTGGTTCTCCTTGCGGTGGCGCTCCTGCTGGTCCTTCTTGCCCGGTCGAGGAGACGCCCGAGGACCCGTAAGCCGCCGGGCCGGCCGCACGGAACGACGCTGGGCTCCGCCCTGTCCGGGGTCCGGGAGCGTCTCGAGTCCGTGTGGTCCCGGACCCCGGGGTCGGCGGCCGCCTGGGAGGAGATGGAGAACGAACTGGTCGCCGCCGACATGGGGGTCAGCGCAGCCCGGCGGATAGTCGAGGTGGTCCGTGATGCCGGTCTGTCGGGGGCTGACGAGATCAGGCCCGTGGTGCGCGCCGAGTTGAACCGGGTCCTGGCCGGGTACGACCGGGATCTCCACTTGACCGGAACCCCCTCGATAGTCGTGCTGGTGGGGGTCAACGGTGCGGGGAAGACCACCACCGTCGCCAAGCTTGCGTCCCGACTCCTCGCGGCCGGAAAGAGTCCGCTCATCGGGGGTGCTGATACATTCCGTCCCGCGGCCGATACCCAACTCAGGGTCTGGACCGATCGCCTGACCATTCCGCTGGTCTCGGGCGCCCGGGGCGCCGATCCGGCCTCTGTGGCCTACGATGCTCTCCAGGCAGCCCGGGCCCGGGGCGCAGATGTGTTGATCGTCGATACGGCGGGCCGCCTCCACACCAGCCACAACCTGATGGAGGAACTGGCCAAGGTGGTCCGTGTGCTGGGCCGCGACGGTGATCGGGTGTCGGAGGTGCTGCTGGTCATGGATGCCACCACCGGCCAGAGCGGGCTGGCCCAGGCCCGCCGTTTCGCCGACGTCGGCGTCACCGGCGTGGTCCTCACCAAGCTGGATGGAACGGCCAAGGGAGGAGTGGTGCTGGCGATCGAGGATGAGTTCTCGCTGCCGGTGAAGTTCGTGGGTGTGGGAGAGGGGATTGATGACCTCCTGCCGTTCGACGGACCGGCATTCGTGGACGCCCTGGTGGGCGCGGCGTGACCGTCGACGATCTGGCGGCCGAGGCGCGCCGGGCGGCGCAGCAGTCCTACTCGCCCTACTCGCAGTTCCGGGTGGGTGCGGTGGTGGTGGACTCCGAAGGCCGGCGGCATGCAGGCGCGAACGTGGAGAACGCCGCCTACGGTTCGTCCATCTGCGCGGAGGCGACCGCCATCTCCGGAGCCGTGGCGCGGGGCGTGCGAAGGATCGAGGGTGTGGCCGTGGCCTGCATCGACGCCGCCGGCGTGGATGTTGCCTATCCCTGCGGGAACTGCCGGCAGCTGATGAACGAGTTCGGGGTGGAGTGGGTGGTCGTGACCGCCGGAGAGGGGAGCGAGGTGCGGCGTCACCAGCTGTCCGACCTGCACCCCTACGGCTTCTTCCTCCCGGGCTGATGGCTCACGGGATCAGGCCTCCCATCAAGCCCATGATGGCTCGGGTGAGGGAGGCGCCACCCGAAGGAGAAGGCTGGGTCTACGAGCCGAAGTGGGATGGGTTCCGGATGGTCGCCTACAGCGGCGATCCGCCGCGCCTGGACTCGCGTAACGGCAAGACCCTGCTGCGTTACTTCCCGGAGTTCCGGGCTGCCCTGGACCTGGTGGCGCCGGGGACGGTGGTCGACGGCGAGATCCTCCTGGTGGTGGATGACGTGACCCAATTCGACTACCTCCAGATGCGCATCCATCCGGCGGAGTCCCGTATCACCCGGCTGGCGGAGGAGTATCCGGCCCGGCTGGTTGCCTTCGATCTGCTCGCCGATGCAGGCGAGAGCCTGCTGGATGCCCCGTACCGGACCCGCCGGGAGCGGTTGGAGCGGGCGGTCGGCGCCCTGGGCTCTCCCTGGCACCTGACCCCGGCGACAGGGGACTTCGAGGTTGCCTCCCGGTGGTTTCATGAGTTCGAGCCGGCGGGGTGCGACGGGATAATCGCCAAGCGCGCCGGCGGGACCTACCGCCCCGGCAAGCGGGAGTGGATCAAGTGGAAGCACCGGCGGGACGCGGACTGCGTGATCGGCGGTTACCGCCTCCACAAGGAGGGCGACCGGGTCGGGTCGCTGCTCCTGGGGCTGTACAACGCGGACGGCAATCTGCACTTCATGGGGCACACGTCCGGGCTGTCCGACCGGGAGCGGATCGACCTGCTTCCGCTGCTGGAGCAGATGCGGACCGGGGAGAGCTTCGGCGGAGAGGGCACGCGCGCCCCCGGGTCGGTGAACCGCTGGACGGGGCAGCGCTCGATGGAATGGATCCCGATCACACCCACCCTGGTGGTCCAGATCAGCTACGACCACCTGCAGGGAGGCAGGTTCCGCCATGCCACCCGGCTGGAGCGGTGGCGACCCGACAAGGACCCCGGAGACTGCACCATGGACCAGCTGGTCCGGCCCGAGGGGATCGGCTTCTCGGAGATCGTCGGGTGAGTCCGGAGGTCCGGACCGCCCATCCCCTTCGCATTGCCCGGATCCGCCCTGAGGCCGCTGGAGCGGCCACCATCACCTTCGATGATCCGGATCAGGTGGTCGGAGGCTCGGCGGGCTGGTACGTGATCGTCCGCGTCATGGTTGAGGGGGAGGAGCACCGCCGGGCGTTCTCGCTCAGCTCCACGCCGGAGCTGGGCCAGCCCCCGGCTATCACAGTGAAACGGCACCCCGGTGGTCTGGTGTCGAGTCACCTGGTGGAGCATGCCCGGCCGGGCGACGTCGTGGAGGTGGAGCCGGCCGCCGCCGGTGGGTTCGAGGTGCGGATCGGTGCGGGGAGGCGCCGTACCGTGTACTGCTTCGCGGCCGGCAGCGGCATCGTTCCGATCATGAGCATCGTCCGGGGTGTTCTGGCAGTCGAGGAGGGTTCGGTGGTCCATCTTCTCTACGGCAACCGGACGCCGGGGGATGCCATCTTCGGCGGGGAGCTGGCGGCGCTGGCCGCGGACCACCCGGAGCGGTTCCGCGTCTCCCGCATGTTCAGCGGCCGGGGCGAGCGCATCGACTACCGGGCGGTGGATCGGCTCCTGGTGTCCGCGCCTCCGGTCACCGCGGACGTGTGGTACCTGGTTTGCGGCCCGCCCGGCATGAACCGCACCGTGGAGGCGCGCCTCCGGTCCCTCGGGATACCCGGCGACCGGCTGCTGGTGGAGCGGTACCAGCCACCGCAACGGGAGGGCGCGCCCACTCCATACGACGGCGCGCAGGTCCGCCTGGAGGATTGTGACCACGTGGGGACGGCTGCAGCCGGAGAGGTGCTGCTGGACGCTCTCGGCGGGCCGGCCTCGCCGCTGTACTACGCCTGCCGCTCGGGGGTGTGCGGAACCTGCCGCGCCCTGCTCGTGGCCGGCGACGTGGATCCCGGGATCCCGTTCGCCCTCACCGAGGCGGAGCAGGCCGCCGGGGTGGTACTCACCTGCGTGGCCCGGCCGCTCAGCGCCGAGGTGGTGCTGCGCTCGCTGCCCTGACGGGGCATTGCCGAGGTGATCTCCGGGCGATCAGCCGGCTCGTGCCGCTGCCCTCCGGCGGTGCCATCGTTCCCAGAGGGCCAGCATGGACGGCAACACCAGTATGGCCGCCACCAGTGACAGTCCGACGGCGTATACGGTTACCTGTCCCATCTGCTGGAAGGGCGTGAGCCTCGAACTGATCAGGATGCCGAATCCGGCCATAGTGGTGAATGCCGACCCCGCCAGAGCGCCGCCGGTATGGCGGGACGTGGAGCGCAGCGCCTCATCAAGGCTCTCTATGCGGACCCGATCCTCGCCGAACCTGCGGGCGATGTGGATGGTGTACGGAACCCCGATCCCTATCGACAGGGCTGACAGGGTCGCGGTCACCGGCCCGAAGGGAATGCCGGTGGCGTACATCAACCCGTAGGTCCAGAACACCACCAGGGCTACGGGGACCATGGTGATCACACCCAGGAAGGGTCGGCGGTTCTCGAACCAGAAACTGATCATCAGCACCACGGTGGCAACCACCAGGGTGATGAGCAGCGAGGTCGTCTGCGACTCCGCTAGCTCCTTCACGATCAGGTTTGTGATGATCTCGGTGGAGGTCGCTATCACGCTGATCCCCATGTCGGAAACCTCGGAGAAGTGGTCCAGGAGGTCCTGTCGCAGCTGTAGCGCTCCGGTCTCGCCCGCTTGGGTGCCGATGTCGAAACGGAGCGCGTCGTAGCCCGACCCGCCTCGGTGAAGAACGTTCGCGGCCCGCTGTGGCGCCGCTTCGAATATGGCGTCCCAGAGAGGGGTGGCATCGGATCCGGGGGGAACCTGGAGGTCCTGGCCCGCACCTGCGGCCCGCGCCGCGGCGACGACCGGTTCGGAGGGCGGACCCTGGGGGCCGCCACGGTTCAGGGAGTTGAGTATGGAGATCGGGGAGTTGGCGGAAGCGATCGGCCCCGCCGGAGTGGGGAACACCAGCACGTTCTCGACCTCGTCCAGCCTCGCGCCGGCCGAGACCAGGGCGTTGTGGACCTCCGGTCTGGAGAGGTCCTCACCCTCGATCAACACCTGGGTGGATTCGCCCAGGCCCCCTCCGAACTCCTCCTGGAGGATCTCCAGCGCCCGGATTCCTGGAGCGTCGCTGGGCAGGAAGTCGGTGACCGAGAACCGGGTCTCAAGCTGGGAGAGTCCCCACATCCCGAGGCCTCCGAACGCCATGGCGACCATGATCATCACGACGGGAATCTTCTCTGCGAAGACCGACGTGCGGGCGATCAGGGAGGGCAGCAGGCGTTCCGAGTTGGCCTTCATGCCCGCCACGGGCAGGGAGCCCGTGGACTCGACATGGTGGTCCACCCTCCGGGCCACGATCAGCAACCGTACGAAGGCCCAGGAGAGCCTGCCCCGCCGCTCGGTCCGGCGGTCCAGGATCTTGCGGGCCGCCGGGAAGAAGGTGAGGGTCAGGGTGAACGAGGCGACTATCCCGATCGCGGCGAGGATCCCGAAATCCTTCAGGGCCGGCAGCGGGTTGAAGATATTGGTGAGGAAACCGATGGCGGTGGTGACGGTGGCCAGAACCAGCGCTATCCCCACGGTACCGATGGCGGTGCGGGCAGCGCCGTCCACATCCTGCCCGCGGCCGATCTCCTCGCGGTAACGGGTGGTGATGTGGATCGCGTAGTCGACCCCCAATCCGATGAGGAGGATGGGGATGATCTGGGTGATGTTGTTGAAGGAGGCGATGATTCCGGCACGTTCCAGCAGGACGCCGATTCCCTGCATGAAGGTGATGGCGGCGAATATGGTGAAGAGCGTGAGCAGGGTATCGGCGAGGGTCCGGCGTCCCGATTGGACCAGAGCGGCCCGCCCCGGCGGCTTGAGCCAGTACACGAAGCAGAGAATGACCAGGATTATCAGGGCGGCCATGCCGAATAGCCGCCCGACCTCGCTCCCGGCATCACCGGTGTCCTCAAAGAGCAGGGTGAAGCTGAAGGGAATGACCTCCAATCCTTCGGGGGTCGGTATGGCCCGCAGTGCGTCCGCCACCGCCGAATCGTTCTCGATCGCCTCGTCGAATGCCTCCTCCTCAAGCCCTGCCGGCGCCTGGGTGAATATCAGTATCAGACCCGCCTGGGCCGTCGCGGAGGACGGGTTCCCGTTCCGGCTGACCAGCGCGGCGAACTGCGGATTGGCCTCCGGTCCCGTAGTGGCCTCGATGTACAGATCCCTTACGTCCACGTCGGTGGTGACGACTGCGCCCTTCTGATCGGCCATGTCGATGGCCGGGTCGAGGTAGCCGAACGACGCGCCCCTCCCGGGCACGGATGAGAGCTTGCCGGACAGGGCCTCGCTCTCCAGCACGGCATTGATGGCGGTCACCACGTCGTAGGCATCCTTGGTGAAGACGTCGCCCCCCTCGTTGCGGACGATCACCTGGATGACGCTCTCCTGGGTGTCGTCGCCGCCGAACAAGTCGCTGATCCGGTCGGAGGCCAGCAACTCCGGGTTGTCGGGCGAGAGACCCTCGTTACCCTGGCCTATCTCGACCTGCGTTGACAGGGAGGCGAAGACCCCGAACAGGACCAGGGTGGTCATCACCACCGCCCACGGCATTCTCGACACCAGGAACGCGAAGGCTCTGACGAACGTCTTCACAGAGATTCCTCTCGGGGCAGGATGCGGTGGCGGAACCCGCAACTTCCGCAGGGCAGGCTAATTCGGTCGGCAGGCTACTTGTACCGCGGTTCTATGCGAACCGGTGAAGCCCACGACAGCCGGAGAACCCCACCGAGGGGTACGGATTCAGTGGTTCGGATATGCGTCCGGACCGCCGATACACGAATGACCAGGGTCAAGGGACGCCATGGCCGGTTCGATCCCTTGCGGCTACTCCCAGTTTGCCCGCACCATCTTGGAAGGCTGCACCCGGGGTGGTTCTCCCGGCATCTTGGGGTAGTTCGGCGGCCACGGCGCATCGCCCACGCCGTTGGCTTCGTCCCGCTCCACCCACTCGAGCAACTGTTCGATCCGCCCGGGGTGGTCGTCGATTCCATCCGTCAGGTCGCCCACGGCCGCGTACCGCCGGGGGAAGCGATCCATCGGGAAGTCCTCGATCTCGACATCGGGCAGCTCGCCCCACGTCAGCGGGGCGGAAACGTATCCGGTCGGACGTACACCGTAGGCAGAGGACACCGTCTTGTCCCGAGCGTTCTGGTTGTAGTCGATGAACACCCCGCGCCGCTCCTCCTTCCACCATCGGGTCGTGATCAGGTCAGGATGGCGGCGTTCCAGCTCGCGACCGAACGCCAGCACCGCCCGGCGAGCCTGGTAGAAGTCCCACTCCGGCGCGATGCGGACGTAGACGTGGATGCCTCGGCTGCCGGTGGTCTTGGGCCAACCCACGAGGCCGACCTCGTCGAGGAGGTCCTTGGTTGCGAGCGCGGCTCGCTTGACGTCCGCGAACGCGAACCCGTCGGTGGGGTCGAGGTCGAGCCGAAGTTCGTCCGGGCGGTCCAGGTCCTCGGCTCGCACCGTCCACGGATGCAGGTCGAGGCAGCCCAACTGGACGAGCCTCAGGATGTCGGCCTGGGAGCGGGGCACGTTCATCCGCCCGGGCCGCTGGGACGGGAAGCGGATCGGAGCGGTCTCGAACGGGGTGTTCTTGGGCGCTCGCTTGTGGTAGATCGGTGCCGTGTCGACGTTCTTCATGTAACGCTTCATCATGGTGGGGCGGCCGAACACGCCCCGCAGGCATCCCTCGGCCACAGCCTGGAAGTAGAGGACCACGTCCAGCTTCGTCCATCCTTGCCGCGGGAAGACCAGCCGGTCGGGCGAGGTTATCCGGACCTCGTCACCCGCGATTCCAACCGTGGTGGCGCCTGCCATGCGGTCCACGCTACCGGATGCAACCGGAACCGGCGCCAATCGGCAGGGGCGCCGAGGAGATACCGGACTGCCGAGAGTCCTGGTCAGCTGCGGCTGCGGAGTGCCTCGGCGAGCTTGGGCAGGACCTGGTGGACATCGCCGACGATCCCCAGGTCCGCAACCGAGAAGATCGGCGCTTCCGGGTCCTTGTTGACTGCCACGATCCGTTTCGAGTCCTTCATCCCGACCAGATGCTGCATGGCCCCCGAGACCCCGCAGGCGATGTAGACCTCGGGCTTGACGGTCTTGCCGGTCTGCCCGACCTGCTTGGCGTAGGGAACCCACCCGGCGTCCACTATCGCCCGGGTTGCTCCGGTGGCGGCCCTCAACGGCTCGGCGACGCCCTCGATCAGAGAGTACGCCTCGGCGCTTCCCAGCCCGCGTCCACCGCTGATGATGACCTTGGCGCTCCCCAGCTGTGGTCCCTCGGCCTGCTCGACGGTCGTCTCCACCACCTGTGGTGATCCGGCGTGGCCGGCATCGGGGAGCGAGTACTCCTCGATGCGGCTCACGGCACCTCCCCGCTCCTCGGCGGAGAAGGACTTGGGCCGCACCAGCACCAGGTGCGGGCCCGGCCCGGTGAAGGCCGTGCGGACCAGCTGCGTGCCCCCGAAGATCTCGCTGGTGACGGTGCAGCCGTCATCGATCGCGACATCCACCGCGTTCGATATCACCGGCCGGTCGATGCGGGCTGCCAGCCGGCCCGCCACATCCCGCGAAGTGTAGGTCTGGGCGAAGAGCACTGCACCCGGCGCCTCTCGCTCGACCAACTCGGCCAGGCCCGCTGCGGCGGCCGCCGCGGGCAGGTCACCGCCGCCGGTCAGGTTGTAGACGGCGGACGCCCCGTAGGCGCCGAGGATGGCGAGCGCCTCCCCGGACGCCTCGCCCAGGTAGACGGCTACCGCTTCACCGTGGGACGCCGCCTTGGACAGCACCTCGAGCGCCGGCTCGCCCGGCCCGTCTCCGGTTGCCTCCGCGAAAACCCAGGTCGCCATCTATATCACCCTTGCCGACTCGAGGAACTCCACGATGCGCAGGTGGCCGGAACCGCCGTCCTCCACCACCTCACCGGCTTCACGCTCCGGCGCCGGCGCCACCGAGACGACACTCTGGCCCGGGCCGCCCGATACGGACAGGTCGGCCGCCGTCAGGGTGTCGACCGGTTTGTTCCTGGCCGCCATGATTCCCCTGAAGGTGGGATAGCGGGGCTCGACAGCCCCGGCGGTGACGGACAGGACGGCCGGAAGCGGCGACCGGACGACATCGAAACCGGACACGGTCTGGCGCTCGATGCGGAGATCGGGTCCGTCCACCTCCACCCGCCGGGCAAAGGTCAGCGCCGGTACGCCCAGCAGTTCGGCTGTCATCTGGGGCACCACGCCGGAGTAGCCGTCGGTGGACTCGACGCCGGTGACGAGGACGTCGAAACCCTCGCGGCGGGCGGCGGCGGCCAGAACCTTGGCAGTGGTCAGGGCGTCGCTGTCCTCGAGGGCAGGGTCGTCGATGAGGACCGCCTTGCCGGCCCCCATGGCCAGGGCCTGGCGGATCCCCTGCATGGTGCCGGTCGGACCCATGGACAGCAGGGTCACCGCCCCATCGGTCTCCTCGGCCAGCTGGAGACCCACCTCGATCCCGTACCGATCCGTGTCATCCAGCACCTGCTCCGGCGGTCTGACCAGGCGGCTGGTGCTCGGATCGAGCGACGTAGGGGAGGCCGGATCCGGTATCTGCTTCACACACACCAGTACCTGCATTACGTATGAACTCCTGACGACCCGACGAACCTGCTGGGCGGGGTTGATCCTAGTGCGGAATGGCGATCTGGTGGGCGCGGACGCCCGGCATGGCGCGCCGGGGTTGTCTCGGTGCGACCGCCGTCCCTCAGCTGACCGTTTCCAGGATCAGGGGCCGGCGATCCGGCCTGAGGTCGCCGATGGCGTAGGAGCGCTCGACAAGACCCGAGGCCCGGGCGGCCAGACCGGGATCGTTGAAGCGAAGCGTGGCCAGCACGTCACCCCTGCGCACCTCATCGCCAACCTTGGCGGACAGCGTGATACCCACGCCGTGATCTATCCGATCCTCCATGGTGGCGCGGCCGGCGCCGAGACTCATGGCCGCCAGCCCGATGTCCCGAGCGTCGATGGACGTGACGTAACCCTCGCCGGTCGTCCGGATCCTCCGGGCGTGAGCCGCTCCGGGCAGCCTGTCGGGTTGTTCCACCACCCTCGGGTCGCCCCCCTGCGCCTTGATCATCTCGGCCAGCTTGGCGAGCCCGGCCCCGGAGTCCAGGCTCCTGTCGATCCGGTGAGCGGCGCCGTCCACCCCCGCCGCCTCCAGCATGTGGATCCCCAGGGTCCTCACCAGAAGGGCAAGGTCGTCCGGACCCTTGCCCCTCAGCACGGCAAACGCTTCGGCGACTTCGTTGGCGTTGCCCACCTCCCGGCCGAGCGGCTGGTCCATGGCGGTCAGCAGCGCCCTCGTAGCGACACCGTGGGACTTGCCGATCCCGACCATGGTCCTGGCGAGAATGCGCGCTTCCTCCACGGTCTCCATGAAGGCGCCCGTCCCCACTTTTATGTCGAGCACCAGCGCATCAAGTCCCTCGACCAGCTTCTTGGACATGATCGAGGAACTGATGAGGGGTACCGAGGACACCGTCGCGGTGCTGTCCCGGAGGGCGTACAGAATCCGGTCGGCAGGGACGATCCGGTCGGACTGGCCGGCGATGATCACACCGTGCCGAGCGGCAATCCGGCCGAACTCCTTGGGGCTGAGGGCGGTCCGAAAGCCCCGGATCGACTCCAGCTTGTCGAGAGTCCCGCCGGTGTGTCCCAGGCCCCGGCCCGACATCATCGGCACGGTCACGCCGCAGGCGGCCACCAGGGGGGCCAGGGAGAGGCTCACCTTGTCGCCCACGCCGCCTGTCGAGTGCTTGTCGACCTTGGGCGCGGCGGACGGGATGCTCAGGCGTTCACCCGACTCGATCATGGCCGCGGTCAGCGTGGCCAGTTCGGGGTCCGACATCCCGCGGAAGTAGATGGCCATGAGCATGGCGGCTGCCTGGTAGTCCGGAATCGAGCGGCGCACCACGCCGGCTACGAAGTTCCGGACGTCCTCGGCATCTAGTTCGCCGCCGTTGCGCTTGTGCCGGATCGCCTCCCGGACGCTCCGCCCGCTCATCCCGGCTTTGCCTCGCACGGTCGTACCACGCGGTTGTGGCGGACCGCCAGCCCTTCACGGGCGAGCCGGACGGCATGTTCCTCCTCCAGCCCCGGCACGAGCCGGCCCTCCTTGGTCACCACCCGCCACCATGGCAGTCCGTCCGAGCCTGCCAGGATCCGTCCGACGGCTCGGGCGGCGCCCGGCCGGCCCGCGTCGGCCGCTATCTCGCCGTACGTGGTCACCTCGCCCTCGGCGAGGCTCTCGATCATGGAGTAGACCCGCTCGGCAAACGTCCGCCCGCCACCGTCGGTGGGAGGGCTGCTCACGGTGTGTCGAAGAGCCGGTCGCCCATGTCGCCCAGCCCCGGCACGATGAAGAAGCTGTCGTTCAAGCGGGAGTCCATAGCGGCGGCGATCACCTCCACATCGGGATGCTCGCGCTCCATCCGGGCGGCGCCCTCCGGCGCCGCCACCACGCATAGGGCTATGACATGCGCCGCTCCGGCCTCCTTGACCTGCTCGACGGCCCAGCTCAGCGATCCGCCCGTGGCGAGCATGGGCTCCAGGACCAGGACGGTACGTTCCCGCAGTTCGGGGAATTTGGTGTAGTAGGCCATGGGCCGGGCGGTCTCCTCATCCCGCTGGACCCCTGCGTATCCGATCGCCACGTCGGGCACCAGGTCCACCACTGCATCGACCAATCCCAATCCGGCCCGGAGCACGGCGACCGCCACCAGCGGCCGGCGGGGCCGGTACCCGGTGGCGGGCGCGAGGGGTGTTTCCAGGCGGTACTCCGCCTCGGCCAACCTCGATGTGGCTTCGAGGGTGAGGATGTAGGAGAGGCGCCGCGTAGCCCGGCGGAACTCGGCCGGAGCGGTCGCCCCGTCGCGGAGAATGCTCAGGTAGTGGCGGCTCAGCGGGTGGTCTACGACGGTGATTGTCAATGAACTTCCCCTTCCGAACGCCGCCCGGACAACCTGGTTGCCGGTTTCCGGAGGATACCCCGAACGGAGCCCTGGCCCCGCGACACGGCTCGGTGTGCTCTGCTTGGCATCCGCGCCATTCCACTAGTTTGTCTCCAGCAGTCCGACAAGGAGTTCCCGGCAGGTGTTCGAATCCCTGACAGACCGTTTCGAGGCGGCGTTCGACCGCATACGGGGCCGGGGCCGTCTGAGCGAGCGCCAGGTCGAAGAGACTCTGGGCGAGGTGCGATTGGCCCTGCTGGAGGCCGACGTCAACCAGGAGGTCGCCGACCGCCTGCTCGACCGGATACGGGTTCGCGCGGTCGGCGCCGAGGTGATCAAGAGCGTCACGCCCGGCCAGCAGGTGGTCAAGATCGTCCACGAGTCGCTCCTCGAAACGTTGGGCAGCGAGGCCGTACCCCTGGTCACGACCGCTAGCAAACCACTTACCACGCTGGTGGTCGGGCTGCAGGGCTCGGGCAAGACCACCACCGCCGCCAAGCTGGCCGATCACCACCGGCGCTCCGGGAAGAGCGTCCTGATGGTGGCGGCCGACCTGGCGCGTCCCGGTGCGGTGGAGCAGCTGCAAGAGCTGGGGGAACGGGTCGGCATTCCCGTGTTCGAGGGCGGTCGGAGGAACCCGGTGTCCGTGGTGAGGAACGCGCTCCGGCAGGCTGAGCGGGAAGGTCTCGATGTGGTGGTTGTGGATACCGCCGGCCGTCTCCAGATCGACCGTGCCCTGATGACCGAGTTGGGCGCCATGGCTCGCGCCGCCTCGCCCGATGAGGTGCTGCTCGTGCTCGACGCGATGACCGGGCAGGAATCGGTTGCGGTGGCCAGAGGCTTCTCGGAGCAGATCGATCTGACGGGTGTGGTGCTCTCGAAGCTCGACAGCGACGCGCGGGGCGGCGCGGCCATCTCGGTCCGGGAGGCGACCGGCCACCCGATCAAGCTGGTCGGTACCGGTGAGGGACCCCGCGATCTCGAAGTGTTCCATCCCGAGCGGATGGCCTCCCGCATCCTGGGCATGGGCGACGTGCTGACCCTCATCGAGAGGGCGGAGGAAGCGGTCGACGAGCAGCAGGCGGCCGACATGGCCCAGCGCCTGCTACGGGCCGAGTTCACGCTCGACGATTACATCGAACAGGTGAAGAGCTTGCGCAGGATGGGGACGATGGGGGAGCTACTTGGTATGATCCCCGGTGCGCGCCCCGCTCTGGCGGACGCGCAGGCGGTGGATCGTGAGGTTCGCCGCTCGGAGGCGATCATCTGCTCGATGACTCCCGCCGAGCGGGCTGACCCCAATGTCATCGACGGCAGTCGCAGGCGCAGGATCGCCCAGGGTTCCGGGAGCTCCGTTCAGGATGTGGCCGGTCTGGTGCGGCAGTTCAACCAGATGCGCGGCATGTTCCAGTCGCTGTCCCGGGGCGGGACCAGAATGGCTTTCCCCGGCATGCGCGGCGGGTTCCCGGGATTACCGGCCGGTGGCCTGCCGGGCGCCCTACCCGGTCCGTCAATGGAAGTTCCGGGTGGTCGCGGTCGCCGCCGACCGGCCGGCAGATCGAAGAAGAAACCAAGAACTCCGAAGAAGCTTCAGAAGAAGAAAAAGAGGTGACGAATGGCGGTGAAGATCCGCCTCAGGCGTATGGGTAAGAAGAAGCAGCCAACCTACCGGGTGGTGGTGGCTGATGCACGGGCCCCCAGGGACGGTCGCATCATCGAGTCGATCGGTCGCTATGACCCTCGCCGGGAGCCGTCGCTGGTCGAGATCGACAACGACCGGGCGCGATACTGGCTGGGGACCGGGGCACAGCCGACCGACCGGGTGCAGAAGCTACTCGAGATCTCCGGCGCGGTCGCGCAGCCGAAGGTGTCCCGTGCAGGTGTCTACCGTCTCGATGACCCTACGCCGAGTTCGCCGCCAGCCTCCGATGTCCCGATCCCGGAGTCTCCGGAGGCGGCCGTAGATGCGGCTGAAGATGCGGCCGCAGAGCCGGCCGGGGAAGGAGAACCGGCCATCTCTCCGGAGGAAGATGAAGCCTCCGGAGACGAAGAGAAGGGTGGTGGATCATGAGCGGGGCGATCGTGGAACGTGTGATCCGGTACGTGGTCACGTCGATCGTTGACGACACGGAGGCCGTCGAGGTCACGATGATCGACCAGGGCGAGGACAGGATGCTCGCCGAGGTGAAGACAGCTCCCGGCGAGATGGGCCGGGTGATCGGCCGCGGCGGAAGGGTGGCCCGAGCCATCCGGACCGTCGCCCAGGCCGCCGCCGAGGAGGAAGGCCTCACCGTAGGGGTTGAGTTCGTCGACTGATCGCCCGGCGCCCGGCGGGCGTCATGAGGCGGTCGCGGTAGGGACGCCCCGGGCCCGCGACGCCGGCCCGACCGGCGGGGATCCGGTGGTGGTCGGGCGGATCGTCAGCCTCCACGGGAAGGACGGCGCCGTGCGGCTGCGGGTCGAGTCCGACCATCCGCAGCGCTTCGTGCCGCCGGCCCGGTTTCGAACTCGCCTACCCGATGCCCCGCTCCTGGTCCTCAGGAGCATCGGCGCCCCCTCCGGGGACCCGATCGCCGAGTTCGCCGGGATCACCTCCGCGGAGCAGGCGGCGAGGCTGGTGGGCGCCGACCTGCTCATTAAAGAGAGGGAACGGCGGGACTTGGAGCCTGGCGAGTACTGGCCTGACCAGCTGATCGGGCTGGTGGTGCGGGTGGGGTCCGACACCGTGGGGGTGGTAGAGGACCTGATCGAAGCCCCCCAGGACCGGCTGGCCGTCAGGTGCGAGGACGGTGCCCTGGCCGAGGTCCCGTTCGTCGAGCCTCTGGTGCCGGAGATCGACCTGGCCGGGGGATGGATCCGGCTGGATCCTCCCGAAGGTCTCCTCGGAGGGTGATGAAAAAGGCCGGAACGGCTTGGCCCGCTGGTCGCCTACCGGGGAGTTCGGCCCTCAGGACGGCTTGTCGAGCAGCGAGTTGGCCAGTTCTCTAGCTTCGTCCAGGGTGTCGGCGTAATGATCCTCGGGTACGCGGCGCAGCACGTCGAACGCCTCAAGGCTGGTCTTGGCATGCCCTTCCAGGCCCATCACGACGCATTCGGTGTTCTCGGCCATCGCCGTGTCGATCAGCCTCCCCACCAGTTGTGCGGCGCTCGGGTCCACGTAAAGGGTCTCGGAGAAGTCCAGGATCACCACCTCGTGCTCCCGTATGTCGAGCCCTAGCGAGGTGGTCAGGCGTTTGGCGGATGCGACCGTAAACGTCCCCCGCAGGGAGACCAGCCCCACGCGGGCGGAGAACATATCGAAGTCGTCGCCGTCGTCATCCAGCAGGTTCCCCAGGAAGGCGGTGTCGAGGAGGGGTACGGATACGATGCTGTCCAGCTCCAGCACCTCGAACTGGCGGGCGGTGGTCAGGGCGGCCGCGATCAGGCCGATTCCCACCGCGGTTACCAGGTCGACGAACACCGCGAAGCCCACCGTGATCAGCATGACCAGGAAGTGCTCGCGCTGGATGAACCGGAAGCGGGAGAAGAAGCGCCAGTCGATGATGTCGAAACCCACCTTGGCGAGGATCCCGGCCAGGACGGCGTGGGGTATCCGGTCGATGTAGCGCCCGATGCCGAGGACCAGCGCCAGGATGATGGCTGCGCAGATCACACCGGACACGCGGGTCCGGCCACCGGCCTTGATGTTGGCCGCGGTGCCGGTGGTCGCTCCGGCGCCGGGGATGGCGCCGATCAGGCCGGCGACCACGTTCCCCATACCCACCCCGATCAGCTCCCGGTTGGGGTTGTGGTCGTCGCCGGTCATCGAGTCGGCCACCAAAGCGGTCAGCAGGCTGTTGATGGAGGCGATCAGAGCGATGGTGAGGGCCGGTACGGCGGAAGAAGCGAGCGTGTCGAGGGTCAGGGAGGGGAACACGATCTCGGGCATGCCGGTGGGGACCGTCCCGATCACGGGAGCGTCGGTGAACACGGTCATGCCCAGCAACGTCCCCACGATCAACGCCACCACGGAGGCGGGCAGCAGGGTGCGGAGGCGCCGGGGCCAGAGGATGCTGACCCCGATGGCCACCACGCCCAGGATAACGGCGCCGGCGTTGGCCTTGGGAGCGGCTTCCGGCCACGCCTGGACAGCTGCCAGCGCGCCGCCCTGGGCATGCTCCCTGCCCAGCAGGGGCAGGGTGGTGACGAAGAGGATGATCCCGCCCACCCCGGTGGTGAACCCGGACACCACCGGGTACGGGGTGTAGGCCACGTAGCTGCCGAGCCGCAGGGCACCGATCAGGATCTGGAAGATGCCGGCGAGTACCGCCACGGTAAGGGTCTGGGTCAGGCTCTCGCCGGTGGAGATGAACACCACGGAGATGGCCACGGCCAGGGGCGCGGTCGGGCCGGAGATCTGGGTGTTGGTGCCTCCGAAGACCGCGGCGAAGAAACCGACCGCGATGGCACCGTACAGCCCGGCGATGGCGCCCAGACCCGATGCCACTCCGAATGCCAGCGACAACGGCAGAGCAACCACCGCCGCAGTGATGCCTCCGAATGCATCATCCCGGAAGTTGCTCAAGTTGTATTTCACGCGCCTTCCACTCTACTCCCCGGTCTGCCGCGCCCGTACCGAGCTTCCCGCGTGTCCTTCTAAGATTCGTTGCTCGAATGGGCTACCCACTACCTGACCACAGGCTTGCCGTCGACTACATAGACGGAAGGCTGGATCCCCGGCCGCTGTTCGAGTTCGCGGGGCGGATGCGGGACGACGGGCGGGGACGTACGATCACGTTCAGCCCCAAGGTGTTCGTTCCGATCACCACCCTCTGCCGGGATGTCTGCACCTATTGCACATTCGCCAAGCCGCCCGGAGCCGGAGGCGATTACCTGACACCGGATGACGTGCTGGCCATCACCGAGGCCGGCGCCGCGGCCGGGTGTTACGAGGCGCTTCTCACCCTGGGGGATCGGCCCGAGGAACGCTGGCCGCAGGCACGAGAGTTCCTGCGCTCCCAGGGATATGACACCACGATCGGCTACGTCCGGGCGATGAGCGAGTTGATCGTGGGGAATACAGGCCTGTTCCCCCATGCCAATCCGGGGAACATGACCCTTGCCGAGATCGAGGATCTGCGCCCGACCAACGTGTCGATGGGCCTGATGCTTGAGAACATCTCGCCCCGCCTGATGGAGCCGGGGATGCCCCACTACAACTGTCCCGACAAGGACCCGGCAGTCCGGATGGAGACGATCGAGGCCGCCGGCGCGGCCCGAGTCCCGTTCACGACCGGAATCCTGGTCGGGATCGGCGAGACCACTCCCGAGATCGTCGACAGCCTGTTCGCCATCCGCGAGTTACATGCCCGCTGGGGCCATATCCAGGAGGTCATCATCCAGAATTTCCGGGCCAAGGCGGACACTTTGATGCGTAGATCGGCTGAGCCCGTACCGGAGTGGTTCGCCCGCGTTGTGGCCGTGGCTCGCTGGATCCTCGGACCGGAGATGAACCTGCAGGTGCCCCCCAACCTCACCGAGCGGTACGAGATCTACCTGGAGGCCGGCATCAACGATTGGGGAGGGGTGTCGCCGCTCACGATAGATTGGGTGAACCCGGAGGCGCCCTGGCCCCATCTCGACGAGTTACGGGCCCGGACGGAGACCCGCGGTTACGAGCTCAGACCCCGACTTCCCGTCTATCCCGAGTTCATCGACGAGACCTGGATAGACCCCGGCCTGATCGGAAGGGTGGCTGCCGCGACCGACGACCACGGGTACGCTAGGAGGGTGGCGAAAAATGTCCCGTTGGCCCGATAGTCCGCAGCGAGTCCCGATGTCGAGGCTCGCGGGCCAACCACCTATCCCCGTCTTTTTCGGCACCCTGCTAGGGAGGGTGGTGACAAATGTCCGTTTGGTCCGGTAGCCGGCTCCGGAAGCACCGATCAGTGCGTGGCGGGCCGGCCCGCTCCTGTCCTTTTCAGCATGCTCCTAGGCGGATGGAGGCATCACTATGACATCACGGGTCCGCACCGACATCACATTCTGCCGCCTCCGGCCGGCCCACCAGGTCACGGAGGCAACGGCCGGCACTCGTCGCGCCGAAGGCACCACCTCCCTCGAATTGCCGTGCCCCGACGAGGGGTCGGTGGCGGCCTGCCTGTCCGGAGGACTGCTACCCGTGTCCGTCGGCGCGGCCGATGAGGGGGTCGCCTCCTGGGTGGTCCCGCCCCGCGACGCCCTGGATCTGTCGGATCGGGGGGTTGCCGGCTGGCGACTGACGGTGGTCCACACGGACAGCAGGTCTGAGGTGATCGAGGCCCTGGCGAGAACGGGCGCCGCCTTCCTGCGCACCGGACGCAGCCGGGTGGTCGAGGCCGCCGACATCTGTTGCCTGCCCACCATCGAGGCCCGGCCCTCGGTGTTCGCAGACTCGGTTGCGGAAGCCGTCGCGGCGGTCGATGAAGGCGCCCGCGACCTCCTGCTTCGAGACTGGGATACCGAGCGGATCGGTGAGCTCCGGGTGGCCCTGGGCGGCCGGCTGGTCGAGCGGGTGGCAGTGCCCGGCGGGATCACGGTGGACGAGGCTCGGGACTCGCTGTCCGGCGACCTGTTCAAGGTGTATCTGGATCTGGTCGACGGAGGCGGGTACGCCCGGCCTCGATACACATGGGCGCCGGGGAAGCCGGCCTCCCCTCCTCTCAACCCGCGGAGGCTCTCGGCGGCCTGGCAGGACGCTCTGTGGACGGACGGAGCCTGGCCCGGGATGGCCCACGCCTCGCCGGAGGTCCGGGCCATACTCGACCGGTCGATCGAGGGGACGCCGCCCACCGTGCCCGAGACCGCCACGCTCCTTTCGGCTCGCGGCGATGATGTGGACGCCATCGCGGCCGTGGCGGATGTCCTCCGGCGGGAACGGGTGGGAGAGACCGTCACCTACGTGGTGAACCGCAACATCAACTACACCAACGTCTGTTACTTCCGGTGTGGGTTCTGCGCCTTCTCGAAGGGCCCGCGGAGCCTGAACCTGCGCGGTGACCCCTATCTCATGTCCATCGAGGAGGTGGTGAACCGCACCACCGAGGCGGCGGCGCGGGGGGCCACCGAGGTGTGCCTCCAAGGGGGGATACATCCTGCTTTCACCGGTCGCTTCTACGTGGACGTGCTGTCCTCGATCAAGGAGGCGGCACCGGAGATGCACGTCCACGGCTTCACCCCGCTCGAGGTGTGGCAGGGAGCGGAGACTCTCGGCATGCCGGTCCGGGCGTTCCTGGAGATGCTCAAGGAGGCCGGTCTCGGTACGTTGCCGGGGACCGCTGCGGAGATTCTCGACGATCGGATCCGGAAGCACCTGTGTCCTGACAAGATCCGCACGTCGCAGTGGGCCGAGGTGATGCTCATCGCCCACGAACTGGGTCTCAGGTCGACCTCCACCATCATGTTCGGCCACATCGACGACCCCCTGGCGTGGGCCAATCACCTGGAGGTGATCCGGGAGATCCAGCGCCGCACGGGCGGATTCACGGAACTGGTGCCGCTTCCGTTCGTGCACATGGGAGCTCCGATCTACCTGCGGGGCCGGGCCCGCCCCGGTCCCACCTGGGACGAGGTGGTCCTGGTGCATGCGGTCGCACGCCTGGCCCTCGACGGTCTGGTTCCCAACATCCAGGCGTCGTGGGTGAAGCTGGGCATGGACGGCGCGGCCAGGCTCCTGTCGGCCGGTTGCAATGACTTGGGTGGCACGTTGATGAACGAGACGATCTCGCGGGCCGCGGGAGCGTCGCACGGCCAGGAGGTCGATGCGGCGGAACTCGAGGCGACCATCGAGACCGCCGGACGTATTCCTGCCCGGCGCAATACGCTGTACCAGGCGATCGAGGGCCGGGTCCGGCCTCGCATCTGAGGGCGAGCGGTCGCCCGGCCGGTAGCTCGGAGGGTACTGAAAATGTTCGGTTGGGCCCCAAGACTCGACAATAGAACACCAGGTCCAGACGCCGCAGGCCGACCTATCACCGTCGTCTTCGGCACCCTGCCCGGGGTCAAGGCGGAAGTGCCCGGTCCATGATCGACGTGGCGGTCATCACGCTGTTCCCCGGGTTCTTCGCCGGCCCGACCGAGGTGGGCGTGGTCGCGAAGGCCCTCCAGACCGGCGCCATGGCTCTGAGTGTCATCAACCTCCGGGAGTACGGGGTTGGTGTTCACCGCCAGGTCGACGACGCCCCCTTCGGGGGTGGCGCGGGGATGGTGCTCATGCCCGGGCCGCTGGCCGACGCTGTGGAGAGCCGTCTCCAGTCCCACAAAGTGCTGTTGACACCCGTCGGCCGGCCGCTCCGGCAGACCGCGCTGGACCGCCTGGCGGGCTACGAGGCGTTGACGCTGGTGTGCGGCCGGTACGAGGGTGTGGACGAGCGATTCGTGGAGGAGTTCATCGATGAGGAGATCTCGTTGGGTGACTTCGTCCTGGCCGGAGGAGACGCCGCTGCGCTGGCTGTCATCGAAGGCGTGGCCCGCCTGCTTCCCGGCGTGCTCGGTAACCCCCGTTCGCTCGAGAATGAGTCGTTCCGGGACGGTCTGCTCGGGGAGCCCCAGTACACCCGTCCGGCCGTGTTCAGGGATCGATCCGTACCGGAGGTCCTGGTGTCGGGGGACCACGGCCGGATCGACGCCTGGCGAGGGGACCAACGAGTGAGGAGAACCCGGGAGCGGCGCCCCGACCTGCTCGAGTAGGCGACCTTTCCAGCCGTTCCCGTTGGAATCAGCGTTCGGAACGGGTTAAACTGCCTGCGCTGCTTACCTGTCCGGCAGACCCACGATCTCTCCAAGCAGCCGGGTCGCGGGACGGCAGGATCGCGATCGTGAGGAGACCTCGATGAACGACCTCCAGTATGTCGAGCGCGCCCATCTGCGCGACGAGGTGCCGGAGTTCCGGCCCGGTGACACTGTCAAGGTGCATGTGCGCGTGGTCGAGGGCGGCCGGGAGCGTATCCAGATATTCGAAGGAGTGGTGATCGCCCGGGACGGCGGCGGCCTTTCCGAGACCTTCACCGTTCGTAAGGTCAGCTTCGGTGTGGGCGTGGAGCGCATCTTCCCGGTTCATGCTCCGATCGTCCAGAAGATCGAGGTGACTCGCCGCGGGCAGGTCCGCCGCGCCAAGCTCTATTACCTGAGGGGCCGGGTCGGTAGGGCGGCGCGCATCAAGGAGAAGCGGTAGGAGCGCACCGAGTGCCCGGTAGGCCCGGCTGGTGACCCGTAACTCGCCTCTGAGTGGACAGCGGGCCGGGCCGCTTCTGCCTTCCCCGGCACCTTCGTAGATCCCGGATGGCTCCGCACACCGATGGCGGCGTGCTGATCGGCCACGGTTGAACTCCCGGCCGGATCCTGTCCCGCAGGCCGGTCCTGACCGGTCCGGAACGGGCGCCTTCCATCCACAGGGGTACGCCCCGGCGCGACCCCCACCTGGGCGTCGCTCAGCGGCACGGTTCGTACGGGAGGCGATCGGCGTGCTGTTGCTGGCCCTGCTCGTGGCGATTCTCGTCAAGGTCTTCCTCGTTCAGGCATTCTTCATCCCGTCCGAGTCGATGATTCCCACGCTGGAGATCGATGACCGGGTTTTGGTGAGCAGGATCGCCTACCTGTTCGATGGTCCGGACCGGGGCGAGGTGATCGTCTTCGACATGCCGATGGAGTACGAGGATCCGCCCGAGCCGATCTGGGAGATCATGGTTCGCCATGTCGTCGAGGCGGTCGGCATCCGCGTGGCGCGCGTCGAGGACCTGATCAAGCGCGTGATCGCGGTGGGTGGGGATCGGCTCGAGGTCCGGAATAACCGGGTGATTGTGAACGGCCTGGTACTGGATGAGCCCTACGTACCGCCCGGCGCGCGGATGGCCGACCTGGGCCCGACCTACATTCCCGACGGGCACGTGTGGGTGATGGGTGACAACCGTGACAACAGCCGCGATAGCCGGAGTTTCGGGCCGGTGCCGGTCGACACCATCGTGGGCCGGGCATTCATCCGGTTCTGGCCCCTGTCCCGTCTGGACGGCCTGTAACCGCGATTCTCCGTGAAGTGGTCAGTAGCTTGGGGGCCGGCGGGTTACCCGGCGGGTTAACAGGTTGGCTGCGGCCCTTGAGCTTGTTGGACGGCGCGTGTCATTCCGTGTGTTACAAGCTTCACTGACCACTGACCACTGACCACTGACCACTGACCACTGACCACTGACCACTGACCACTGACCACTGACCACTTCCGACTGTCACAGCCGGGACGTAGGTTGGATGGACCGGCCGGGCGGCCGCACCGCCGGACCAGGAAGGCTCCATCCACATGCCCGCGAGCGAGTTCAGTACTCACAGGCGCCGCTTGGGCGCGTTCGGTGAACGGGTGGCAGCCTCGTTTCTGGAACGTAACGGGATCCGGGTGCTTGGGAGGAACGTCCGCATCGGCAGGGGAGAGGTCGACCTGGTCGCGGCGGATCGGGCGGGACGGTTCGTGGTGGAGGTGAAGACCGGTATGGAGACGCCCGATGAGCACCCCCGGTGGAACTTCACGGACCGCAAGGCACGGCAAGTGATTCGGATGGCTCGTTCGTTAGGTATCCGTCGGGTCGACCTGGTCACGGTGGTGGTCGGTGAGGAGGGTGTGGCGGTCGAGTGGCACCCACGGGTCGCCTAGCGGCGCCCCACGCCCGCCGACGCGGCGCCGTTCCTTGTTCCAGCATCCCCTGTGCCAGTGCCGGCGCAGGTCAGGGGCCTCGTGGGGCACCACCACGAGGTGATACCGCCCCTTCGGAATGGTCTGCCCGCAACCTCCGCACTCGTAGGCCTTGAGGGCGGAGGCGGGCTGGACCGGCCGGACGCTCAGCCGCCCAGGAAGGCCCATACCAGCAGGGCGGCCGTCACGACGATCGCTCCCACCACCATCGCCACATCGGCCGCCCGACGCTCCTGCTTGCGGAAGGGGTTGAATCCCATGTGGCGATGTTATCTCGCATCGGCATCAGGTCGGGGGCCGGGCGCCGTTGCGAGAACTTTTCGCGTTCTCGGGGATCTTGTCACACCCACTCCCCATGCTCCAGTCCATGTTCGCATCAACCAACTCCGTAGCCCTGGTCGGCGTAGAGGCGCGCGCCGTCAGGGTGGAGGCTCATGTCGGAGGAGGAGAGAAGGGTCGTCTGAACGTGGTGGGCTTGCCCGATACCGCGGTTCGGGAGGCCAAGGACCGGGTCATGGCGGCCATGTCGGTGGCGGGCTACCGATTCCCCGCCCGGACGGTGACGGTGAACCTGGCGCCGGCCGACCTTCCCAAGTCGGGAAGCGCTTACGACCTCCCCATCGCAATGGCGCTGCTGGCTGCCGCCGGCGAGATCCCGAAGGGTGCCTGCCAGGTGGTCGCCCAGGGTGAGTTGGCCCTCGACGGGAGTATCCGGCCCGGCCGGGGAGCGCTCGGGGCTGCCATCGTGGCGTCGGACATGGGAGTCCCGTGCGTCCTACCCCCGGGCGCCGCCGAGGAGGCGAGCATCGTCTCGTCCGCAACGGTGCGCATGGCGGGATCGCTGGGAGCGGCGATAGCGGCTGCGCTGGGCGAGGGCGACTTCCGGCCGCTTCCACCGGCCGAGCCACCCACCGTGCCCATGCCCGATCTTTCGGAAGTGAGAGGCCAGCCCCTGGCGAAGCGGGCGCTCGAGGTGGCGGCCGCCGGCGGGCATCACCTGCTCCTGTCGGGCGCTCCGGGATCGGGCAAGACCATGCTGGCCCGATGTCTGCCGGGCGTGCTGCCGCCACTCGACGAGAGGACTGCCCTGGAGGTGGCGCAGGTCTGGTCGGCCGCGGGGCGGCCCAGACCCTCGTTGTTCCAGCCCCCGATCCGATCGCCGCACCACACGGCCACCACGGCGGCCGTGATCGGTGGGGGATCCGGCATGCCGGTCCCGGGCGAGATCAGCATGGCGCACCGTGGCGTTCTGTTCCTGGACGAACTCGGGGAGTTCCCGCCGAGCCTGCTAGACGGCCTCCGCCAGCCGCTGGAAGAGGGCTTCGTGACGATCGCCCGGAAGGGCGTCTCGGTCACGTTCCCGACCATGGTCCAACTGGTGGCGGCCACCAATCCGTGCCCTTGCGGGTACCAGGGCGACGACCGGCAGGGGTGCTCGTGCTCGGATCGGATGATCCAGCGCTACAAGCGGCGCCTGTCGGGGCCCCTGATGGACCGATTCGACATCCGGGTCAAGGTGAGCAGGGTGGATCCTGACGCGATGATCGGCCCGCCCGAAGAGCCGTCGATCGAGGTTGCCAAACGGATCGCAGCGGCCCGTGAGGCGCAGGAACTGCGCGGGTCTCCAAACCGCAACCTGAGCCGGACCGCCCTCGACTCGCTGGAGGCGAGCCTGGGCGCCCGGAGGTTGGTCGAGGGCGCACTGCGGCATGGCAGCCTCACCGGACGGGGATTCGACCGGGTCCGGCGCCTGTCCCGCACCATCGCCGATCTCGACGGATCGATCGCGGTCGAGGAACCTCACGCTGCCGAGGCCCTGGCCCTGAGGCGGTTGGTATGACCTACGATCCCGACGCGCTCATCAGGCTGGCCCATGTCGGCATGCACCCCGACCGGGTCCGAAAACTCGTAACGAAGGCCGGCACCCCGACGCGGATCCTGAGGAAGATCGAATCGGGCGAGTTGTCGGTCCCGGCTTCCGCGCGGGAAGCGGCCTCGGTCCCGGCAGACGAGCGCAGGGAGCAACTCCGCCGGGCCGGGATCGAGTTCCTCGTACCTGGAGGCTCCGGTTTTCCCGTCCGGCTGGGTGAGCTGGACGACGCCCCTCTGTTCCTCTTCCAGAGGGGAGGGCCGTTCGAAGGCACGGCGGTGGCCATCGTCGGCACCCGCGCCTGCACCACCTACGGGCGACGTCTGGCGGAAAGATACGGGGAGGCCGTGTCCCGAGCCGGATGGTGGGTGGCGAGCGGCCTGGCCAAGGGCATCGACGGCGCCGCCCACGCGGGCTCGCTGCGCGGTCCGACGCCGGGTATCGCCGTACTGGGTTCCGGGGTGGACGTGTGGTACCCGAGCCGGCACCGCGACCTCGGGACTTCCCTCCTGGAGACGGGCGGCGCGGTGTGGAGCGAGGCGCCCCCGGGCGCCCGCCCGCTCGGCTGGCGCTTTCCGCCTCGCAACCGGCTCATATCGGGGATCGCCCATGCCGTGGTGATCGTGGAGGCGGGCGCCAAGGGGGGCGCCCTGGTCACCGCCCGGATGGCCCTCGACCAGGGCCGCGACATTTTCGCCACTCCGGGCGACGTGGGCAGGCCCAGTTCGGTGGGATGCAACCTGCTGATCAGGGACGGCGCCTTTCCCGTGCTGGATGCCGACGACCTGGTGGAGAACCTGGAGCTGTCCATAGGACCGGCTCCTGGTGCCACGGCGTCCGAGGCTGCCGCAGGAGTAAGCGATCCCGGCCTTCCGGTAGCCGAGTACCTCGCGGCCCTCGGGGACGATCCTGTCGCAGGCATGGCCGAGTTGGGGCGCCTGATGGCTCAGGGAGCGGTGACTATCGACGGTGACGGGATGGTGGTGGCCGGGCCGGGTGGCGCATAGGGCAATGCAATGGGGGACAAGCCGGATGGCTACGCTGGAGCCATGCAATTGACGGTGCTGGGCGCCAACGGCACCTATCCGACCACCGGGCGCCCCGCCTCCGGCTACCTGGTTTCGGACGGCGAGACGAATCTCTGGATGGACGCCGGGCCCGGCACCTACCTGGCTCTGTGCAACGAGTTGGACCCGATGGAGATTGATGCTGTGTTCTTGTCCCATCGGCATCCTGACCACTGCTCCGACATCTTCGCCCTGTATCACTCGGTCGCCTACGGGCCGGGCCGGGAGGGCCGGATCCCGGTCATCTGCCCGGAAGGCCTGGCCGAAGCGCTGGCCGATTTCTTGCAACACCCGGCGGCAATGGACACCACATTCGAGTTCATCACCTCGGATGACGGTGACTCGATCCGGTTGGGGTCGATGGATGTCTCTACGGCGAGGACTAACCATCCTCCGCCCACCCTGGCGCCGCGTGTATCGGCGGGCGGCCGCTCCTTCACTTACACCGCCGACACCGGACCGAGCGATGCGGTGGCGGCTCACGCCGCGGGATCGGATTTGCTGCTGGCCGAGGCGACCATGACCGGCCGGAGGGGTCCCGGCTCCTATCCCCATCACATGACCGGCGCCGAAGCCGGGAGCATGGCCGCGGCGGCGGGTGTCGGGCGTCTCGTGCTGACGCACATCCCCGCCCACGAGGATCCGGACCGGATTCTGGCGGAAGCGGAGTCCGAGTTCGATGGAATGGTGGCGCTGGCCGTGCCCGGTGCTCGTATAACGGTGTGATAAGCCAGGTGGTGCAAATATGAGTCGTTCGAGGGAGAGACCCGCCGATGAGTTGAGGACGATCAGGATCACCCGGGGTTACACCGAGATGACGCCCGGCTCCGTGCTGATCGAGATGGGTCGTACGGTGGTGCTGGCCACAGCTTCGATCGCGGACACCGTGCCGCCGTGGATGCGGAATACCAACCGCGGATGGGTCAAGGCCGAATACGCCATGCTCCCGGGATCGGGCAGCCAGCGCATATCGCGGGGTTCGTACACGTCAGGGCGTCCCAAGGAGATTTCCAGGCTCATCGGGCGCTCCCTTCGCTCGGTGGTGGCCATGCAGAAGATGCCCGATACGATGGTCACGGTCGACTGCGATGTCATCCAGGCTGACGGCGGAACGCGCACGGCGGCGGTCAACGCCGGATGGATCGCCCTTCACGACGCCCTGGAATGGGCGGTTGCCGAGGGGCTTGTGGCGACCAACCCGCTACTCGACAGGGTGGCGGCCATCTCGGTGGGGCTGGTGGGGGGCGTGCCGCTGCTCGACCTGGAGTACGAGGATGACGTGGCGGCTTCGGTGGATCTGAATGTGGTCATGACCGGGCGCGGCCTGCTGGTCGAGGTTCAGGGGACTGCCGAACAGCTTCCGTTCAGCCGTGCCGAGCTGGACGAACTCCTGGACTTGGCAGCAACGGGAATCTCCCGGATCGCAGACCTCCAGGCGGAGCTGGTGGCCGGGTGAGCCGACCGGTCATCGACCGCGCGGTGGTTGCCTCCAAGAACCCGGACAAGATCGCCGAGCTCGAGACGCTGCTTGCCCGGCATGGGCTGGTCCGCGAGGTGGTCCGTGGGTTGGAGTGGCCCGATGTGGTGGAGGATGCCCCCACGCTGGCGGGCAACGCCCTCCTCAAGGCCCGCCAGGTGGCGCGCAGCACCGGCCTGCCCTCGATCGCGGACGACACGGGCTTGGAAGTGGACGCCCTTGGAGGAGCACCGGGAGTACATACGGCCCGGTACTCGGGTCCCGATGCAACCTACCAATCGAACGTGGACGCCCTCCTGCAGGCCCTTCGAGGCGTAGAGGACCGGACCGCCCGTTTCCGAACGGTGGTCGTTGCGATCCTGGAGGACGGCACCGAAGTGGTTGCGGAGGGAGAGTTGATCGGACAGATCACCCGGTCGCGCCGCGGGTCCGCCGGATTCGGGTACGACCCGGTCTTCGGAGTGGGTGGTCGGACCCTGGCCGAGATGGGCCCACAGGAGAAGGACCGGGTCAGCCACCGGGCCCGCGCCATCCAGGCGCTGGCGGATGCCCTGGCGACCCATCGCGCCTAACCCGCTCCCACCAGCCGGCCAGACCACTAAACTGCCCTGTGGGTCGCTAGCTCAATCTGGCAGAGCAACGGACTCTTAATCCGCAGGTTCCGGGTTCGAGTCCCGGGCGACCCACCTCCGGGACGGTGCCGCAGAGGTGAACGGCGTCCCTCGCCGCGGGTGTGGCGGAACGGTAGACGCGCCAGGTTTAGGTCCTGGTGGGCAATGCCCGTGGGGGTTCGAGTCCCTCCACCCGCACGCCGGCCCAATGCCATCGCGGGACGTGGTCCGGTTTATCCGCCGGGGTCGGGTTGTTGGGGGTGGTATTAGTCGAGGAAGTTCTGGTAGGCGCGTTCTTGTTGCTGGATGGGGTTGAGGTATTCGACGTTGGTGGGGTGCCGGTAGCCGGTCCAGGTTCGGGGTGGGAGTAGTCGGCGGCGGTGGGGTGGTGTGTGGGGGTCTATGCGGTGTCCTTTTCGGTGGATGGCGATGTGGTGGTGGTACCAGCAGAGGGTGGCGAGGTTGGTGGGGGTGTTGTCGCCTCCGTCACGTCTGGGGATGACGTGGTGGGTTTGGAGGCGGTAGCTGCTGCGGCATGAGTCGATGAGGTCGTCTTGGGCCATGGTGGTGAGGCCGATGGCCTGTTTCTGACCTGGTGACAGCTCAGAATCGGGACCTGCCGGGGATGCGAGGGGTGGGATGCGGTCGGCGCGGCGGTCGAGTGCTTTGCGTACGATCTGGCCGTCGGTGGCGCCCAGGCGGCCTGACAGGTGCCATAACAGCGCCGTCGTCGGATGCTCTGAGGTTGACGTATTGGCGTTCGAATTCGCTGCGTTCGTCGCCTCTGGTGAGTTTGCGGAATCTGGTGGCCAGCTTCCCGACCCCGGCCAGGTCGAGGTCAGCCGAGGCTACGACATCGGCGGGTTCTGCGCCTGCCTGGAGGAGACGCTGGGTGGCGGCGGTCCGGTCGAACGGCAGATGTCCCCTTCGTATGAGGTCGATGGTGTCGTCGTCCAGGCGTCTGGCTAGATACGCGGGTCGCGGGCGACGACATGCGGTATGTCGGGGCGCGACGCGGTCCAGTCGACCAGGGAGCGATATCCGTCGCGGACGATCCCCTTCCGGCGGATGACGGTCTTTAGCCAGGCGAGTTGCCGGCCGCGGAGGCGGTCGATCTCCCGCTGGGCGTCTTGGAGATTGTTCTCGGCGATGAGCATCGGGTCTGCGTCGTGGAAGGCTACTTCGAACATATGTTCGAGTATAGCGGACAGCTATGACAAAACAGAACGGATATCGAGAATAGCATGATAACCATCAAAAATCTGTGGTTATGACCGCCGATTCCTCAGATCGGTCGGCTTCAGTTCCTCCCACACCTCGGGACCATCCGTCGGGGTGTGGGATGTCGGCCCGGTTCAGATTGTGAACACCACTGTCCGGACGGTCGAAACCTGACCGCGTCCAATGTACTTCCCCACGCAAAGCCCCGTTTTCTACTGTGACGCCCGATCCTCGGCGCCGAATAGTCCCGGCCCCGCTCGGCCTCCTCATGGCATCGGCGGTGCGATAGAGGTGCTGTCTCTCTCGGCGAAGGGAATCGCCGATGGCGGCTATCGGTTCCGGCTCAGCCACTCCCGGACCATCGACCGGAGCGTTCCCAGGGGCACGGATCCGTTGCCGAGGATGGTTCTGTGAAAGCTCCTGATGTCGAAGGCCTCGCCGAGCGCGGACTCGGATTCGGCGCGCAGCGACTCGATTTCGAGCCGACCGAGCATGTAGGAGAGAGCTTGGCCGGGACAGGCGATGTACCGGTCGACTTCCTCGGTGATTTCATGGAGCGACATGGGCGAGTGGTCAGCCAGGAAGTCGATAGCCCGGCGGCGGGACCATCCCAGGGCGTGGATGCCGGTGTCCACCACCAGTCGACCGGCCCGCAGCGAGTCGGCGGTGAGCATCCCCACCCGCTGCCAGTCATCCTCGTAGAGCCCCATCTCGTCAGCGAGGCGCTCGCTGTACAGGCCCCATCCCTCACCGAAGGCGGGCAGGTAGGTGTTGCGATGGATGTCGTGGATGCCGGTGTTCTCGATGGCCAGGGCCATCTGAAGGTGGTGTCCCGGTATCCCTTCGTGGTAGGCCACGGCGGGAATCTGGAAGGTTGTCCAGGCGCTCGGGTCGGCGACGTTGAAGAAGAACCGTCCCGGTCTGGCGCCGTCCGCAGTGGGTGGGTAGTAGTAGGCCATGGCCCCGAGGTCGATGGGGTCGGCCTGGCAGGCCGCCCGGGGCGTGGGAGAAAACCATGCGTCCAGGGCGGCGGAGGCCTTGTCGAGACAGGCGAGCGCGTCGGCCACCAGCTCCTCGGAATCGGCATACCGAAGCTGTGGATCATCGCGCAATCGCACGTAGATCTCGCTGACTTCGTGGGTGCCGAGCAGCGGTCCGGCCAACCGGCGGTACTCCTCCTCCAGCATCCTGATCCTCTCCAGGCCCAGTTCGTGAATCGTCTCGGGTTCCGTGTCCAGGGTCGTGTGGCCCCTGACCATGTCGCGGTACACCGCGTCGCCTCCCGGGAGGTGGCAGAGTCCGGCCCGATCGGAGGGGCGTCCGGCGGGAAGAGTCACCTCTCGCAACACTTCCGCCAGGCGCGAGAGACCCGGACGCACCCCGGTCTCGATCGTCTCGATCAACCGGGCCCGCCACCGCCCGGCCTCGCGGGAGTCCATCTCGGTGGGAGCTGCCTGGGTGGCGATCAGGTCCTCGGCGGCGGGTCGGGACAGGAGATCATCGAGCTTCTCGATGGTCTGGCGCACGTGGCGGGCGAGGGGCGCGACCCCGGCGGCGGCGCCCTCCGCCAGACGGTCCGCCAGATGGTCGATCATCGCAGGAAAGGCGCCCAACTTGCGCAAGTACCGCAGGCCTTGGTCGGCGGTGACCAGAGGCTGCAGGCACAGCGCCGGAAGCAGGGTGCTGAGCAGGCCGGATTGGGCATTGGGCGCCTGCAGCTGCGGCCACCACACCCCTACGGTCGCATCCATGAAGGCGGCCGCGGCCACGGTCTCGGCCAGTATCCGGTCGGAAGGCTGCTGGTTGACAGCCTGGGAGGCCTCATCGGCGAACCGCAGATTCGCCTCCCTCGAAGCGGCCCGTCCTTCGGCCGAGAGATCGTCCCACTGCTCCAGGTATCTCAACTCGCCGCGGGCCAGGTTGGCGAAGTGCCGGTGTTCCAGCCGGAACCGCCAGTACTCCTCGGCCAGTTCGCGAGCAGGCCTGGTCATGGGATCGAGAAGTCCCGGCGCCGGTTGATCCGGGCGTGGCCGGCCATCAGGATCGCGACCCGGGCAGGTGTTGGGCGGCGCGCATGAAGTTTGAGTACAGCATCCGGGCGGTGGTTTCGAAGTCCGTCATGTGGCATCGGGCGTCGGCAGCCAGCGTCTCGACCGCGCCGGGACCGAGAAGGGTCTCCAGAGCGGTGCGGTAGGCGTCGACCGCAGCCCAGTTGCTTACCGTGTCCTCCTCCACCTCCACGTGGTACTGCATCGACCATGCCCGTGGACCCACCCGCATGGCCTGTACCCGGCAGTCCGGAGACTCGCCAGGACAACAGCGCCGTCGGGTGGCTGGGCCACCCGCACGGAATGCCATTGCAACACGACCTGGCTCTCGGCCATCTGGTGGAAGATGGGATCCGCCCGGCCCTCGTCCGTCAAGTCCACCCTGAACACTCCGATCTCGGGTGGTCGTTGCGGTCCGCAGGTGCCGCCGAGAGCGTCTGCCAGCAGTTGGTGTCCCAGGCACAGGCCCAGGAAGGGTCGTTCCATCCCTCGCACCCACCTTCGGATGGCCCGTTTCTCCTCAACTAGCCAGGGATGCTCCTCCACATCCCACACATCCATGGGACCGCCCATCACCCAAAGGACGTCGTATCCTTCCAAGGGCGGGATCGGATCGCCCTTGTCGAGTTCGACCGCGGTCCAGTCGATACCGTCCTCGCGAAGAAAGTCGCGCAGGCGGCCGGGATGTTCGCAATCGATGTGCTGGAAGACGAGCAGTCGCACGAACCGGGTCAGAACTTAGCCGGTTTGTAGGTCCCTCGAGGCTCCGAGTCCTTCCCTCTCCGCCGGCGACGCCGGACTGTTGCTTCCTACTGGAACGACACGAACACCGGCACCGGTGTCAACTCGAGCACCTGATCCGGTGTGGCGGTGGGGGAGTCCTCGTCGTAGAAGTTCTTCCAGCCCCACCAGAACTGATCGGCGTCGGGCTCGAGGGTCAGGGCGTTCCAGGTGTTGTACTTGGAACCGAGAGATCCCTGCCCGTCCATCTGGATCAGCACGGCCAGCTCGGGCGGCGTCTCGATCAGGCTGCGGTTCGTGATCATGGAGAACCGGAATTGGTGGATGATGAAGAGCTTCTGGGGGAGGGCTTCCTCGCGGACGATCGCGGCCAGCCAATCGGCGACCCGGTTGATTTCCGCCGCGTCGACCGTACCGATCTGGCGCAGATGGACCTGATCGGGCTTCAGCCTCCACTCGGGATCGAGGGCCAGGCCCACATGGGGCAGGCGGAGGAACTCCTCGTAGATCTTCGCCTGCCTCAGAAAGTCGGTGCGTCCCGGCTGGAGGTCGAGGACCACGTAGACGTCGTTGGCGGCCGCGACCTCGATCCACGGTCGGATCACATCCAGCGCCGTCTCGGACGAGTAGTCGCCGTCCCGGCCGGCGCCGGCCGAGGCGACGGTGGCGATTATCTCGAAGGTGGGAAGCACGATGGATCCGTCCGCGCCATAGCCCTCGATTATCGACTGGAGCCGGTCGACGCCTTCCTCGGGACCCTGCTCGCCCAGCACTCCGAGCGCGGATGTCACCGGATGGCCGTATAAGGCCACCAGGCGGCGGCTGCCGGTCCCGTCGAACATGAGTTGGCCGCCCCCGGGGATCTCGTCGCCCCGCCGGACCACGTCCAACTGCCAGGTCGTCTCCTCGTCGAATTCTGTGAGCAGATCCACCGTGGTAGCACCGGCGATCATCTCCCGCACCTGGGCGGGAGCGCCCCGGATGTCCCCTTCCAGGGCGACCACGCTGATACCGAGCCGGTTGGCGAGGGCCGTCAGCGGGGCGGAGGGCATGGACGGATCCATCAGCCAGACGTGGTCAGGAGCCGTAGCCTCGGACGGGAGCGCCGCATCCCAATCGACGGCGACCCGTTCGACGGTGAATCCGGAGAGCGCGTCTTGAAGTACCTGCTCGTCGAATCCGGCGGCCACGATCCGTTCGGGCGCCAGGCGTCGAAGTTCGGCCATCAGCCGGGAATCGAACCACTGGCCGACCAGGAGCAGCGGCCCCTGGACATGGCTGTTCGCGATGGTGGCCATAGCCGGCGGGTTGGTGGCGAATGCCAGGCCTACTTCGTGAGCACATGCGAAGGCGGCCTGCGAGATCTCGACGCTGGCCGGAACGGGCGCGGTCTCGGTGAGACGTAGGTCCTCCGGGATTCGAGGCGAGCAGTCCCTCGCCGCCGGGGATGCCGGAGATGAAGTCGAGACCTGCCGGGAAGTGGGATCTCCGGACTGATTCTCCATCTCGGCGGCCGTCCCGGTGTTCAAGTCGGGATCCGGAGAGCCTGTATCCGCGGCGGGTCCTCCGGCGGAGGCTGCCGTATCCGCCGATGAGGCGTGGCCCGTTGCGCTCGACGATGCGACATTCCCCGTCAAGCCCTCGTCCGATGAGCAGGACGGGGCGATGACCGACAGGAGGGCGAGTACGGCGATCCGGCCTGCAGCGGAACTGATAACCCTCTTCCCAAGTGCGCTCGTAGGGTTAGTATCTCTGCTCAACGAGCGCTCCTGAGGGTGCTCGACCGGGCTGTGGCGCAGCGTGGCAGCGCGCCTGCTTTGGGAGCAGGAGGTCGTCGGTTCAAATCCGACCAGCCCGACCTGATACCTCCCTGCGTGAAGGCTAGCCGTTCGGCCTCCGTTTTCAGCGGACCTGTTCGGGCGCGGGCGCGTCCCAACCGGCCGCGCCCGGCATGTATCATGGGGTGGCCCGGCGGGTGTAGCTCAATGGTAGAGCTCCAGCCTTCCAAGCTGGTGGTGAGGGTTCGATTCCCTTCACCCGCTCTGACGGAATAGTCCTGGACCGGGCTGCCGCGGAGCGTAGGGCTGACCAGCCCCCGTAGCTCAGTGGACAGAGCAGGAGCCTTCTAAGCTCTTGGTCGGAGGTTCGAATCCTTCCGGGGGCGCGCCACGATGGGTACTGATCCGGGTATGGCGGGTCCTGATTACAAGAAGCCGGGTGTAGTACCCGGCGCATGGTGGCCGTAGCTCAGCTTGGTTAGAGCGCCTGGTTGTGGTCCAGGAGGTCGGGGGTTCGAATCCCCTCGGTCACCCTGGTGCTGTCGCTCGACAGCACCTTGCCTAGCCCGACTCCAGGGAGTGTCTTGTCTTTCACCGTTGCTGAAGTGAGCGAATTCGAGCGCCGTGTCACCCTCCTGCTCGATAGCAGTCGGTTGGAGGCGGCCCAGACCCGCGCCGCACGGAGGCTGTCGCGCGAGATTCACGTCAACGGTTTCCGCCGCGGCAAGGCGCCCCGCCGCATGGTGGAGCGGGTCGTTGGCAGGGAGCGGGTCCGCAACGATGCCATCGAGGACCTGCTGACCGACCGACTCCCTGCGGTGTGGGAAGGCACCGGCCTGACGCCGGCGGTCTCGCCGGTGGTGGACGGCATCAGGGAGGTCACCGACGGGGTCGAGGTGGACCTGTTCGTCAGCCTCTGGCCCACGCTGAGCACTCCGCCCGTCTATGAAGGACGTACGGTGGAACTCGATGTTCCCGAAGCGATTGGTGAGGAGGCTGTCGAGCGATACCTGGACATCTACAGGGAACAGTTTGCCGAACTGGAGACGGCGGAAAGGCCCTGCCGAGCGGGTGACTACGTAGCCATCGACCTCCGCTCCTCCTACGAAGGGCGCCATCTGGAGGCGCCTTCGGCCACCGGGTTTCTGTACGAATTGGGTGTAGAGGCGCCCATCGAGGGCTTGACCGACCATCTGCTGGGTTGCGAGGCCGGCGCGACGGTCGAGTTCGAAGCGCCGCTGCGCATCGCTGTCGCCGATCTGCCCGAAGGCACCGTGATCGGGGTGCGGGTGGTCGTCGAGGAGGTCCGGGAGAAGCTCCTTCCGGACCTGGACGACGAGTGGGCATCGGACTTCACCGACTTCGACAGCGTGAGCGAGTTGCGGGAACGGGTGTACGAGGATCTGGAGGGAGAGCGGCTCGACTCGTTGCGAAGCCAGCTGCGCGGCACCCTCCTGACGATGCTCGCCGAGGAGATGGCGCTCGACATACCGGAAGCCGTCGTCGATGCGTCCGCGGTGAGGTTGTACGAGGACTTCCGCGCACGCCTCGATGAGCAGGGGTCGACAGTCGAGGAGTACCTGGAGGCGACCGGACAGGACATCGAAGCCGTGTTCGGACGATTCCGTGACCAGGCCACGGCGCAGATACAGGTCCGGGCGCTGCTCGACTCGGTTGCCGCGCACGCCGGAATCGAGGTCGGTGAGGAGCAACTCCTCGATGCATACCAGGCTATTGCGTCACGAACGGATCAGTCGGTCGACAGCCTCGCCGAGGAGTTCGCGGGCAGTGCACTAGAAAACAGCGTGCGCGGTGATATCCTGCGGACCCGGGCACTGGACGTTCTCATGCGAGGTGTCGTGGCCACGGATGGTGACGGGGCTGTGATCGACCTCCGGCTCGATCCACCCGATGTCCCGGAGATCGTCGAAGCCGAGATCGAGTGAGGAGAGCTGTGAGCGAGATCATGCCGCCGGTGAGCGCCGTTCCGGATCCTCCGGCCACGGGCTACCTGGTACCGACGGTGGTCGAGTCCACCAGCCGGGGCGAGCGCGCCTTCGACATCTATTCCCGCCTGCTCAAGGACCGGATCATCTTCCTCGGTACGCCGATCGACGACGCGGTCGCCAACCTGGTCATGGCGCAGCTGCTCCATCTGGAATCAGAGGATCCCGACCGCGATGTCAACCTATACATCAACTCCCCGGGTGGCTCCATCACCAGCCTGTTCGCGATCTACGACACCATTCAGTACATCAAGCCGGACGTCAGCACCGTGTGCATGGGGATGGCCGCCTCGGCGGCCGCGGTGATCCTGGCGGGCGGCGCCAAGGGGAAGCGGTTCGCCCTGCCGCACGCGCGGGTGATGCTCCACCAGCCCCAGGGAGGGGCGAGCGGGCAAGCCACGGACATCGAGATACAGGCCCGCCTGATCGTCCAGATGAGGGAACAACTCAACCGGATCCTGGCCAGCCATACCGGCCAGGAGTACGAGAAGCTGGCCCAGGACACCGACCGTGACTTCTGGATGCTCGCCGAGGAGGCCAGGGAGTACGGGGAGTACGGCATCGTGGACGCTGTGCTGACCAGCCGGGAATTGGTAGCGGTCGAGGACCTCTGAGGCGTGGCTACCAAGTACGGGGACGGGAGCGATCTGCTCAAATGCAGCTTCTGCGGTCATTCGCAGAAGCAGGTCAAGAAGCTGATTGCCGGGCCCGGGGTCTACATCTGCGACGAGTGCGTCCTGCTGTGTACCGAGATTCTGGATGACGACCTCTCCACCAGGGAGTCCGAGCACAGCGGCGAGTTGCCCAAGCCATCCGAGGTGTACGACTTCCTGGACGGCTACGTCATCGGCCAGGCGCGGGCCAAGAAGACCTTGGCCGTGGCCGTCTACAACCACTACAAGCGGGTGCGAGCCGGAACACCCCGCAAGGAAGAGGTGGAGCTTTCCAAGTCCAACATCCTGCTGATCGGGCCCACCGGATGCGGCAAGACGCTGCTGGCCCAGACCCTGGCGCGCATGCTCAACGTGCCCTTCGCCATCGCCGATGCGACCGCGCTCACCGAGGCCGGTTACGTGGGTGAGGATGTGGAGAACATCCTGCTCAAGCTGCTGCAGGCCGCTGACTACGACATCAAGCGAGCCGAGCAGGGCATCATCTACATCGACGAGGTCGACAAGATCGCGCGCAAGGCCGAGAACCCCTCCATCACGAGGGACGTGTCCGGCGAAGGCGTGCAGCAGGCTCTGCTGAAGATCCTGGAGGGAACGGTGGCCTCGGTGCCCCCGCAGGACGGCCGCAAGCACCCTCACCAGGAGTTCATCCAGATCGACACCACCGACGTGCTGTTCATTTCGGGCGGGGCCTTCGCCGGGCTCGAGGAGGTGATCTCCCGCCGGATCGGCAACAAGGTGGTCGGGTTCGGCGCGGATCTCCGATCCCGTCCCGACCGGCCGCAGGAGGAGTTGCTCTCGGAGGTCATGCCGGAGGACCTGATCAAGTTCGGCCTGATCCCGGAGTTCATCGGGCGGCTTCCCATGGTGGCGACCGTCAACGCGCTGGACAGGGAGGCGCTGATCCGGATCCTCCAGGAGCCCCGCAACGCCCTGGTCAAGCAATATGCCCGGATATTCGAGCTCGACAACGTGGAGCTGCTGTTCGAGGACGATGCGCTCGAGGCGATCGCCGACCTGGCGATGCTGCGCGGCACCGGCGCCCGCGGTCTGCGGGCAATCTTGGAGGAGGTCCTCCTGGACACCATGTACGAGCTTCCCTCCCGTACGGACATCGGCCGGGTGGTAATCGACCGGAAGGTGGTCGAGGAGAAGACCAACCCGACCCTGCTCGCAATCAGTGATATCGAGAAGCGTCGCGAGAGGAGCGCGTAGCGGCCCGGCCCGGGTCGGGTAAGCGCGGCCGATTCCGTCTCCGCAATGACCACCAGCCCCCCCGACCCCCTCCAGGGAAGCTACGACCCGCAGAGCGTCGAGGCGCGCTGGTATCCGATCTGGGAACGGTCCGGTGCCTTCCGGCCCGAGGTCAATCCGGACGGCGAGCCATTCTGCATCGTCATCCCGCCCCCCAACGTGACCGGCGTGCTCCACATAGGGCACGCCCTGGACCACTCGATCCAGGACGCGATCATCCGGCGGAAGCGCATGCAGGGATACGCGGCTCTCTGGCTACCCGGCACCGATCATGCCGGCATCGCCACCCAGATGGTCGTGGAGCGGGAACTCGCCCTCAAGGGCCTCAGCCGGCAGTCGATGGGCCGGGACGCCTTCGTGGACCAGGTATGGCAGTGGAAGCGGCAATCGGGGGGTGCCATCACCCAGCAGATGCGGGCCCTGGGGGACTCGTGCGACTGGACGAGGGAGCGCTTCACCCTCGATGAGGGTCTGTCGGCTGCGGTGCGAGAGGTGTTCGTGCGCCTCCACGAGAGGGGGTTCATCTACCGGGGGCAGCGGATAATCAACTGGTCGCCCGGGCTCAGGACCGCCATCTCCGATATCGAAGTGGATTACAGGGAGGTTGACGGCCGGCTCGTCCATATCACCTACCCGTTCGCTGACGGGGATGGTGCGGAGGGCATAACCGTTGCCACCACGCGGGCCGAGACGATGCTGGGCGATACGGGCGTGGCCGTCCACCCCGGCGATGGCCGCTACCGGCATCTGATCGGCCGGACTGTGCGCCTGCCCCTCATGGGGCGGGACATCCCGGTGGTGGCCGACGAAGCGGTCGACCCGGACTTCGGAACCGGGGCGGTCAAGGTCACCCCGGCCCACGATCCACTCGACTTCGACATCTCGCAACGAGCGGGGCTCGCCCCGGTGCAGGTGATCGGCGAGGACGGAAGGATGACCGCCGCCGCCGGCCGCTTCGCCGGGCTGGACCGGTTCGAGGCCCGGACGAGGGTGGTCGAAGCCCTCAGGACCGGTGGGTACCTCGAACGCATCGAGGAGCACCGCCACACGGTGGGCCACTGTTCCCGTAGCGGGGCGCCCATCGAGCCGCTCCTGTCCAACCAGTGGTTCGTGCGGGTGGCGGAGTTGGTGGGCCCGGCGGTCGAGGTGGTGCGGGAGGACCGGGCCAGGTTCGTTCCCAAGCGCTGGGAACGTAACTACTTCCGCTGGATGGAGAACCTCGAGGACTGGTGCATCAGCCGCCAGCTCTGGTGGGGTCATCGGATTCCGGCATGGTACTGCGAGGCCGATGGCGAGGTGATGGTCGCCGCGTCCCGACCGCCTGGTTGCACGAAATGCGGTTCGGAGCGGTTGCGACCTGAAGAGGACGTCCTGGACACCTGGTTCAGCTCGGCCCTGTGGCCCTTCAGCACGCTCGGGTGGCCGGAGGAAACGGCCGACCTGGAACGGTTCTATCCCACCGATGTGCTGGTGACCGGCTACGACATCATCTTCTTCTGGGTGGCCCGCATGCTGAAGATGGGCATGCAGTTCGCGGGAGATGTCCCCTTCCGTGAGATCGTCATCCACGGGTTGGTCCGGGCATCCGACGGGCGGAAGATGTCGAAGTCGCTCAACAACATCGTGGATCCCTTCGAGATGATCGAGCAGTACGGTGCCGACGCCCTCCGGCTCAGCCTGCTGCAATCGGCCTCCCCGGGCCACGACGTGCCCTTCGATGTCAGCTGGGTGGATGCGGCCCGGCGCTTCGGCAACAAGCTGTGGAACGCCACCAGGTTCGCCCTCATCCACCTGCCGCCCGGTTCGGTGCCGGAATCCGGAGGCTATCCGGATGACCCTGGCCCGGTCGACCGATGGATACTCGCGCGGCTGGGTGAGGTGGCGGCGCGGTTCGACGAGCTGTCCGATGCGCACCGCCTGTCGGATGCCTTCTCGCTCATGTACTCGTTCGCCTGGTCAGAGGTGTTCGACTGGTATCTCGAGATGTCGAAGCCGGTACTGGCGGCCGGAGCTCCCGGGGCGGAGCCGGTGATCCGGACCCTGGGAGTGGTCATGCGTGACCTGCTCAAGTTCTTCCATCCGGCCATTCCCTTCGTCACCGAGGAGCTCTACAGCCATCTGGTGGCCGACGGCTTGCTCATCGTCTCTTCGTGGCCGGATGTTCCTCGTTACGCGGCTCCCGACGGCATGGAGACGCTCCAGGATCTGATCACGGCCCTGAGGGCATCCCGGTCGTATCACGGGTGGTCGGCTCGCGAGGAGCTCAACGCGGTGGTGCATGATCCGGACGGCGCCTGGCGTGACTGGTGGGTACCCCAGCTCGCCTCGTTGGCTGGTGTCGACGCCAGGGCGGGAGCGCCTCCGGAAAGCTCGGGCTACCTGCGGGTGGCGGCCGGTCCGGTGGAGGCTTACGTGGAGGTCCGCGGTGTCATCGACATCGAGGCGGAGCAGGATCGGCTGGGGCGCCGCCTTCGGAAGGCCTGCGCCGAGCTGCAGCAGTCGGAGGCCAAGCTGTCCAACCCGTCCTTCCGCTCCCGCGCTCCCGGAGAGGTGGTGGCCAGGGAGGAGCAGAAGGCGGTCGCCGCCCGGGCCCTGGTCGACAGGTTGGTCGCTCAGTTCGAGGCTCTCGGAGACGTGGTTGGGTAGCCGGCGCGCCGGCCGGGATGCCGGTCCGCAGCCGGCCGAACGTTGAACCGGATGGACCACGACGAGGCCGTCGCTTATCTCGACCGTCACATAGAGCTGGGGTGGAAGCCGGGGCTCGAGCGGATCCATCGCCTGCTGGAGATGATGGGCTCTCCCCACCTTCGTAGTCCGGCGATCCATATCACGGGAACCAACGGCAAGACGACGGTCACCACTGCGGCTGCATCCATCCTGGATGAGATGGGTCTCAAGTCGGGCATGTTCACGTCCCCGCATCTCGAGCGGGTGGAAGAACGGTTCAAGGTGGCGGGCGAGATGGCGACGCCGGAGCAGTTCGCGCGGGCCGTGGCGGACGTCGCCCCGTTCGTCGACCTGCTGGAGGCCGAGACCGGGGAGCGCGCCACCTACTTCGAGTTGACCACGGCGGCCGCCTTCGCCCACTTCGCCAACGAGGCGGTGGACGTGGCTGTGGTGGAGGTTGGGATGGGGGGTCGTCTCGACGCCACCAACGTCTTGGAGAGCCAGGTGGCCGTGCTGACCGGTGTTTCGATCGATCACGCCGAGTACCTGGGGACAACCGAGGTGGAGATAGCGCGTGAGAAGCTGGCCATCCTCAAGACAGGCGGGGTGCTGGTAACCGGGAACCTGCCCGACGAAGTGGAGCCGGCGGCCGATAGGAGAGCGGAGGAGGTCGGTACGGTGCGCCGTACCTTGGACAGGGACTTCCGGATCGAGGACCTGCGGATGTCGGTTGGGGGCTGGTCATACGATCTCGACGGGATCTACGAGCAATATGACGACCTGTACGTTCCCCTGCACGGCCGCCACCAGGCAGGCAACGCGGCCGTGGCCGTGGCGGCGGTCGAGGAGCTGTTCGGGCGCGCCCTGCCGTCCGAGGCGGTCCGGGACGGCCTGGCAGGCACCACGGTTCCGGCCAGGGTGGAAGTGGTGGGAAGGGCCCCTCTGGTCGTGCTGGACGGCGCCCACAACCCGCAGGCCACCGATGCCCTGGCCCGCACGCTGCGCGAGGAGATGCCGGCCGCAGGTTGGACCCTGGTGGTCGGCGCCTTCCGCGACAAGGACATTCACGCCATGCTGGCGCCGTTCGAGGGCCTCGTCGGCCAGGCCATCGCCACCGCGGCGGATCATGAGCGAGCCGCCGAACCCGGCGAGATGGTGATGGCCGTGGAGAGGGTGTTACCCGGCATCCCGGTCACCTGGGTCACGCCCGTCGGTGCGGCCGTGGAGCTGGCCAGGGAGTGGAGCCGTGCCGAGGGCGCCATCCTCGTGACCGGATCCTTCTATGTGGCGGGTGAGGCCCGCGCGGCAATCGTCAGGTAGGACGGTGCTGCCGACCTGGGCGACAAGGGGGTCGCACGCTACCCTGTCGCAGGCGACGATGTGGTCCGCCGACCCGCGAGACCCGCAAGTGGTCGCTTTCCGACCCCCCTAGAATCCTCCTCCCGACCGTCAACCGTTTCTCGAGCCATGAGTGGCGCGGCTCGATCGGGGCCGGCTCCGGATCCCCCGGCGCTCGGACATGAAAGGCAGGCATAGCGATGGCCCATGAGGACACCTTCATAATGGTGAAGCCGGACGGGGTGAGGCGTCGCCTCGTGGGTGAGGTCATCTCCCGGTTCGAAGCCAAGGGACTCGACCTCTGTCGCCTCGAGATGGTCCTGCCCGATAGCGCCATCGCGGCCGCGCACTACGCGGAGCACGAGGGCAAGCCCTTCTACGACGGCCTCATCGACTTCATCACCTCCGGTCCGGTGGTCGCAATGCACTGGTCGGGCGAGTCGGCGATCACGGTGGCTCGAGCCATGATGGGGGTGACGGATCCCGCCCTGGCCCGCCCGGGCACCATCCGGGGTGATTTCGGGCTGCAGGTCGGGGAGAACATCGTCCACGGATCCGACAGCCCGGAGAGCGCTGACCGCGAGTTGGCGCTCTGGTTCCCGTGATGGCTATGGACCGAGGAGCTAACCGGCAATCCGTAGCGCCGATCCGTAGGGTAGAGTTGGTCCGAGACCTGCGACAGGGGCCTTTCATCGATGCCAGATAACCCGTTCGTCGTTGCCGGCCAGGACATGGCCGTGGACCTGGGCACAGCCAATACCCTCGTCTACGTCCGCAATCAGGGTGTCCTGCTCAACGAGCCCTCGGTGGTAGCCATCAACACCAACACCAACGAGGCGCTGGCCGTGGGCATGGACGCCAAGCGCATGATCGGCCGCACCCCCTCGCACGTCAAGGCGATCAGGCCTCTCCGGGACGGCGTGATCGCTGACTTCGACATCACCGAGCGCATGCTCCGCTACTTCATCAAGAAGGTGCACCGCCGTCGGTGGGCCAAGCCCAGGATCGTGATCTGCGTCCCGTCCGGCATCACCGGAGTGGAACGGAGGGCCGTGGAAGAAGCGGCCTACCACGCCGGCGCCCGCAACGCGTTCACCATCGATGAGCCGATGGCGGCTGCCATCGGATGCGGATTGCCCGTGAACGAGCCGACCGGGTCGATGGTGGTCGATATCGGGGGAGGAACCACCGAGGTGGCGGTGATCGCCATGGGCGGCATCGTGGTATCGAAGAGTGTCCGCGTGGGTGGCGACGACATGGATGAGCGGATCGTCGAGTGGGTGAAGAAGGAACACAACCTCCTGCTGGGCCTGCGGACCGCGGAGCAGATCAAGATGGCGATCGGATCGGCCTATCCGTACCACAACGAGCCCAGTGCCGAGGTGAAGGGTCGGGATCTGGTGGCCGGCCTGCCCAAGACCATTCTGCTCACGGCTTCGGAGGTCAGGGCAGCCATCCAGGAACCGCTATCCATGATGATCGACGCCGTCCGGTACACCCTGGACAACACGCCGCCCGAGTTGGCCGCCGACTTGATGAACGTCGGAATCGTGATCACCGGCGGGGGCGCCCTGCTCAAAGTACTGCATCACCGGTTGGCGTTCGAGACCGGCCTGCGAGTCGAGGTCGCCGAACGGCCTCTGCAGTCGGTGGTGGTCGGATCGGGCCGATGCCTGGAACAGTTCGACGTCTTGCAGGGAGTCCTCGAGTCGTCCGGGCGGTTCTAGGAGGGTACCGAGAGTGTCCGGTTGGCCCGATGAGTCTGCGACGAGAGCCCTGGTCGAGGTATTGCGGGCCGATTCGTCCGCGTCCTTTTGAGCACTCTTCCGGGCGTGTGGTCTGTACGGGAATCTTCGGCACCCTAGGGCTCGGTTCCAGGTCCGGCGGCCGGATCTGCCGGACGAAGTGAAGGGCCAGGGAAATCTCCGCTCCGCCAAGACTCTCGAATGCCGGTAGACGAGCCCTGCGGCGCACCGGAAGCAGGCGGAAGGTTGGCGTCCCGGCGGATCGGTCCGCTTACGTAGCCATCGGCCTGCTCGTAGTCTCACTCACGCTCATGACACTTGACATCCGTGCTTCGAGAGGTGGGTTCGGGGCGGACCTTCGGAGCACCGCACAGGTGGTCATGGCGCCGTTCCAGACGGCTGCGAACGCGGTGGTGACCCCAGTCGTGAGCTTTTCCGACGGCCTGTCCAACCTGGCCGGGCTCCGCGAGGAGAACCAGCGACTCCGCGACCGGATCGAGTCCCTGGAACGGGAAGCGGCTCAGGTCGGTCACCTGGAGGCCCAGGTATCCGAGTTGGAGACGCTACTGGCGCTGCGCCTAGGCGAGGACCTGTATCAACTGGCCGTCTCCGCCGAGGTCACTGCTCGGGGCGGGACCCTCGACCCGACCCTGACCATTGACCGCGGTACCGGTGACGGGGTTCATACGGGCCAGCCGGTGGTGGACGGGCAGGGGGCGCTGGTCGGCCTGGTGTCCGAGGCGAGTGAGGCCGGGGCCAATGTCGTTCCGATCACGTCGCGCCGGGCGCCGGCGGTCACCGTGCGCTTGCCTGACGGGCAGCGCGGGGTGGTGACCGGACAGGGCGCCGGAGCCATGGAGCTCTCCATTCTGGAAGCGCTGTCCCCGCTGGAGGGGGGCGAGTTGCTGGTGACCTACGGGCCCTACGGAGAGTCCGGCGCTTACCCGAAGGACCTGGACGTCGGCATCGTGGCCGAGGCGTCGGAACCGCAGTTCGGGATCATCAGGGCCCGGGTGGAACCCATGGGTGACATCGAACGCCTGGAGTACGTGGCGGTGATCCCCTGGCCCTCCTCTCCGGTGCCACAGCTCGGGGATGGCGAGTCCGCCGGGCTTCCGGAGGTAGGGGCCGGCTCAACCGACCAGGTCGGCGAAGCGGATGGGGGAACGTAGATGGCGGGCCTGCGGTTCCTGCTTTCCCTGGTTCTGGTGATGGTGGCGGCCCTCATCCAGACCAGCGTGTTCCACAGCATCAGACCCTTCGGCGCGAGCCCCGATGTCGTCCTGTTGATGGTGGTGGTCGGTGCGGTCTGGCTCAAGCCCGAAGTGGCCGTCTTGCTGGGGTTTCTGGGCGGGTTGCTGCTCGATTCGCTCGGATCGGCGCCTCTGGGCCTGAGCGCGCTGGCATTCACGGTGGGCGCGTACGTCACGGTGCGGAGCCGGGATCGGTTCAATTACGGGCTTCCGATCGGCGTGCTGACCGCAGGCGGCATCACGCTGGTCACGCTGGTTACCAACGCTCTGATAGGTACCCTGTTCGGTGAGGGCACGCTGGGCAATCCGGACATCTTCAGGACGTTCCTACTGGTGCCGGCCTACAACATGTTGTTGGCGCTGGGCGTCCTCCCGCTGGCCGACGGGCTGTTCTCGCGGGTGGCCGGCCCTCGCCATAGCTGGGTCCGGAGCCGGTTATGAACGACAGGAAGCGGCCCGATGGACGGGCACAGGCGACGAACACCTGGCGCGTAGGGGTCCTGGCCCTACTGTTCACGGGTGCGTTCTCGATCCTGTTCTTCCGGCTGTGGTTCGTTCAGCTCGCCGCCGGCCCGGAGTGGCTCCTGGAGGCTGACCAGAACATCGTCAGCAGCGAGCCGATCGCGGCGCCGCGGGGCGACATAGTCGATCGGAACGGCATCGTGCTGGCCACTTCCGTGCCCGGTCTCGTCATCGAGATCGACCGCTCGCTACTCCCTGTCGAGGTTGAGGACGACGTACTCCAACGGCTCGCGGCCATCCTTGACTTGTCGCCCGTCGAAGTGCGCGAGGCGGTGGAACGAACCCGCTCGGGGGAGGTGGCCTCGCTGGCGGAGTTCGAGATCGATGCCGATACGGCCTACCTGATCATGGAGCAGCGAGCCACCCTGCCGGGTGTCACGGTGCGTGCCCTGCCCGTTCGCGGGTACACGGAAGGGTCGTTGATGGGTCATGTGCTGGGTCATATGGGCTTGCCCTCACCGGGCGATCTCGAGCGACTACCAACCTCCGATACCAACACGCCGATCGGCAAGCTCGGGGTGGAGCGGGAGTACGACGAGTTCCTGCAAGGGATCCCCGGCAAACACGTGTACCGGATCAACCCGGAAGGCGCCATTCTCGAGGAGATCGGGACCGTTTCTCCGGTTACCGGCGCCACGGTCCGGCTGACCCTGGACGTCGAGGTCCAGGCAGAGGTCGAGAGGATCCTGGTCGAGGCCATCGCCCTGTCCAACGCGCTGAAGGAGACCCAGGACGAGGAGGATCCGGACCGGACACCGCCGCCGACCGAGCGAGCCACGGCAGTGGTGATGGAGGTGAACACGGGCGCCATCCTGGCGATGGCCTCCTACCCGACCTTCGAGCCGCAGGCGTTCGTGGGCGGCATCGACATCGATTCCTTCGAGGAGCTGTCGGAGCGCCAGGCCTTCAACAACCTGGCCATCCAGGGTGTGAAGCCGCCCGCATCCACCTTCAAGGCCATCACCTACGTGACAGCCATGGAGGAGAACATCTTCCCGGAGGGAGTGTCCACTCCGGAGGAGACCATCGAGTGCTCGCCGCAGCTGGCTCACCGGTTCGAGGACGACTCGCAGCATCTCTGGAGGAACTGGACTTTTCCCGAGTCGGACGGGCCGCAGAACCTCCATGATGCTCTGCGGCGCTCCTGCAACATCTACTTCTGGGAGGTGGCTCTCTCCATCTGGAGGGCTTTCCGTGGCACCGACCGGGAGGGGATGGTGCAGGAGTGGGCCCGGGCGGTCGGCGTGGGCCGCCCCACCCAGATCGACCTTCCGTTCGAGCACGAGGGCATCCTGGGCGATCGCCAACTCTTCGAGGAGTGGCAGGAACGGCAGCCCTGGCGGGTGCGGGCGGAGGGCTGGCTCGGCGGCGACCTCATGAACCTGGTGGTCGGCCAGGGACCGATCGTGGCGACGCCGTTGCAGATGGCGGTCGCCTACGCGTCGATGCTCAACGGCGGCACCGTCTACCAGCCCAGGGTGGCGGACGCCATCGATACCGCCGAAGGGGATCGGCTGAGAACCCTCGAGCCCCGGGTGCTCCGGTCGGTGGACATCAGTCCGGAAACCGTGGCGTCCCTGAGACGTGACCTGACCTCCGTGGTTCGTTCCGGCACGGCGCGGCGCGCCTTCGAGGATCTGGGCGGACTGGTTGAGTTGGTAGGAGGCAAGACCGGCACCGCCCAGTCTTTCACCGACCAGCAAGGTGTATTCCACGACTCGACGGCATGGTTCGTCGGTGTGGCGCCGATCGACGCGCCGCGGTGGGTCGTCGCGGTGATGGTGGACGAGGGCGGTTCGGGAGGCGCGGTAGCGGCGCCGGCAGCACGCGCCATATTCCAGTACCTGCTGGGCACCGATGTGACGCCCCTGGTCGCCGGCGAGGACACGGAGCGGTAGCGCATGGCTGTGCTGAGTCGTTCCCTGGACGGCGTGGGCGGGATATTCGAGGACCGGCCCAAGCCCACCCCCGACGTGATCGTGTTCGTGCTGATGGCCTCCCTGATGGCCCTGGGCAGCGTGATGGTCTACTCGTCGACCTTCGTCCGGCTGGAGGAGGAAACGGGCGATCCCACGTCTGCGATGCGGCGGCAGATGATTTTCGCAGGCGTGGCACTGGTCACCTACGTGGCGGCGTCGATGATCGACTATCGCCTTTACCGGCGCTTTCCGGCGTTCATCTACGGACTCATGATCATCGCCCTGGTCGGCGTTCTGTTCGCCGCTCCCCAGAAGGGCGCCACCCGCTGGATCCCCGTGGGCGCATTCCAGTTCCAGCCGTCCGAGTTCGCCAAAGTAGCCCTGATAGTCGCGCTGGCGAGCCTGCTGGCGATGGGCGCCGGAAAGCGCTTGTCGTGGAGGTCTCTCGGGACAGCCCTCCTGATGGCGGCCGTTCCCGGCTTCCTCATCTTCCTCCAGCCCGACCTCGGCACCATGCTCGTGGTGGGTTTCATCACGGTCGGAATGCTCTTCGCAGCCGGCTCCAGCTTCCGCCAGATGCTGGTCCTGGGAGCTTCCGGGGTCGTCGGTGTGATAGCGGTGTTCCAACTCGACATCCTCAAGTCCTACCAGACCGCCCGGCTCGCCGGGTTCTTCGATCAGACCGCAGACTTGCAGGGTGTGAACTGGAATCTGTACCAGAGCCAGATCGCCATCGGCTCCGGCCAGCTCGTCGGGCGGGGGTTGTTGCAGGGCACGCAAACCCGTCTCAGCTTCATCCCCTCCCAGACCACGGACTTCATCTTCACGGCGGTGGGAGAGCAGTTCGGCTTCATCGGCGGCTCGGCCGTGATCCTCGCCTACGCCATCCTGATATGGCGCGTTCTGATCGTGGCCGCGGGAGCTCCCAACGCGTTCGGGTCCATGATCGCGGTGGGCATGGCCGCGCTCCTGTCGTTCCACGTGTTCGTCAACATCGGTATGACCGTCGGCCTCGTACCGGTGACCGGGCTCCCGCTGCCGTTCATGAGTGCCGGTGGTTCAGCCATGATCGCGATGGCGGGTGGGCTGGGGATAGTGAACTCCGTCTGGCGATCCAGATCGCCGGTCAGCGACCGGCCGGAGGCGCGCGATCTCTGAACTCGGTGTTAGTATCACCTGCGGTGGGTGGCGGCTCGACCGAGCCTGACATCCAGTCGCCCCCTACCAGGCCCGTCCCGGAAGGCCCTTCCTCGTGGGTAGTCAATCTCTCCGGGACGACTTGCGACAAGTCGCAATGGCACGAGGACTTACGGACCTTCGACCAGATGTATCTGGAGTGAGCATTAGACCGGCTCGCCTTCGAGGGGCTCGATGAGTCACGGAACGAACGAGGCGTCGCCGGCATGGGGAATCGTTCCCTCCGAGGCCGGCGGCCGGCCGGCAGGCCAGGCCCGCGCGGGCCGTGCCCACCGGCATACGTCGAAGCAAGTAGCCGCACCGGCAGGAGAAGGGGACCGGAGACCGTGACGGAGCAGCAGACCAGAGTCACTGCCCGTACTGGTTGCACCGTCGTCCGATCGCTTCTGGTTTCAGCCTTGGCCGTCGCGTGCGTCCTTTCAGATCAAGGAGACATCAGTAATGCCTTTCTTTCGGCGCAAGACAGCCGAAATAGTTCGCCGCGGAGTCGGCGACGAGTCGACCGAAGAACGAACAACCAGAAAGATCAGCGGTAAGACCGTCAAGGTCCGGCGGGTAAGAGAGCTGCCGAAAAAGCCGAATCAGGTGGCTACCAAGGCCGCCGGCAAGCGGAAGAAGCGACAGACCAAGCAAGGGCCGGCCCGGTCCGGAAGCCGTCATCGCAGCCGTTCACGTCCCCACATGGACGGGACGGTTCCGCTTCCCGCGGCCGGACGCCGCCAGATGCTGGTCCGGGTGTTGCCCCACCAGACCCAGATCGTGGTGCTGGAGGGGTCGCTGTTGGTGGAGCACTACGTCCACCGCTCGGATCAGGAGTCGCTGGTCGGCAACATCTACAACGGCGTCGTCCGCAGCGTGCTTCCGGGCTTGGAGGCCGCTTTCGTGGACATCGGCACGGAGAAGAACGGCGTCATCTACGCCGGGGATCTCAATTCGGCCCGGAGGACCCACGGTCGGGGCCCTCGCATCGAGCGCCAGCTCAAGAAGGGCGACCACCTTATGGTCCAGGTCGACAAGGACCCGATGGGCAGCAAGGGACCGCGGCTCACCAGCCAGATGACTTTGCCCGGTCGGCACCTTGTGCTTTCCCCCAAGAACTCCATGCTGGGCATATCCCGCCGCCTGCCCGAGGCGGAACGCAACCGGCTGCGACTCCTACTCCAGGCGGAGCGCCCGCCCGGCTTCGGCCTCATCGTGCGTACGGCCGCGGCCGGTTCGTCGCGGCGGGAGATCGTGGCCGATATCGCCCGCCTCAAGGCCAAGTGGGCCGAGGTCGAGGCGGCTGGTAAGGACGCGTCCGCGCCCCAGCTCATCCACGAGGAGCCCAGCCTCCTGATCCGGGTAATCCGGGAGCACTTCACGCAGGAGTTCCGGCGCCTGCTGATAGATGATCGGCGGGCTCACGAGGCGGTCCTCGGGTACCTGAAGGACGTCTCCCCTGAGTTGGTCGCCCGAGTGCATCTCAGCCAGGACCGGCATCAGAGCCTGTTTGCCCGATTCCGCGTGGATGACCAACTCCGCCGGGCGCTGGACCGCAAGGTATGGCTGCCGTCAGGGGGACACCTGGTGATAGACCAGACCGAAGCGCTGACCGTGGTCGACGTGAACACCGGCAAGTACGTGGGGGAGGCGAACCTCGAGGACACGGTCCTTCACAACAACCTCGAAGCCGCCGAGGAGATCGGGCGCCAGCTTCGCCTACGAGACATAGGTGGGATCATCGTCATCGACTTCATCGACATGGAGGTCAAGAAGAACCGTGAGGCGGTCCTGGAGCGGCTCCGGGCTGCGCTCGCCGCCGACAAGACCACCACTCAGGTGCACTCCGTATCGAGCCTCGGCCTCGTCGAGATGACGCGTAAGAATGTGTCCAGCGGTCTGATAGAATCCTTCTCCGAGCCTTGTCCCACCTGCGACGGACGCGGCCTCGTGCTCCACGAGAAGGCGGCTACTTCGGGGGTTCCGATCAACCCGGTGGGCGACAAGGTTGCGATGTGAACGCTGGTCGGCGTGGAGCGCCCGGCCGGGTATGGGTCGAAAGGTTGAATTCCGAGATGTACGCGATCATCCGCTCGGGTGGCAAGCAGACCAGAGTGTCCAAGGGTTACGTGATCGACGTGGAGTTGCTGAACAATGCCGGGGACGAAGTGACCTTCACCCCGCTGCTGGTGGTCTCTGATGACGGCGCCGTGATCACCGGTCGGGAGGAACTGGCCGGAATGGAGGTCAAGGCCCGGGTGCTCGGCAACATCAAGGGTAAGAAGGTCGAGGTGTTCAAGTACAAGAACAAGTCCGGGTACCGTCGCAGGAAGGGCCACCGCCAGCGCCATACCCGCCTCGAGATAACCCATGTGGGCGCCATCACTTAAGGAGGCCTGAATGTCCAAGACCAAGGGTGGTGGGTCCACCAAGAACGGGCGGGATTCGCACGCCAAGCGGCTCGGCCCGAAGGTTTTCGATGGTCAGGAGATCACGGCGGGGACGATCCTGGTTCGCCAGCGGGGCACCCGCATCCATCCTGGGGTCAATGTACGCCGCGGCGGCGATGACACGCTCTTCGCGATCGCTCCGGGCACGGTGAAGTACCACCGTCAGGGAGGTCGCCGCCGGGTGAGCGTCCTTTCCGACCTTCGCTGACCGTCGGGGCACCGGCACGGAACATCCCTGACCGCGGGACGGTGGATCGTGTTCATCGACCAGGTCCGCGTCCATCTTCGATCCGGTAACGGCGGGGCCGGCGCGGTGTCTTTCCGCCGGGTCGGACGCCGCCCCCGGGGCAAACCGGCCGGCGGATCGGGCGGGCAGGGTGGAAGCGTGGTCGTCGCCGTGGACGAGGGAATGTCCACGCTGCAGGACTTCCGTCGGCGCCCCCACCGCGCAGCGGATGGCGGGAGCCATGGTGCGTCCGACCTCCGCCACGGTCGGCAGGGTGAGGACCTGATCGTGCGGGTACCCCCCGGCACGATGGTGATCGACGACGAGGACCGGCTGGTTGCCGATCTCGTGGCCGCCGGCCAGGAGGTCACGGTGCTGGAGGGCGGCCGGGGAGGCCGCGGCAACGCAGCGCTGGTCTCGACTTCCAACCGGGCGCCGTCATTCTGCGAGCAGGGCGAGTACGGGACTGAAGCCTGGTTCACCCTGGAGATGAAGTTGGTTGCCGATGCGGCATTGATCGGCTTTCCCAACGCCGGCAAGTCGACCCTGATCTCGCGGGTGTCGGCGGCCCGCCCCAAGATCGCCGACTACCCCTTCACCACGCTGGTCCCCAACCTGGGAGTGGTGACGATCGACGACCGGTCGTTCGTGATGGCCGATGTGCCCGGCCTGGTGGAGGGGGCTGCCGAGGGCAAGGGACTCGGGCACGAGTTCCTGCGGCACTGCGAGCGAGCCCGGGTGCTTGTAATTCTTCTTGACCCGTCACCTCTGCAGGAGCTCTCCCCGGAACGCCAGTACGAAATACTCGAGCGCGAGCTTCGCATGCACGACCCGGGTCTGGCGGATCGCCCGCGCGTGGTGGCCGTCACCAAACGCGACCTGTCTGTCGAGAGCCCGGTTACCACTGCCCTGCTCGAACTCGCCCCGGACCTGATCGAGATCAGCTCGGTCGCCGGACAGGGCCTCGATGATCTGGTCCATCGGGTTGCCGACGCCGTTGACCGGGCCGGCAGGACGAGCGACCAGGGCGAGGGTTATGTCCTGCATCGCCCGCTCGGCGCCACCTTCGAGGTGGAACGCGTGGATGGTGTTTGGGTGGTGAACGGCCGCGCCGCGGAACGGGCGGTGGCTTTCAACGACCTGACCCTGTCCGACGCGGCCCTGCTCGCCTCCCGCCGACTCGCTCGTCTCGGCGTCGATGACTCGCTGCGCCGGGCGGGCGCCAAGGAGGGCGACGAGGTGCGGATCGGCGATCTGGTGTTCGAGTACTCGGAGCCCGACGTTGGATAGGGACATGGCCGGGCGTCGCGAGCCGCCGCCACCGGGGAGCCCGGTAGTCCTCAAGGTCGGCTCGTCCAGTCTCACCCGCGCGGACGGATCGGTGGACGAACGGGCCGTCGAGCGCGTCATGCGGCAGGTCAGCACTTTCTGGGAGGCCGGCCACCCGGCTGTCCTCGTCTCCTCGGGTGCCGTAGCGGCCGGATCGCCGGCCGTGGGCGGGCGTCCCTCCGATACCACGGGCCTGCAAGTGGCGGCCGCGGTCGGCCAGACGTTACTGATGTCCCACTACAGCCGGGTATTCCCGACCGTCGGCCGGACGGTGGGCCAGGTGCTGCTGACCGTGGACGTGCTCCAGATGCGAGCCCAGTATCTCCACGCTCGGGGGACCCTGACCCGGATGCTCGAGCGGGGGATAGTCCCCATCGTCAACGAGAACGACACGGTGGCCATCCACGGCTGGAAGATGGGCGACAACGACCGGCTGGCTGCCATCGTGTCTCACCTGGTCAGTGCGGGGATGCTGGTGCTCCTGACCGACACGGACGGCCTCTACTCGGCCGATCCCCGCTCGGGGGAGGGGGAGCCGATCCGGACGGTCCGGCACCGGGATCCCATCCTGGACCGGGTGGCCGCGGGAGCACCCGGGCCGGTTGGATCGGGAGGGGTGCGAACCAAGGTGGAGGCGGTGCGGATGGCGGCCTGGTCAGGTATCCCGACCGTGATCGCCAGGTCGGACCGTTCGGGTGTAGTCGACTCTATCATCCGCGGCGATGCCGCAGGCACGTACGTGGTGCCCGGCGACACCAAGCTGTCGGCCTGGAAGCTGTGGTTGGCGTTCGGCCAGCAACCCAGTGGCACGCTGCGGATCGATGACGGCGCGGTGCGCGCCCTGGCGCGCAGGGGTGGCTCGCTGTTGCCGGTAGGGATCACCGGACTGGACGGCGAGTTCCCGGCGGGAGCGTCGGTGGAGGTCCGGGGCCCCACGGGTGTTCTGGTGGGGAAGGGACTGGTGACGTCCGACTCGGATCAGATCAGGGATCGGATGGGGAAGCGCAGCACGGACACCGAGGTCCCGCCCGAGGTGATCCATCGCGATCGCCTGGTGGTCCTGCTGGACGGTTGAGCCTCCGCGCCCCGCGGTAGGCCGGCTCACCTGCGCCAGAGCGATCGGGTGAACAGAAGGAGCACCGGGAAGAGCTCGAGGCGGCCGGCGATCATCAGCAGCGAGAGCAACCACTTGCCCGGCCAGGTCAGGGCCGAGTAGTTGCCTGTCGGCCCCATCTCGCCGAGTGCCGGACCGAAGTTGCTGAGCGCGCTGGCGGTGGCCGATGCGGCTTCCACGAGGCTGAGTTCGGGCCCGAATATGGCGCCCAGGAAGCCCAGCAGGAAAGTCCCGGTCATGAAAAGGAACATGAAGAAGAGGAAGAACGACTGGACACTCTGCACGATGGGCTCGTGCACCCGCTTCGAACCGAATCTGATCAAGAAGATCCCGCGAGGGTGGATGAGGCGCCTCAGGTCGGCCGCGGCCGCCCTGACCAGCACACCCATGCGGTAGATCTTGATTCCGCCGGTGGTCGATCCCGCCATACCGCCCAGGAACATCAGGCCGACCACGAACAGTTGGAGAGCCGGTATCCAGGCGCCGAAGTCGGCGGTCGCGTATCCGGTGCCGGTGACCAGGGACATAGATGTGAAGACCGAGTCGCGTATGACGTCGGCTGCAGGCGCCTGCCCCCACAGGCTCAGGATCATGACCAGGGTGGCGAGCGCCACGATCCCGGTGAACAACCTGAACTCGGCGTTCTTGAGGTACCGGCCGGGATCCCGCACGGCTCGGAAGTGCAGCGCGAATGAGGTTCCGGAAATCAACATGAAGACGATCACCACCCATTGCACGTACGGGCTGAAACCGTCGATGGAGGTGGCTTCGGTGCTGAACCCGCCGGTGGCCATGTTGGTGAAGGAGTGGTTGATGGCCTGGAAGAGCGTCATGTCCCCCGCCCATAGGAGCAGGATCTCCACCAGCGTCAACAAGGCGTAGATGTACCACAGCCTCTTGGCGGTTTCCCGGAATCGAGGCGTTAGACGATCGGGTTCGGGACCGGGAGACTCGGCCCGAGCGAGCTGGACGCCGCCGGTTCCGAGCAGGGGAAGGACTGCAAGCGACAGGACGATCACTCCCATCCCGCCCAGCCACTGGGTGGTGGACCTCCACATGAGCATGCCGCGCGGCAGCGCGGCCGGATCGGGTACCAGCGAGGCGCCCGTGGTGGTGAACCCGGACACGGTCTCGAAGAAGGCGTCCGTGAGGTTGCCGATGGTGCCGGAAAGGAGGTAGGGGAGCACTCCGAAGCAGGCCATGGCGAACCAGGCCAGACCGACCGAAGCGAAGCCCTCCTTGGTGGTGAGCGTGCCGGGGCGACCCATCACCCGCCACCCGAACAGCCCGGCCAGGATGGTGAGCACCGCCGACACGGTGATCCAAGCGGCAACCTCCCGTTCGCGGTAGATGAGCGAGGTGGCAGCGGCCGGGAGCATGGCGAGTCCGGCCGCCACGACCACGGTGCCGATCACGTAGGACAGGCGCCGGAACATGGATCCGGAACGGTGGAACCCGAACGATCGCCCGGATGAGGTCATATCAGAGGTGGTGGCCCGGTGAAGAGCCGGTGGGTGGGGCTCACGCCGAGAACATCGACTCGACGGCTGCCATCGCGTCGGGCATGGCGAAGATGATCAGGTGATCGTGCTCCTCGATAGTGGTGGCGCCGGAGGGGACGAAGGCGATGTCGCCGCGCACCATTCCTCCGATCACCATCCCTTGGGGCAGGGTTAGTTCGAGGAGCGAATGGCCCACCGCCTCGGCTCCGGGGACAGCTTCCAGCTCGATCACCTCCGCGTCGGTGTCGGAGAAGGTCGCCACCGAATAGACGGTGCCCCGGCGCACGAACCGGAGAATCGAGGCGGCGGCGGTCAGCCGGGTGGACACCGTTGTGTCCACCCCGATACCCGCCAGCAGGCCCACGTAGCTCATGCGCGTCACCCGGCTGATGGTGGTGGCCGCACCCATCGCCTTGGCGACCAGGCAGGGGATCAGGTTCATGGAGTCGACCCCGGTGAGGGCTACCACGGAGTCGTGAAGGTTGGTGTCGAGTTCCCCGAACACCGTGGGATCGGTGGGGTCGGCGGCGATGACGAGGGCGGACGGAATCTCCTCGGCGACGGCCCCGCATCGGGCCTCGTCCGGGTCGATCACCACGACCTCCATTCCCGCCTTGACCATCAGGGCGGTGGTGAGCCGGGCCACCCGGGTCGTACCGATGATCAGCACGCGGCGGATGTCACGGTCGTGGATGCCGATCATCGACTTGGCCCGATCGACATTCTTGCTCTTGACCATCAGCAGCAGGTGGTCGCCTTCCAGCACCGTCGTGTCTCCATGCGCGACGATGGTGCTGCCGTTACGGACCGAGGCGATCGCCACCCAGCTGAAGCTCTCGTTGCGGGGAACATCCTTCAGCGCTACTCCGACCAGCGGCGACGCGGCGGTGACGGTACCGCCCACGAGTGCCAGTTGTCCCGCACCGAACTCGATGAGCTCGGAGAGTCCGGACTCCACAACCAGCGCGGCGATCTCCTCGGCAGCCGCCTCCACCGGATCGATGACCACGTCGACATCGATGCCGTCGAGGCCGTCCCTGAGATCCGGGTCCTGCACCCGGGCGACGGTGCGCTGCACGCCCATCTTCTTCGCCGTGTGGCAGGCGAGGATGTTGGCGCCGTCGCTGGCGGTCACCGCGAGGAGTAACTCGGCCTGGCCGATCCCGGCCTGTTCGAGCGTGGCGGCGCTGGCGCCGTTACCGGTGATGACCAGGGCGTCCAGCCGGTCCCTGATCTCGGCTGCCCGCAGCGGGTCGATGTCGATTACGACCACGTCCTGCCCCTCAAGAGACAGGCGCTCGGCGATGTAGCCCCCTACAGCTCCCGCGCCCACCACGACGATGCGCATCTACAGCCGTTCTCTTCCCATAGGTCGGCGCCCCATTGTAGGAGGTCGCAAGGAAATCCGGAGCGAACGGCACGCGTGGTGACCGGCAATTGTCATTCCGGGTAGTTTGCCACGGGGGGACCCCGCCGGGTTCGCCTCGCAGCACCCTCCTCGCGACGAAGGTCTTGAAACGGGCTGCGGATCGAGATACCTTCCGATCCGGTGGGACGGCCGACCAGGCGCGCCGGCTCGGTCCGCCCACCATGGCGCCGCAGGCAGGAGAGCGACGGGGGGCAGAGAGGCTGCTGTGATTGCTGCTCGCCCAGCCGTAGTGTTAGTCGCCGCCGTGTCGCTGCTCGCCCCCGCCGCAGCAGCCCGGGATACCTCCGCCGGGGGCCGCTCGTGTGTGGGCCTGAGCCCGCCCGTTGATGGGATGATCATCGCGCCCTTCAACCCCGGACCGGGCTACGAGGGCCACTGGGGGACCGACTACGAGGGAGACCGTGACGGACTGGTTCTCGCAGCAGCTCGAGGAACCGTCATCTTCGCCGGCCTGGTCGCAGACAACCTGGTGGTCACGGTCGACCACGGGGGCGGGTTATGGACCAGCTACTCCTACCTGGGCCATGTGACGGTGATGGCCGGAGAGGACGTCGAACGTGGAACCGTAATCGGGACCGTCGGGGCCGGCACCGGCCATGGCGACGTCCATCTGTCGGTCCGCATCGACGGCGAGTACATCGATCCCCTCCGGGTGGTCGGTTGCCTGGCAAGGGCTCCGGCCGCCGGCCTCCGACTGGTGGAGGTCCGGTGACCGTGGTCGCGGAGCCCCGGCACCGAGTGGTCCCCGTAATGCGGAAGTGGGTAGCCTCACGGGATGCGCATCGGCCTCCTCGGCGGCACCTTCGATCCTCCACACATCGCTCACCTGGCGGTAGCCGAGGCGGCCTTCCGGCAATTGGGCCTGGATACGGTCTGGCTGGTGCCGGCGGGGTCGCCCTGGCAGAAGGAGGGATCGGTCGTGACGCCGGCCGAGCACCGCTGGGGCATGACCGCTGCCGCCGTGGAGGGGGTTCCCTACCTGTCGGGCGACGACCGCGAGGTGGTCCGCCCCGGCCCGACATACACCCTCGACACCGTGCGGAGCCTGGCACGTCACGAGGTGACCCTGATCCTCGGAGCGGATGCCGCCTCCCGGATCGCCTCGTGGCACCGGAGCACCGAACTCCAGGAGATGGTCGGCATCGCGGTGGCGCCCCGACCCGGCGCCGATTCCGGCTCGGTGGATGCCGCCGTCACCGCCCGGCTGACCTGGTTGGATGTTCCGCGCCTCGATATCTCGGGCACGGACCTGCGAGGGCGCGCCGCCGCCGGCCTGAGCCTGCGATTCCTGGTACCGGAAGGCGTGTGGTCCTACATCGAAACCCATGGGCTCTACCGCTGAAACGCCGGCCGCGCCCTGCCAAGCTATGATCCGGACTGCCCGAGAAGACGCTGCCGATCCCGAAAGGCCGGTCATCGAGGACCCGCAGGCAACAGGCATAGAGATACCAACGACGGAACTCGCCGTCATCGCGGCTCATGCCATTGACGCCAAGCAGGGCACAGACATCGTGGTCCTTGACATGGGCGATCTGCTGGGAATCGTGGACCTCTTCGTGATCGGCTCGGGGACCTCGAAGCGTCAGGTCCGCACCATGATCGAGGAGGTCAACCTGCGGCTTGGCCGGAGCGGTCGCAAGCCACTGCGCACCGAGGGACTGGACACCGGCGAGTGGGTGCTGGCGGACTATGGCGACCTGGTGGTCCATATCTTCCAGACCGGGGCGCGTGACTTCTACGCGCTGGACCGGCTGTGGGGAGATGCGCCGCGCCTCGACTGGGGGCCGGACTCGCGGGACTGATCGGGGCCGTGGGGCTGGCGGTCGAAACTTGGTAAGCTGGCGTGCGATCCCCCATCCGGTCGAGGGGAACCGACCACGGGGCTGTAGCTCAGCTGGCAGAGCGCTTGCATGGCATGCAAGAGGTCACGGGTTCAAATCCCGTCAGCTCCACCTCATCCACTCTCCGTCATCCCACCCACGGGCCGCGGCCATCCCGGCAACCGGCAAGTGTCACCGCGAGGAGCGACGAGAGGGTGCAGAAAGAGTCCGCAGGAGGGGTTCCCATGCCATGTCACAACTCTCAGACCAGTTCGTTTGCCATCTGCGAACCTCGCAACGTTCGTTCTTTCGGAAGCTCCTAGGATCGCCGGCGTGACGAGAGACGACCAGAGATACGACCACAGCCGGGTTGAGGCGCGCTGGCAGGAGGTCTGGGAAGAAACCGGCATACATCGCGCCGCGGTCGACTGGGATCGTCCCAAACACTACGCGCTGACCATGCTGCCCTACCCGAGCGGCGATCTCCACATCGGCCATTGGTACGCCATGACGCCCTCGGACGCCCGGGCTCGCTACATGCGGATGAAGGGCTACAACGTGCTCTTCCCGATGGGGTTCGACGCGTTCGGGCTGCCGGCGGAGAATGCCGCGGTACAGGCCAACATCCACCCCTGGAGGTGGACCTACGCCAACATCGAGCGGATGCGCCGCCAGCTCCGGTCGATGGGAACCATGATCGACTGGAGCCGCGAGGCGGTCTCCTGCACGCCGGAGTACTACCGCTGGACGGAGTGGTTCTTCTCCCGGCTCTATGAAGCCGGATTGGCCTATCGCGGCGAGGCCCTCGTCAACTGGTCCCCGACCCTCCAGACGGTGCTCGCCAACGAGCAGGTGATCGACGGGAAGGATGAGCGGACCGGCCAACCGGTGGTCCAGCGGATGATGGAGCAGTGGTTCTTCCGTATCACCGACTACGCGGAGGAGCTCCTCGACTTCGGAGGTCTCGACTGGCCCGAGCCCATCAAGGCCATGCAGACCAACTGGATCGGACGCTCCGTGGGCGCGCAGGTCCGGTTCCCGGTCGAGGGCGCCGACCCTATCGAAGTGTTCACCACCCGCCCGGACACCCTCCACGGCGCCACGTTCATGGTGCTCGCTCCGGAGCATCCGCTCGTCGAGGTCGTGACCACCCCGGACATGAGGGAACCCGTGGAGGCCTACCGCGCCGGGGCCGCTCGCCGTTCCGAGCTCCAGCGGACCGACCTCACCCGGGACAAGCACGGGGTGTTCACAGGTGGTTACGCGACCAATCCCGTGACCGGCGGGGATATACCGGTGTGGATAGCCGACTACGTGCTGATGAGCTACGGGACCGGTGCGATCATGGCTGTTCCGGGTGAGGACACCCGTGATTGGGAGTTTGCCGCCAAGTACGGGTTGCCGATAGTGCGTACGGTCCAGCCGCCCGACGGCTTCGAGGGCGACGCCTACGAAGCGGATGGGCCATCCATCAATTCGGACTTTCTGGATGGCCTCCACATAGCCGAGGCCAAGGAGGCCGTCATCGATTGGCTCGAGGCCAGGGGGCTCGGCGAACGGGCCATCCAGTACCGGTTGCGGGACTGGCTGATAAGCCGGCAGCGCTACTGGGGCTCGCCGATTCCCGTGATCTACCGGGAGGACGGAACCTTAGAGCTGGTGCCCGATGACGCCCTTCCGGTGGAGCTGCCGGAAGGCGTCGAGTTCATGCCGACAGGACGGAGTCCGCTCGTCTCGCATGAACCGTTCCTGAGAACGGTGGACTCGGAGGGAGTGCCGGCCACCCGTGAGACCGACACCATGGACACCTTCATGTGTTCGAGCTGGTACTACCTGCGTTACACCGATGCCAGCAATGACACAGCACCATTCAGCCCCGCCAGCATTGATGCCTGGATGCCCGTGGATCAATACGTCGGCGGCGTTGAGCACGCGATCTTGCACCTGCTCTATTCCCGCTTTTTCACCAAGGTCTTGCAGCAACGCAAGTTGGTGAGTTGCTCCGAGCCATTCCAGAACTTGTTGACGCAAGGGATGGTTCAAGGGGTGACCTACCGCAATCCCAAGACCCGCAAGTACATCGCCCCCAGTGCGGTGAGCGATGCCAACCAACCCACCGATCCCGATGACGGCGAGGCGTTGGAGGTGTTCTTCGAGAAGATGTCGAAGTCGAAGTACAACGGCGTTGATCCAGGAGCCGTTGTTGACCGCTACGGCGCTGACACCGCGCGCATGTTCATCCTGTTCA
>JAJEIM010000038.1 GCA_022827785.1 Acidimicrobiia bacterium
CCGTAAACACATTACCCTCAACCCGCTCAGCCAACACCCGAGTAATCGCCGCAGTCAAAGTCGTCTTCCCATGATCAATATGACCCATCGTCCCAACATTCACATGCGGCTTCACCCGCACAAAACGCTCCTTAGCCATGATTCACTAACCTCCTACTAGTTCTCCACGCGCCGCGCCGACAATCCGGCGGGCGATGTTTTCGGGTACGTCTCCATAAGAGTGGAACTGCATGCTTGACGTGGCACGTCCCTGGGTCTTCGACCGGAGGTCGGTCACGTAACCGAACATCTCCGACAGGGGGACCCGAGCCATGACCACCCGGGACCGGCCACGCTGCCCGGCCTCCTCGATGCGGCCCCGGCGCGACGCCAGGTCGCCCATCACCTCGCCCAGGTACTCCTCGGGAGTGACTATCTCGACCTCCATCAAAGGCTCGAGCAGCTTGATCCCCGCCCTCCGGGCTGCCTTCTGGAAGGCCATCGAGCCCGCGATGCGGAAGGCCATCTCGGAGGAGTCCGTGTCGTGCGCTTGCCCATCCACCAGCCGAGCCCGCACGTCCACCAGCGGGTAGCCGGCCAGAACGCCCTGTTCGAGGGCGCCTTCGATGCCGGCGTTAACCGACGGGATGAACTCGCGGGGGACCCTTCCGCCCTTGATCTCGTCGATGAACTCGTAGCCGCCACCGGGCCCCGTCGGCTCCAGGTCGATCTCCACGACCGCATACTGTCCCCGCCCGCCGGTCTGCTTGATGTAGCGCATCTCGACGCCGGTCACGGGGCCTTTGATCGTCTCGCGGTAGGCCACCTGGGGACGGCCCACGTTGGCATCCACGCCGAATTCCCGCACCAGCCGGTCCACCAGGATGTCCAGGTGGAGCTCGCCCATCCCCGAGATGATCCGCTGTCCGGTCTCCTGATCGGTCCGCACGAGAAAGGTGGGATCCTCCTCGGCGAGCCGGCCCAGGGAGTCGGTCAGCTTCTCCTGATCGGCCTTGGACCGCGGCTCGATGGCCACCGAGATCACCGGCGCCGGGAACGACATCGCCTCCAGCAGGAGTGGGTGCCCGACCGCGGTGAGGGTGTCCCCCGTGGAGGTGTGCTTCAGGCCCACCGCAGCCACGATGTCCCCGGTGAAGACGTCCTCGCGATCCTCGCGATGGTTGGCATGCATCCGCAGCAGCCGGCCCAGGCGCTCCTTGCGTCCCTTGGTGCTGTTGAGGACCGCACCTCCCTTGGAGGCGCGACCCGAGTAAACCCGGAAGTAGGTGAGCTTGCCGACGTGAGGGTCGCTGACGATCTTGAACGCCAGCGCCGCAAAGGGCTCGGCGTCCTCCGGAGCGCGCGAGGCGAGCATCTCCGAACCGGGGAGGAAGCCCTGGACGGCAGGCGTATCGGTGGGGCTCGGAAGGTAGTCCACCACCGCATCCAGCAGGAGTTGGACTCCCTTGTTGCGGAAGGCAGACCCGCAGAACACGGGCGTGAAGAGGTGTTGGAGGGTTCCGGTGCGGACCGCCGTGGTTATCTCACCGGGCGAGATGACCACATCCTCGAGGTATTTCTCCAGCAGCTTCTCGTCTATGTCGGCCACCTGCTCCAGCATCCGGCCCCGGTGCTCCTCCGCCGAAGCCTCGTACTCGGCCGGGATCGGCCCGGTGGTCCAGGTGCGGCCGTCGTCGCCGGCCCACATGTGGGCTTCCATCTCGACCAGGTCGACCACTCCGGTGAAGTCGCCCTCCTCGCCGATCGGGATCTGCATGATGAGCGGGACGGCCCCCAGCCGTTCCTCGATCGAGTCCACCGCCACGAAGAAATCGGCCCCGACCCGGTCCATCTTGTTGATGAAACAGATCCGGGGCACGTGGTACCGGTCCGCCTGGCGCCATACCGTCTCGGTCTGCGGCTCTACCCCGGCCACCCCGTCGAACACGGCCACCGCGCCGTCCAGCACCCGCAGGGATCGCTCAACCTCCACCGTGAAGTCCACGTGGCCCGGCGTGTCGATGATGTTGATCCAGTGCTCGTGCCATTCGCAGGTGGTGGCGGCCGATGTGATCGTGATGCCGCGCTCCTGCTCCTGCTCCATCCAGTCCATGACGGCAGCGCCCTCGTGGACCTCACCCAACTTGTACGTGCGGCCGGTGTAGTACAGGATCCGCTCGGTGAGGGTGGTCTTGCCCGCGTCGATATGCGCCATGATCCCGATGTTCCGCGTACGGCTCAGCGGGTACTGGCGAAGATGGATCAACGCGTCCGGAGTTTTCACGACTTCTTCTCTCGCTACCGATCGTTCTCTGTCCCTCGGTCCGCCTCTCGCCCCTACCAGCGGTAGTGGGCGAAGGCCTTGTTGGATTCCGCCATCTTGTGGAGGTCTTCCTTGCGCTTGATCGCCGAGCCGGTGTGCCTGGAGGCGTCCAGGATCTCGTTGGCGAGGCGCTGGGCCATGGTGTTCTCTCTGCGCCGCCTGGCATACCCCACCAGCCAGCGCACCGCCAGCGTGGAGGCTCGCCTGGGCCGGACGTCAACCGGCACCTGGTAGGAGCTTCCCCCCACCCTCCGGGACCGCACCTCGACCTGGGGACGCAGGTTGTCGACCGCTCGCTTGAGCACCATGAGCGAGTCCTGCCCGCTGCGCCGCGAGACGATCTCCATGGCCTGGTAGACGATCTTGCGCGCCTTCTCCTTCTTGCCCTTGAGCAGAACCTGGTTGATGATCTGGCTCACCAGGACATCCCTGAATACCGGGTCGGGCTCGATGGTCCGCTTCTCGGCCGGTGCACGTCGCATGTCAGCGGCCCTTCTTGGTTCCGTAGCGAGACCGGGCCTGGCGGCGGTCATCAACCCCGGCTGCGTCGAGCGTGCCCCGGATGACCTTGTAGCGAACCCCCGGCAGGTCCTTGACCCTTCCCCCGCGCACCAGGACGATCGAGTGCTCCTGGAGGTTGTGCCCCTCTCCGGGGATGTACGCGGTCACCTCGATCCCCGAGGTGAGGCGGACGCGGCATACCTTCCGCATCGCGGAATTCGGCTTCTTCGGTGTGATGGTGTAGACGCGGGTACAGACACCACGTCGCTGCGGCGACCCGGCCAGACCCGGAGTCTTCTCCTTGCGCGCCTTGGGCTTCCGGCCCTGGCGCACCAACTGCTGGATGGTGGGCAAATTTCTCTCCTACGGGAGGTGAGTGACCACGCGGCCGCTCGCTCTTCAGTTCAGGGGGCGACCGAGTGGGGAAGCATCCCTGTCGTACTACCGGCTCGCGCTCACCGTCAGAGGCCGCCGTGGCGGCTATCGGCTCACTGAACCCTTACTTGTATCTGCTCCATGCCGGACCGAGGCTCAACGCCGGCATGGGGTCACACCGGTAGCCCGTCAGGACACGGGGATATGGACGTGCTTATGCACGGTCGTCAGTATATGCCCTCTCCCCGCTACCGTCAACGCGAGGGCGTATGCCCTCAACTCGGAGGCGTGGGGGTCTCAGAGGCGCGGCCGGGAGGACTCGAACCCCCAACCTTCTGATCCGTAGTCAGACGCTCTGTCCATTTGAGCTACGGCCGCACGGGTTGTTACCGGAGACTCGGCGCCGCGGCTGGAGACGGCACGGGCGCCGCACCCCAACGATAGTCCCCGATGGCCCGGTACCGGAAGCCCGCGGCCGGCGACCCTACGGCGTCAAGCTAGCGCCGCAGGTATCATGAGCGGTCCTAACAAGCCGGCTCAGGCCCCCATCCCGATGGGCCCGGGTCGCACGGGAGAGGTGGCCGAGCGGTCGAAGGCGCTCGCCTGCTAAGCGAGTAGGGGGTAACCCCCCCTCGAGGGTTCAAATCCCTCCCTCTCCGCCACCGCTATCGATTGGCTACGCGGCTCACGGGCTGTTTGCCAGAACCCACCGGCTCTGTCCGTAGAGCTGTCCGGTCGAGTACGAGGCCCATCCGTTCAGCGACCTCCCAACCTCCCGTACAGCCATCGCCAGATGTCCAGCGGGTCGGAACCATCGTCGACCTCGACTATGAAGCTATCACCGATACGGTCTATCACCGATACCGCTATGCCTTCCCATGTGTACCCACCACCCACCTCCATTACGTGTGCTACGGGATCGGTTGCGTCAGGTATCGACTGATCGGCCTGGATGAACGCGCGTGTCGGGCGTGACGAGCCGTGGCAGCCTTCGTAGCCCTTGAAGTCGGCTGGCGGGAGACAGCCCGGCGCTTCCTGGTCTATGTAGTACGACTCGACACCTTCTCTCGGTATTCCGGAGTCGAATGCCTTCCTGACTCGGGTACCCAACGTCAAGTACCCGCTCCCTTCTGTCGGGAGTACCAGCATCTGCGTACCCTCGGCACCTAATGGCTGTAGCCTGTACATTCTCCAGCCACCGTCATAAATCTCGACCTCCGCAACATCCATCCAGCCTGCTGCGTATCTGTTGATTGCTATGGTGCCGACCTGCAACCCGCCAATCTCGTCAGTATTACCCATAATGTCCATTGCATGATCATACGGAGTGATCCGGTACGAGTGAGGGAACCCGAGGGCATGTCCGATCTCGTGTGCTGCCGTGGCAAGTACAGGAACGCGTGCAGACGCTAGCTCGGGGGGAAGGCTTCCAGGTTCGGCCACGGTCTGTATCCCGAGAAACACCGATCTACTACTATCAGAATACTCCGTGTCATGATACCTTATCTCGGTGGATGACAAAATGTTAATGAATCCTACGCTGCCTATACTGACCTGTTCCACATAGTCAGCAATGACGATCGCTCCTTCCGTCATTCCCTTCGACGTGGCGGCTGCTGCATTTTCGCAATCCCACACGTCGGCGAACGATTCTAGTTCAATGGTTCCTCCTACTCGGAACACCGGCCGATAGCGGCCGCCGGAGAGCCACTCGAAATATGGAACCAGTTTCTCATGAAGCAACCCGACCGCCTCCTCAACAGCGAGATCAGTAAGACCTTGGGGTGTTTTACAAACCCATACCTCCAAGATATCGTCGCCCAAGGTGTAGTGTGTGTGGACGTCGTAGGCTGTGATCAGTCCTAACGGGTCCTCCTTGTATAGTTCCTCGTTACGGGACGCGAATTCTTCGGTATCGTCATCCTTATCTGAGAGCCCTTCCTGCGGAGGAATCGGCCGGTCTGACACCTCAACAACAAAGCTATTACCGACCCGTTCGACGACTCTTACCGAGATACGATCCCACGTATAACCATCACCAGCCTCCATGATATGTGATGTAGCTTCACCCGTGTCGATAGTGAACGGCTGGTTCGGATCCGTTATCGCCTGGGTCACTCGTTCAGTGCCGAAACAGGCTCGGTAACGGGGATAGCTATAACACCACTTCGGCTGCTGGTCGATATAATAGGATTCCACACCCTCTTTCAATATGCCAACATCAGCTCCCATTCTCACCCTCACACCAAGAGTAATGAACCCACTATCGTCACCACGTATCACCAACATCTGACTACCTGAGGCGCCAGGAGCCGCCAACGTGTATCGTTCTGTTCCACCAGAATAGATGACAACATCAGCAGGATCAATCCAACCGGCCGCATACCGATTGAATGTGATAGTGCCCAATTGAAGATCCGGCACACTCCAATCCAGACTCATGACATCCATCGGGTCGTCATATTCCTCATAACGATACGAATGCGGAAACCCGATGGCGTGACCCATCTCATGAGCAATAGTTGACAGGATCGGCGGATCCGAGTCAAAGTACGTGCCAGGAGGCAAACGGCTAGAGTCAACAACAGCTTCGCCCCCGACCAACACATCGCGAACATTGGCAGGAAAGGTCGTAGTCCCTAGGCTCACCTCAACCGGGGAAGGGTAACCGACTCCTCCTATACCTCCGAAGCTTGCCCAAACCGGCTTGTTCACGATGACTATGGCCCCCTCGGGTTGCTCACGCGGGTCCAGGCGCCCTGCCGCCTCAGCCACTGGTCCGTTGCAACCACCCCAATTGTCAAACGCTTCCGCCTCGATCACACCGCCTACACGAAACGTCGGACGGTAGCGACCCCCGGAGAGCTGAACGAAGTACGGCGCCACCTCCGCCTGAAGCAACTCCACAGTCTCATCAACCGAGATATCGATGGTCCCCTCCGGAACCTCACAGATCCATACATCCCAGACATCCTCATCGAGACTGTAATGAGTCGTAACATTATACGCTACAACCAAACCCAATGGATCGTCACTATAAACTCTACGGTCCTCTTCCTCGCCCCACGCCGGTTCCCCAGCCAACGGCACCAGAAGAATCGAGAACAGGACCGCAGACCAGAACATCCACAACCCAACCCCATCCCCAGAACACCGACGTAGCCACCCCTGCCGACAACCCAGCATCTGAACCCTCTCCCAACCATGAACCGAAGCAGCCAACCTCGATCACCGGGCAACATAAGGGAGGTGCTCCGCTTGATGGACAATGTGATGGTTCGCCTGGTGAGGACCCCGGGACTGCTTGGCGGCGGAGCCGTCCATTGGGGCGGAGTTCGAGCCCTTCCCACCACACTAACGGCAACCGAGGGATCGGGGATCGAGAAGGGCCCTATTCCATAGGGTCCAGGAACAGCCTCCCGAAGAGCCACCAGACGAGGTAGCCGGCGCCGAGGCTGAGCGCTAGTGCGAGCAGAGGCGCTCCCGGCCAGTCGACGGTCGGGGTGTCCAGCCACGTGTGGCAGCGTTCCCAGCTCGGGACCCCGCCCACGTCATTACAGCCGGCGACCATGGTGCTCAGGAGGGTTACCACGCCGGCCGCGACCGACAACATCGGTCTCAAGACTGCGAGGAGTAGTCCTCTTGCCTGCCGCGGCGCCACCGTACCGGCCGACACGGTCAACGCGCCCAGCCCGGCCGCAAGGGCGACACTGGCCACCACCCAACTCACGACATCCGGGATCTTCTGAGCCGATACCGCACCCAGCACGGTGAAGGCGAGCAGCGTTCCCATGATGACCCAGCCGATGGTTACCCGCATGGTGACGCCCCCCGTCCTCGCTCGAAGATGACGCGCAAGATCCGATTCTCGACGACCCCTGCTCACTCTATCGAGTCACCGGCGGGCATCCCGGGCGGCAACAGGCCGGGTGCGGCTTAGCGGCACGGAGGGCGATGTTGCGCAATAGGATGCCGTGACACGTCCGGTCGGGGTCCCGTGCTCCGACTGTCCGACCATCCGGGGAGATGACCGAGTTGCGACGTAACCGGCTACGGGAACTGCTGGATGCCGATCAGGCCAGCCTGGGCACGCATCTCATCAGCTCCTGGCCCTCGGTCGTGGAGCTGGTCGGCCTGTCGGGCATGTTCGACTACGTGGAGTTCGTGGCCGAGTACGGACCGTACGACCTCTACGCCCTGGAGAACCTGGGCCGCGCCGTCGAGCTGTTCGACCACATGTCGGCCATGATGAAGATCGAGCAGGAGCCGCGTACCTACCTGGCGGTCCGGGCGATCGGCTCGGGCATCCAGAACCTCCTGTTCTCGGATCCCCGTACTGTCGAGGACGTCGAAGAGTGCGTCAACGCGGTCCGGGCCGAATCTCCGGACTCCGGCGGGCGCCACGGCGTCGGCCTCCGCCGCGATGTGGGGTTGGTGCTCGAGGCGGGGACCCCGGCCTTCGTGGAAGCCCTGGACCAGGCCGTGATAGCGCTGATGATCGAGAAGGACCCGGCGGTGGAGAACCTGGAGGACCTCCTGTCGGTGGATGGCGTCGACATGGTCCAGTTCGGCCCGGCGGATTACGCGATGAGCATCGGCCTGGCAGGACAGCTGAGCCATCCTCGGGTCAGGGAAGCGGAGGAACACGTCATCTCCACCGCGCTGCGGATGGGAATCGCTCCAAGGGCGGAGCTGAGGGACCAAGAGGGAGCCGAGCGATACCTGGACATGGGCGTCAAGCACTTCTGCATCGGGACCGACGTGCGGATCCTGTTCGACTGGTTCAAGGACGCCGGCGGCAGGATGCTCGATCTCCTGGGACGAGACCCACCCGGCCGGACCCACGGATCCGGCTCCTACAGGTAACTGCCCGCCGCTCAGGCGGGTGGTCAACCGAGTCCGGAGGCTACGAACTTGCCGATGTACCAGGCCACGACGCCTCCGAGTCCGGCGATCAGCATGTTCTCGAGTCCTGCACGTATCTTGGATGTGCGCGCAACGATCGACTTGACGACGCCTACGGCGAACAGGCCGGCAGCGGTCAAGGCACCGGCCCACCAGAGCCCGACCGCCGTCTCGCTGGTGAACACGAAAGGCATGACGGAGCTCGCCGAGCCGGCCAGAAAGAGCAGGCCCGACATGGCCATGGCGATGAAGGGAGAACGCCGCTCGGAGTCGACAACACCGAACTCCATTACCTTCATCGCATTCAGCATGCCTTCATCCGACCGGTCGAATACGGCCACGATGTCCGTCACTTCGTCCTCGCCGAGGCCCATGGCCGCGAACATGTCGCCCAGCTGGTCAAGTTCCTGCTGGCGGTGATATCGAATGTGCTGCCGCTCCAACTCGATCTCAGCCTCCAGAACTTCATCCTGAGACTTGGTCGCCAGATACTCCCCGGCAGCCATCGAGACAGCGCCCGCAATCGCGCCGGCCACGCCCGCCAGCAGGACCTGGTCCGCGTTGAGACCACCACCAACCACACCGGCGACGAGCAACAGCATCGACACCAGCCCATCGTTGACGCCCAGGATGATGTCCCGCCAGTACGGCCGGCTGTCGCCGATGTGGCTCTGATACGGGGGGATGGCCGCTTCGCTCCGCGGCTCCGGCGCCACATGCTGCTCGTTCACTGTGACGGGGACCTGCATTCGGCGTCTGAGATAGCACCTCACATTCTAGCGGCGCATCGCTCAGCCACCCGTCGACCTAGCCGCCCCGTGGGGATGAACCCGACGCGGACACGAGACTCGGAGTCCTTGGCGCAGGGATACAGATCGCGGTGGGCGGAGGGAGTGGGATTCGAACCCACGAGACCCGTCGCCGGGTCCACCGGTTTTCAAGACCGGCGCCTTCGTCCGCTCGGCCATCCCTCCTGGTAGGGCACATCGTAGGTTGCCCCACCGGCCTTTCCGCACCCCGCAGGTTGCGACGCTTCTTGGGTAGGGTGCGCCCGATGGACCTCGACCAAGCCCGCGACTTCGTCACGGCCAACCACCGCGGCGTCCTGCTCACCTACCGGTCCGGTGGCGGGCCGCAGATGTCTCCGGTCGTCGCGGGGGTCGACTCCGACGGCTACATAGTGGTGTCGAGCAGGGAGACGGCCTACAAGGTCAAGAACCTGATGCGGGACCCGAGGGCATCCGTCTGCATGTTCGCCGACGGCTTCTACGGCGAATGGGTTCAGATCGACGGGCACGCCGAGGTCGTCCTGCTGCCCGAGGCGATGGAACCTCTCGTCGAGTACTACCAGCAGCTGTCGGGAGAGCATCCCGATTGGGATGAGTACCGTGCCGCCATGCGGGAGGAGCGCCGCGTCCTCATCCGCATATCGCCTCGAAGGGCGGGACCCACCAGGTTCGGTTAGGCCGCTTCCCGGGCGATGCGCCGGCACGAATCGGCTGCGATCTGCCCGGACCCTGTATAGCCTCCTCTCAGCAGACGCATTGGGGGTGACGATGGCCGGGCTCACCATGGATCAGCTGTCCGCGTTCCGCGAGGACGGGTACCTGGTGGTCGAGGACGTCCTCTCCGCTGACGATCTGGCCGGGATCGAGGACGAGTACCGGGACATCCTCGACCGGGTCACTGCCGGCCTCGTGTCGCAGGGGCGGATCCCGCCGCCCCGAGGCAAGAGCTTCTCGGAACGCTACGTCGAGGCGATGCAGCACATAGACGACATGTACACGCTCTACCAGCACCTCGACATCTGCCTACCGATGGTCAAGGAACTCGACCACAGCCACACGATGAACACGGGAGCGGCGGTGTTCCATCTCCTCACCAACCCGCGCCTGCTCGACATCGCCGAGTCGGTCATCGGACCCGAGATCTACTCCAACCCGGTCCAGCACACCCGGATCAAGCCGCCCGCCCGCTACCTGCCCGACGCCGTCACCGACTCCAACATCGCCGCCACGACGTGGCATCAGGACAACGGGGTCATCAACCCGGAGGCCGACGGCACCGACATGCTCACCGTGTGGGTCGCCGTCACCGACGCCACGATCGAGAACGGGTGCCTGATCGTGGAGCGTGGTAGCCATAGGGAGGACCTGACCATGCATTGTCCCGGGACCGCCGCCTCCGCCACCACCTACATTCCCGAAGCGATCATCGACCGGGATCGGGTGGTCCCCCTGGAGGTGAGAGCAGGAGGGGTGGTGCTGCTCCACAAGCTGACCGAGCACGCCTCGCTGGGCAACCACAGCGAGAGCATCCGCTGGAGCTTCGACCTCCGCTACCAGCCGATCGGCCAACCCACCGGCCGCTCGGTCTTCCCCGGCTTCATAGCCCGCAGCGAGGCTCAGCCCGAACAGGTCCTCACCGACCCCGGCGAGTGGGCGAACCTGTGGTGGCAGGCCCGGGACCGCATCGTCAGCGGGGAGGTCCCGTGGCAGTTCAACACCAGATGGGACGCCAACGCCCGCCTGCCGATCTGCGCCTGAGCCGCTACATCCGGTCCCAACACGAGTACCCGAGGGCTCAGTACTGCGTGATGACCAATACACGCAGGAAACCGCTGTTTGGTTGTGTGCTCTTCGGGTCCTGGCGGAGGGGGTGGGATTCGAACCCACGAGGAGGAGCAACCCCCTACGGCATTTCGAGTGCCGCGCACTAGGCCAGACTATGCGACCCCTCCGGAGAGCCTTGGATTGTACCCGCGTGTCGAGATTCGTCCCCAACCAAGCCCCCGGCCGCTCAGGGGGTTGGGGTAGGCGCCTACCGGGCGGTGCCTTCCGGGGGCCGCGACCGTAGCTGTCCGAAGAAATCGGCGAGCATGGCGGCGCACTCTTCCTCCAGGACTCCTGCCACCAGATCCATCCGGTGGTTCAGTCGCCGGTCCTGGGGGATGTTGTAGAGGCTCCAGGCCGCTCCCGCCTTGAGGTCGGGCGCTCCGTAGACGATCCGCTCCAGCCGGGCCGCCACCGCAGCCCCCGCGCACATGGTGCAGGGCTCCAGCGTGACCACCAGCGTGTGGCCGTCCAACCGCCACTTCCCGGCGCGCCGGGCGGCGGTCGACAGGACCAGCACTTCGGCGTGGGCGGTGGGATCTCGGAGTTCCTCGCGGCGGTTGCGGTCCATCGCCGCGGGCTGCCCGTCCGGGTCGACCAGGACGGCGCCCACCGGTACGTCACCATGGGCGGGGGCCTGACCGGCCTCGGCCAGAGCCGCCTCCATCCAAGGAATCCAGGAAGACATGTAACAACTCCGGTGAAGCCAAGCGGGCAGACAGAGCCGTGCAGCCCGCCGTCGAATGCAGATCCCGAGGCCTCAACCGGTCGCCGGCTCCAGCCCGGCACTCCCACGGCACCCGGAACCGCCCGCTTAGGGCTGCTTCCTCCCGGACCTGACCCGGTTCACGAAGGTTCCGCTGCGTAGGACCCGGCCTTCGACACCACGTGCCGGCCGAAAACCCCGCCATCTCAACACCCTTCGGCGGGCATTCCGCCCCGCCTGTAGAGGGTTTCGGGCTACAGGACACCCCTAGCGTCCCGCGTAGCACGGCGTCCGGGGAGTCTAGCCCTGGTACCGCATGTTCCCGACCGCGCCGGACCTCCTAGAATCGGTCGGCCTTTGGAGGGATCGCATAGTCTGGCCTAGTGCGCACGCCTGGAAAGCGTGTTGGCGCATACCGCGCCTCGTGGGTTCGAATCCCACTCCCTCCGCCTCAGAGTTGTGGAAGTACCCCGCCGGGGTGAGCAGCCCCGGCCGGACGGCCCCAGCCAACCGGCTGGGGTTGTTTCTGTGTCTAGGGCATTGAGGCCTCAGACGCGCAGACGCCCCGGGATTGGATTGGTCATCGCCCGAATGCGTGAACTGCCAGCCGCTTTACGCCAACAGGAGGGGGCGATCGGGGGGCGGTAGGACGGGGTCGGAGTCAGCCACTGGAAGGGGTGTGACAGATAAGCCGAGATCGCGGTGGTGGCAGAGCGCGTTACCCACCGGTAGACATGCGTGCGGCCGTGGTTACGCGCGCCAGGGTTGGCCCGACAGAGAACTCGCTGCGTCCGCTGCTACCCGCCGGCGGTAGGTGTTGGTGCGTCCGGCTGGGAGACCCCTCGTATGGAGATGTGCCTTGGCACCCTCCGATGCAGCTCTATCCAACGATGATGGTCAGCGTGTAAGAACCGGCACCGTCAATCCATGCGGAGACCTCTATGTAGTAACTCCCCGAACTCGGGGCCTCCCACACAATCCGTGAAGCCAGCGAACCCTCATAGTCGTCGTTGTAAGCCAGTTGCCACTCGTCGGCGTCGTACAACCCCACCACAGAGTCATCCAACGTTCCCAGGGCCACATCTATCTGATACAGCTCGCCTTCGGAAGCCTCGAACACGAACAAGTCGGTATCACCGGGGTAATCCACCACTCCGGAAACAACCTCACCGACCGTCACCGACGTGGCATCACCGACGCCATTGGCGTGATCGTCGACGATATCGGACGCAACAACGGTCAGCGTGTAAGAACCCGTACCGCTTCCCCATGCGGCAACCTTGATGTAGTAGCTCCCCGAACCAGGAGCCACCCACACAATCCGAGAAGCCGACGAATGCTTGTAGTCATCGTTGAAAGCCAACTCCGTCTCGTCGGCGTCGTACAGCCCCACCACAGAGTCATCCAACGTTCCCAGGGTCACATCTATCTGATACAGCTCGCCTTCGATAGCCTCGAACACGAACAAGTCGAAATCACCCGGCTCGTCCAGTTCGCCCTGCGCCTCCTCGTCGATCGCGACAGCAGTGGCCTCCTCGAGAGCCATGTCGAAGGACGTACCCGGGTCGAAGGGAGCGTCCGCCAGGTCGGGAACACACTCGAACAGTGCCGGAAGAAAGGCCAAGGCGGCATCGAGGTCGCCGGCGAACAGCTCCCCGAAGTCGGCGCCGACCACCCATTCACGCAGGCAAGACGCCTCGTCCTCACCCAGCTCACCGAACTCCACGCCCATCTCCTCGAACATCGCCGAGAGGAACAGGTCAGGAACACAGCCCAGCAACCCCTGCACGAACTCGCCGAGTAACGCCGGGTCCTCATCCACCAGCGCGGCAACCATGGGACCCATGTCGAAACCGGCCACCCACTCACGCAGGCAGGACGTTTCCTCCCCATCCAACTCCACTCCGTCCATGCCCATCTCCGAGACCATCATGGAGACAAACAGGTCGGGGAGGCAGGAAAGCATGCCGGAAGTCAACTCCCCCGCCACCACAGGGTCCTCATCCGCGAGCGCCGCGACCGCGGCGGCCACATCGACGCCCGCCACCCATTCCAGCAAGCAGGACATCTCTCCCTCGGTCAGCTCCATATCCAGTTCCTCGTCGCCTTCCATCCCGGCGATCATCAAGGAGAGGAACAGGGCCCTGGCAGTCTCGGGAGCGAGGCAGGAGAATATCGAGATCGCCCAGTCCTCGGGGGCGTCGGAGGACTCCAGGACAAGCCGGTCAAGCACCGACTCCAGTAAGTCTTCATCCACAGCATCGCGGATACACGACTGCTCCGAGACGGCGAAAGTACTGAACACATCGGCCCAAACGGTGGCCGCATCCACGCTGATACCGGCGCCGGTGGTGGCGCCCGCGGGCTCGGAGGTCGGAGACGTAGATCCCGCCGGAACGGTCGTCTGGGCGGAGGTAGCCGTCGACGATGTCGTGGTTGTGGCCGTCGCCGCAGATGCGGCCGTGGATGAAGAGGCATCGGCAGCGACAGTCGTCGGAGTCGGGTCATCGCCGCAAGCGGACATGACCATGACAGCCAGAACTCCGACAACCGCCGATCGGCGGACACGACCCGCGAACATCCCCATCACGTCCTCGGCAGCTTCCCGTGAGGGTCGAACTCCCCAACTGCGGCATAGGCGGCCGCGGGTACCGAGAACCCCCCGGTCGGATTCGTCATCTTGTTACACCCTCTTGCCGGCGACGTCGCGGGTCCGGTCAATACACAAATAGTGTACGGCTTGTGAAGAACCGGGCGGGGTCATTTGGTGAGGATTGCGGCGTAGACGAAGCCGAGAGGGCCCATTCGCCAGAGGCGGTCGAGGCGGAGGGGTGGGTCGGCGAAGAGTTGCTCGGGCGGGGGGAGCTTGTCGAGCGACCGGTGGAGGTAGCGGTACTCGTCGACGGCATCGATCAGGGCGCCCGCCATCGGGACCACGACGGCGGAGCCGGCCCGGTGGAGGGATGCGGCCACCTTGCCCTTGGGCCGGGTGAGGCCCACCACGCCCATCGATCCGCCGGGGCGGAGCACCCGGGCGATCTCGGCCATGGTGGTCTCCACCGAGTCCAGGTTCCGGAAGACGAAGGCCGAGAACACGGCATCGAAGGACTCCTCGCCGAAGGGCAGGGCCTCCCCCTTGCCCACCACCCGGGCCGGGGTGGGGTTGAGGTCCAGCATCTGTGGCACGGGATCGAGCGCGACCACCGTCCGGTCGCCGAACAGGGGTAGGGCCGCGCCGGTGCCGGCGCCGAGGTCCAGCATCCTTCCCGGAGGCAGGCATTCGATCACGGACCGGCGCCAGGCCCGGTCTCGCCCGACGGCCAGCAGCCGGTTGATCAGGTCGTAGCGCCGGGCGATCCTGGCGAAGATCGCATCCGTGGGCCGCTCCATGGGCGCGCCATGAGGCTCAGCCGATGCGGTCGAATCCGGCGTAGGCACGCAGCGCGTCCGGCACCACCACAGACCCGTCAGCCTGCTGGTGGTTCTCCATGATGGCGATCAGCAACCGGCCCACGGCCACCGCCGTCCCGTTCAGGGTATGCACCAACCGGTTGCCGCCATCGGTCCGGTACCGGATCCGCAGCCGCCGGCTCTGGAAGTCGGTGGTGTTGGAGCAGGAGGTGATCTCCCGGTAGCGCTCCTGGGAGGGGATCCAGGCCTCGATGTCGTACTTCTTGGCGGCCGACGAGCCGAGGTCCCCGGCAGCCACGTTCACCACCCGGTAGGGAATGTCGAGGCTCTGGACGATCTGCTCCTCGATCCCCAGCAGCATCTCGTGCTCGTCCCAGGAGCGCTCCGGGTGGCAGAAGGAGAACATATCCACCTTGTCGAACTGGTGGACCCGGAAGATGCCCGCCGTGTCCTTGCCGTGCGCTCCCGCCTCCCGGCGGAAGCAGCTGGAGAAGCCGGCGTAACGGAGCGGCAGGGCATCCTCTTCGAGCACCTCTCCGGTGTGATAGGCCGCCAGGGAGACCTCGGAGGTCCCCACCAGGTAGAGGTTGTCGGACCGCAGCTCCTCGCCGGCCGTCACGCCCACCTCGTAGACCTGCTGATCGTCATCCGGGAAGAATCCGGTGCCGAACAGCGCCTCCTCGCGCACCAGCACCGGCGGGACCACGGGCGTGAAGCCTCTGTCGCCCAGCATCTCGAGCACCATCCGCACCAGCGCGAACTCGATCATCACCGCCGGCCCGGTCAGGTAGCCGAAGCGGCTGCCGGACACCCTGGCGGCCCGCTCGATATCGATCATCCCCAGTTCGGCGCCGAGCTCCCGGTGGTCCTTGACCGGGAAGTCGAAGTCCCGGACCGTTCCCCACCGCTTGATCTCAACCGCATCCTCTTCGACCATCCCGTCCGCGGCCGACGGATGGGCGGGGTTGGGAACCGTGATCCAGAGCTCCCGGAACCGGCGGTCCAGCTCATCGGCATCGGCCAGGGCGGAGCGATAGCCCGCTGCCAGCTTCCCGGCCTCGGCGATGGCGCCCTGCCTCGCCTCGCCCTCGAGACGGGGGATGCGGCGGCTGAGGCTCTTCTGCTCGGCGCGCATCGACTCGGCGTTCGCCCGGGTGCTCCGCCGGTCCCGGTCGATCTGCGCCATCAGGTCGACGTCCAGGTCCAGGCCGCGGCGGGCCAGGGATGCCTTGAGGTCGTCCGGCCGCTCGCGCAGCAGCGTTATGTCGATCATCCCGTGATGATATCCGCGCCCGGGCCCATCCCGATCAGCGGAGAAGCGTGGCAACGAGACCGGGAACGAACCCGGCCGAACCGGGACTATCCGGGCGGGTTGATCCGGATGCGCGACTCCCACACGTTGTCCTCGGGATTCAGGTCGTCCTCGACCACGGTCAGCTTGAAGGTCAGCAGGTACTCGGCGCCCGGCTCCACCAACTCGGTCCCGAACAGCACGGATCCGATCTCGCCAGGGGCCAGGTCCAACCCGTGGCTGTCGACCGTGGTCAGCGATTCCCCGGCCTCGGACCGGATGCTGGCGTTGACGGTCAGGCCCTTCTGGTCCACGTTGCCCCGGTTGCCGATCACCGTGCTGAACTGGAGTCGCTGGGTGGCCGGGAAGAGTATCTCCCCCTCGTCCCCCAGACCGCCGGCCGGGAGCGGCTCGAACACCACCTGGAGGATGGTCACGTCCCGGCGCACCCCCATGTCGGTGCTGCTCCGGATCGTCCGCGCAAGCCTCTCCCCGTTCAGCAGTGGCCGCTGGTCGACGATGAAGGAGACGGCCGGAATCTCGTTGACTACGCCCAGCTCCTCGAGCATGCCGGTCGCCCGAGCCAGGAACCGGGCGTAAACCAGGTCGCCCACCCGGATCCGGGCGATGGCGCCGCCCAGCTGATCCACCGGCACCGAACCGGTCGGGTCGTCGGTGACCGCGGTGACAGCCACCCGGAAATCGGCCAGACCGGCCGTCCACGATGCGAAGGCCAGGTCGAGCATCTCCCGGGCGGCGAAGGCGGACTCGGGGGCCGTCACCGATTCGAACCGCTCCGCCTCATCCGCCATCTCTCCGGACAGCCGCCCCATCAGCGCCTCGAAGTCGTCCCGGTTGATGGTCCGCAGCTCGTTGCTCACCAGCCGCCGGAAGCCGGCCGCTATCTGGTCCACCTCCTGGATGGCGATCCGGGCATCGTCGAAGAAGGCCGTCTCCTGGCGGGCGATCACCCCCCGGCTGTTGACCAGGACCGCTCCCCCGATGAGGATCAGGAGCAACAGCGCCAGCCACCACCAGATCGTCCGGCGCCGCCGGCCGAAGCCCTTCGGCGGCCGGTACCGGCTGGTCACGATCGCGGCTTCGTCATCTGGTCAGGTGAGCGGGAACGGAGGTTGCAACCAGGCCGGAACGTCGGAGACCGTCACGGAGTCCACCCATTTGACCCACCAGAAGCCGCGCCGACCCGGCGCCACGATCCGGGCCGGAAAACCGTGGCCCGCGCTCAGCGGTTCGCCGCCCACCTCGAACGCCAGCCAGATCCTGTCCGCGTCCCTAGCCGGAAAGCGGCGCTCGTATCCCGTGACCGAACGCACGCGGATGCTCACCCCGTCCACCTTTCCGAGAAGCCGATCCAGGCGGACACCCGTCCATTGCTGGGTCGAGTGCCACCCGCCGGTGCAGTCGAGGGTAGCTTCCACCGTCTCCATCGGTAACGACTCCAGGTCGTCCGGCCCGAGCGTCCGGCCCGCCACCCGGGCAGACAGCCGGTCGAGCCGCGGCACCTTGTCGGTGAACCACTGCGTCACGGGCATCCGGGCCGGGTTCCCGCTACCCCGCTCGTGCGACCCCGTGAACCTCCGCTCGGAGCCGGGCAGGTCGAGCAGGCCCATGGCGCTCTCCCAACCGGCCAGCACCACCCCGGCCCCAGCGGCCAGGCCGCCGGTCCGCAGCAGGTTCCGGCGGTTGAGGTCGAAGGTGCGGGGCCGGACCGGATGCCGTAGGTAGTGCCAGCCCACGAGCAACACCGAGAGGACGGCAGCCCCGATGTGGACCTGCATGGTGGCGAGCGGGCCGATCCGCGATGTCGTGCCCATCACCTGGAGCAGGCCGGAACCGATGGTGATCACCACCGTCACCACCAGCGCGACCGACCAGATAGCTCCCTTGCGGCGCCTCCGGAATCCGGATCGGGCCACCACCGACTTCCACGGCGCAAGCAGCAGGAAGGAGAACCCGAGCACGCCGTGGGCGATCGTCGCGACCCGGGACCGCTCCGTGCCGAACCCCTGGGCGAAGAGCCCCGAGGCAATCGCCCCCATCAGGAGGGCGGCAAGGGCCAGGTTGGTAAAGCGCTTCAGCGTCGCCTCCGAGCCGGATCCGGGCCCAGCCTATGAACGTGCCGGGCGTAAAGGGGCTTCACCCGGCGTCGCTCGCTCACGGACGTCCGCGGCGGGATATGCGGCGCCTCTCGGGTACAATGCCCGGCACGCCGGGGCGAGTGGCGGAATTGGTAGACGCGCTGGGTTCAGGACCCAGTGGGCATTGCGCTCGTGGAGGTTCGAGTCCTCTCTCGCCCACCGGAACGCACCGTATTCATCAGTGCCGGCCCGCCACAACATCCGAGCGTCGGACACGGACTCATGTACCGGATCCGGTAGCAGGCCCACGAGCTACGCGACCCAGGAGAGGCTGTGCTACACGAACGCGGCGATGATTGTGGCTGTGGCCGTTACCAGCACGCAGACGAACGGCACCACCAACGCCAAAGTGAATCTGAACCCTTGTGATACCCGATATGTTCGTTCAGTCTGTCAGACAACGGTTTCAGTAGTTCTTGCACTTCGGACCGGGTGGAGTAGTGGCGCTGCACTTCTCCGGCGAATCCTCGCTGCGAGAAGTCTTCGGGTGGTTTAGGCGACACGACTGATCCAGTCCCAAGTGTTCTGATCAGCACGGCCCCAGTACGTGCCATTGAGCCGGAACACGACACCTACTCCGCAGGGGTCGTCCCCAGGCCTAACTTGTTGGTCAAGTCCCTCACGAGCAGCGGGCTGCGCACAAGCCAGATATTGGTTGTCAACTCGTGTCGATCCGGCAGTTGCCGGATGCGGTTGACGACCTCGTCACCATCTCCCGGATCCGTGACCACCACGATGACGGGCGGGTTCATTGCCCAGGCCTCCCTTCCACCAGGCCGAGTGTACCCCTGCGTTCACCTCAACGTTCGTTCCACAATGTGGAAGGTTTGTCATGGTGAACAGCGGATAAGCATATCTGTCGAAATGCCTTATGGAAGAGGTTGCCGCGGTCAGTCGGGCGGCTCCTCGCCGATCGGCATCCGGAAGCCGACGCGGGGCTCGGTGAAGATGTAGGTGGGGTTCACGGCGGTGTCGCCGAGCTTGCGGCGGAGCTTGCTGACCATGGTGCGCATGGGCCGCAGGTTGTCGTCGCCCCTCTCGCCCCACACCCGTTCCAGCAGGTGCCCGTAGGTCACCGCCCGCCCGGCGCGGGCCGACAGCTCGGCCAGCATCCCGTACTCCGTGGGGGTGAGCTGCACCCGTTGGCCGGCCAGGGTCACCATGCGCCGGCGGTAGTCGATGGTCAGGTCGCCCAGCACGTAGGGTTCCTTGGGCTCGGCGGTCACCCGCCTCCGCAGGGCCGCCTTGATCCTGGCGGCGAGCTCGGTGGGAGAGAACGGCTTGACCACGTAGTCGACCGCCCCCATCTCGAGGGCCCGGGCGACCACGTCCTCCCGCCCGTAGACGGACAGGAAGATGACCGGGACGTCCGCCACGGCCAGGAGGTCTCCCATCAGCTCCACCCCGTCGGTCTCCGGGAGCATCAGGTCGAGCAGCACCAGTTCGGGCCTCGCCTCCTCCATGAGCCGGACCGCCTCCTCCGGGTCCCCGGTCACCAGCGGCGTGTAGCCGGATTCGGTGAGGGTGTCGCGGACGTACCGGAGGTCGTTGGGGTCGTCGTCCACCGCCAGGACCCGCGCCCGTTCCCCCGAGGCCATCCGCCCGACGCCGCTCAACCCGGCCAGGACGAGGCCCGGTGCGCCCGCCGCGCCGCTCGTTGCTTCCTCCACAGTGGGCAGGGTGAAGGTGAGGCGGGCGCCCAGGCCCGGCCCGTCGCTCTCCGCCCGGATGCGGCCCCCGTGCGCCTCCACGATCCCCTTGCAGATGGCCAGGCCCAGGCCGGTGTCCCCTCCCTGCTCCTCGGAATGCACCCTGGAGAACTTGCGGAACAGGTGGGGCAGGCTCTCCGCCGGGATGCCTCGCCCCTCGTCGGCCACCGAGAACGCCACGTGCACGTCCTCCCTGCCGACGCTCACCCGGATGACCGACGACTCCGGGGAGTGGCGGTCCGCGTTGGCGAGCAGGTTGCTCAGCACCTGGGTGATGCGGCGCCGGTCGGCCATCACCAGGGGCAGGTCCGCCTCGATGTCGACGGCCAGGTTGCTCGTGCCTCCCGCGCTCCTGAAGGCGTTCCTCGCCCGGTCCACGAGCACGATCACGTCTGCCGGCTCGGGGTTGACCGGCAGCATGCCCGTCTCGATGCGGGCGACGTCGAGCAGGTCGCCGACCAGCGCATGCATGTGGTCGGCCTGGTCGCCGATGATGCGGAGGAACTGGCGCACCACGGCGGGATCCAGGTCGGTGGACGAGTCCAGCACCGTGGACGCGGAGCCCTTGATGGAGGTCAGGGGCACCCGCAGCTCGTGGCTGACCATCGCCAGGAACTCCGCCCGCATCCGCTCCAGCTCCTCGACGTCGGCCATGTCCTGGAGGGTGACGACCATCGAGTCGACCTCCCCCTCCTCCGAGAGGATGGGCGTGGCGTTGATCAGGATGGTCACGCTGCGCCCGTCGGGCACCTGGATGACGATCTCCTCCGCACGCACCGTCTCCCCCGCGCCGAGGGCCTGCGCCAGCGGGAACTCCCCCAGCGAGATCACCCGCCCGTCGGCCCGCCGGAAGGCCACCCCGGCGAGCAGCTCCTCCGGCGACTGGTCGGGGTTGCGGAGGCTGTTGACGATCCTCATGGCCTCCCGGTTGAAGGACTTCGGGACCCCGGTCGCGGCGTCGAAGACCACCACACCCACCGGGGAGGTGTCGATCAGCGTCTCCAGGTCGGCCCTGGCCCGCTGCTCCTCCCGGTGCCGGCGGGCGTTGGCGATGGCCATCGCCGCCTGGGCGGCGAACAGCACCAGCGTCTCCTCGTCCTCCTGCGTGAACTCCTGGCCGCCTTCCTTCTCGCCCAACAGGATGTTCCCCACCCGCTCCCCCCGGTTGGTGATGGGCGCCAGCAGGAACGACATCCCCGCTCCCGCATCCGTGGGCGGCCCCAACTCGGGCAGGCCCATGGACCGGAGGTGGCCGTTCAGGTCGGCGACCCGGAGGGCACCGGGTAGCTCGCAGAAGTAGCGCAGCAGCTGCTCCCCGCCCGACAAGTCCCGGAACTGTGCGGCCTCCTGCTCGGTGATGCCGGAGAAGAAGACGTCCTGGATGCCGAAGGAGGCGTCGACGAGGGTTATGGCGCCGTAGCGAGCGCCGGTGAGGGAACGGGCGGAGTCGAGCACGCCCTGCAGCACGGAGTTGAAGTCGAGGTCCTCGATGATGCGGAGGCTGGCCGTGCTCAGGCGGGAGAGGCGCTCCTCCAGCTCCCGTATCCGTAGGTCTCGCTCGTCCGGTCGGCCCAACCCGTCACCTCGCTAGGAATCGCTGCCGGCGGGGCCAATTATGCCGCGTCCGGGGAATGGTCACAAAGGGTTATAGCCAACGCAGAAAAAGTTATGTGCCGGCAACATGGGTGCGGATCGGCTGCCGAGCCTCGCGCGCCAGGCGTCCGACCGCGCCGCTTCCGCACCAGATCGGCCACGCCCCGGGCGGCAGGAGAAACCCGATTCCGGGTTCGGGACAGAAGACCTACCGGCGCGTTCCAAGCCGCCCCGCACCGGGGGCATGCCGAGCATCTGTCTCCGGATCCACCTGGTCTCGCTCGTCCGGTTGACCGAACCCCGTCACTTCGCCGGGAATCGCCGCTGGTGGGACGTATCGTGCCGCCTTTCCGAGTTAGTGACAAAAAGTTATGACAAAAGGGATAGAAGTTATGAAACAGAAATATATGTGGTGATATGATGGCCCGCGTCTGCGCATCAGGTGTCCGCCATCGCTAGCGGTGGCGGACACCTCAGACCGGGAGGTAGATGACGATGAACAGCAAGGGCCACAGCATGGCGCGATCGCGCCTCCGGAAGCTCGCGGGCGTGAACTCCATCAGGCATCCGCACGCGGCCTCTCCCGCGCCGACCCCCCTTTACCTTGTTGGGTGGCTCTGATGTGTGAGTATCGGGGCTGGTTGCTCGCCGCGGCGGGCAGGGCTTTGTCCCCCTGTCAGAGAGATGGCCTGGGGGGTGTTGCCACCCGCCGTGGTTGGGTGCCTGCGACCTC
>JAJEIM010000001.1 GCA_022827785.1 Acidimicrobiia bacterium
ACAACCACAACCGAACGGACATAACATCAGACATCGAGGCCTCCCTGGACCGGCGAACTGGTACTTCACCGATTTCAGCGAGGCCTCACCCCCAAACCAAGGATTTCAGGCCCCCGCACCCACATATTCGCGCAGGGCCGAGTTTTTGGTGGGGTGTTCTGATTTCGACTCCGTTTATCTTGAACTCAAACTCAGAGTCTTTGGTAGGATCCGCGATCCTCTCGAGGCTTTGCGGCCCTTGGTCGTTGTGGATATCCATTCTGTTTTCCTTTCTACATAGGGGGTCTTGTGCGTTGGTCGGCGCATCAGGAGAGCTTCCAGGGCCGGGACCCTTGTTTGATCTGGCGGTTGGTGAATGTAGGGGTCCCCTGGGGACCGGCACTCTTGCCCACCCCGAGCCGTGACCCCGGGTAGTCCCGGTGCATTCGCCGGGACTACCGCCGGGATGTGGTGGCTACTTTCGCTTCTTGGGTGAGCTCACCCGCTCGGACACGGTGGTCCGAGGGTGTCGCCTCGCCGTAGAACGCTTGACGAAACGGCCTGTAACGGCCGAGCGGTGTCGTTTAGCCATCTTTCACCTCCTTCCATTGAGTTCAAATTGCCCTGAGTCCCAGAGCACGCCCCAGCTGCGACTCGAGTGTCTGCGATATGCTGGCGCTGTCTCGTGGAGCCCTGAGGCACGCTCTCTGGAGGAGCCGAACAGCTCGGCGATGTCCCGGCGTCCGAGAATCCGCTGAAGTTCGACGGTCATTCAATCCCCCTAGCTACCTCAAGCCGCTCCCTGGTCCCCACCAACATCTACCGCTGGCTAGCGGTCCTGGCAGCGAGAGCTTGAAGTATAGAGCATGTTTGCTTGAATTATACACGAGTCTGCCTGGAGTCATGTTTCAGAGGGCTGGAATCGTTGCGGGCTTAGCAACTCCCGGATATGCTTCGACTATCGCCGACCGGGGAGGGGCACCCGCGTGGGCCAGAGTTCTGAAGAGCGCCGTGGCGAGTTCGCGCCACGGCGGCTCCGGATGGCGCGCGACTTCGCCGACGTCTCGCAGCGAACCCTCAGCCAAGCCGCCGGTCTATCCGTTGCGTCAATCAGCCTCTACGAGCACGGCGGGGCAACTCCCGGCGACAAAACCCTGGACGTGTTCGCCAACCACCTCGACGTCGAGCCCGATTTCTTCTACTCATCAACCACCAGCGCTGATACGCCAGCCTTCTTCCGAAGCCTACGAACCACGAGAGCTCTTGACCGCCGACGCGCCCGACACAAGATCGAAATCGTTTATGAGCTAGTCAGGGCCCTGGAGACCGAGGTCAGGCTCCCCGACCCCGACATACCCGAGTATCGCGGCGACGCGAGCCAGGATGGAGGACCCGAGGAAGCAGCGCGGCAGACTAGGCACCACTGGAACGTACCTCCTGGCCCAATCGACAACATGGTCCGATCCGTGGAACGCCACGGCGTGGTAGTCGCACAACCCGAAGAAGGAAACGCCCACATCGATGCCTACTCGGTCAAGTTCCCCGACCGTCCGATCATCGTCATGTCCCTCGCCAAAGGGAAACACGACCGATGCCGATTCGATGTGGCCCACGAACTAGGCCACCTAGCAATGCACGACCCCACCCAAGCCACTACCGGACCCGTGGAGCAACAAGCCGACAAGTTCGCTGCCGAGTTCCTAATGCCCGCAGCCGACATCCGACCGGAACTCGAGAAGACAGATACGCTAGGGGGGCTACTCCGTCTCAAACAGAAGTGGCGCGTGTCGCTCGCAGCACTCATCCGACGCCGCTACGACCTCGACATCATCGATAAACCCCGTTACACAAGGTACATGAAGGCCATATCGGCAAGGGGCTGGCGCCGCAACGAACCAGTCGACCTTGGTCCACCCGAACAACCTGTACTCCTCAGAAAGGCAATGCAAGTAGCAGGCCTCAACGAACACGACCTCTCCCAACGCACCGGGCTTACGGTCAGCCTCATACGAAACGTTCTCAACACCAGCATCGACACCAGACCCCAGGTACAGGTATAGCGGCCACAGGCTGTGCCCAGCCACATCGGATAGCAACCTCCGAGCGCCAAGGTGCCACTGCCACAAGACACGGTACTGGGTGTACCTGGAAGCCGGCACGCGATACCGGTTCGAGCTGGAGTGGCGATGCGAAGGATGGTGGTGGGGATGCGAGGCCGGGCGCATGCCCCGCATGCAGATTCGCGACGACGACGGCAACGCGCTAGTGGGCATCTCCGCTGACGACAACGACGACATCGACGCACAGCGACGCTTCTATACCCCAGGGCGAACCGGGATGCACCTGCTGGAGGTGTGGAGCGAACTGAAAACGGCCACCTACTACTGGCCCTTCAGCTACACCTTGGACTTCACGGAGGCCGGCGACGAGTAGCCGGACGATCGCCCTCGACCGCGCTTCTCGCCCAGGAAGCTCCCAGGCGAAGGCGCCTGCCGGGGTCGGATTGGGATGCTGGTTATACCAGCCAGATCCGGCTCCTGAACGTCGGAACAGTGCGAAGGATCCTGGAGCATGTCCGCCCGGCCTTCCCCGCCTGCGGCTTGCCATATTGGCGGTGGTCGCATCGGTCGGATCGGTGGCCGGCCACATACACGTTGTCCGGCGTGACCTCGGTGGTGGCCAGTTGGCTACGGGTGGAGGACGTGCGAGCGGTCTCGTCCGATCGCCGAGCGGTGGGCGACGTCGATGGTCACAGGAATCCCCGTGGGACCGAGCAGTGCCAGGTGCGCGAGAAACAGGGCATCCCATCAGTTCTAACCTCGACCGCCGTAACGCCGTGGAACGCGTCACTGTTACCGGCAACGCGGCTGGTCGTCCGGACCTCGGTGGTGGAAGCCCCGTGGTCCACGTCGAAGCGGAAGCCGGCTTCGATGCTCGATTCCGCCGGCTTGGCCCGGTCGGTGGTAGCCCTGAAGTCCACGTGCCAGGAGATCCGGGCACCGTTGTCTTGGATGGCGTCGCTGCCCCATGAGATAACCACGCTCACCCCCGTGCCGGAGAGGCTCTCCACCAGCTCCCAGCGCAAGGGCTCGGTGGTCCCCGATGCCTCGGGAAGGGGCGGCGCGGGCCGGTAGTCCGGCGCGTGCAGGCCGGAGTCGTGCCGGCTCACCACCGGCAGGGTGACCCGCGAGGGGTGATCGCGGTCCATATGGACGGTGTTGGTCGCATGTTGGGGCAGCGGCCACACCAGTGGGAAATCGGAGCCGGCGACCATTATCCCCAATCGGTGGCCCGCGCCGAACACGTAGGAAACGGGTTCCAGCTCGATGTTCAGCTCGATAACTTCCCCCGGCACGAGGGGTGCCGGATCGGTCCGGGAGTTCCGCTGGGTGGCGTTCTTGATCACCCTGGATACCAGCGCCCACGGCCCATCGGGATGGACGTCTACCAGCTTGACCGAGAAGGCGGTGACCTCGGCGGTCGAGGACACGTACAGCGTGGCGTGGGGGAAACCGGTCAATTCGAGATCGGCCTCAAGCCGCTCTCCGATGAACACCACCGACCCGGGCGCTTCCCGGCGCTGGTCCAGGGGCAGGCCCGTATCCCCGGCGAGCCCGGTCATCAACCCCATCGTCGACACACCCACCGCGGGGTCGCACGCGTAGGAGACGCTGCCGCCCCCTCCATCTTCGGGCGCCTCATCCGTCAGGCGCCCTCCCGGCTGGAGATAGAGGGTCTCGCTCTCGGCCCGGGCCAGGGGCCAGTCGGATTCGCTCCGCCAGTAACCGGCCGCCGTCTCCCGGCGAGCTTGGGGCTGGTCGTAACCCCGCACCCATATGGCGATGGGAGGTTCGTCGACGATCCCGGTGTCCTCTCCCTTCAGGTGCTGGTCGAACCACCGCACGATCTCGTGGAGATGATCGACGCGCGGCCCAGGGAACCCGATATTGGGCGGGGTGTGCAGGTATGGGCCCACCATTAGCTTCTTGGGAACGTCCGGATTCAGGCCCATATACATGTAGAACGGGTCCGACACGAAGATGTCGTGCCAGCCGCCGATGATGAAGGTGGCGCACTGTATGTTCTCGAGCCCGTACCGGATCGAGCCCTCATGCCACGCGGGGCCATCGACCTGGTCCCGCAACCAGGAGTTGAGCCACGGCTTGTTGTTGGTGAGGTGTTCCTCCCAGATCTCCAACCAGGCGCCTTCTGGATCGGCCGCCGGAGGCGCCGCGGAAAACGCGCTCATCATGGCGTTGTAGGCGCCCGACCAGATGAACGTCTGCCACATCCCTCCCGGATGGCTGTTCTCGTAGTGGTCCCATCCGGCGTAGACCGGCGCGATGGCCTTGAGGTGGGGAGGCGCCTGGGCAGCGGTGAGCAGGGTCGAGAAACCACCGTAGGAAACCCCGGTCATGCCCACCGAGCCGTCGCACCATGGCTGCGCGGCCAACCACTCCACCGCGTCGTAACCATCCTCCCACTCCTGGAGGCGTAACATCCGGTCGGACACACCTGCCGAGGCACCGGTCCCGCGGATGTCGAGCAGGGCGGTTATGTACCCGTGGGCGGCGTAATAGGCCACGTTATCCACCGTGGCGCCGCGCAGCAGGTCGTCCTTGCGGTATGGGTAGTACTTGAGGATCACCGGAGCGGGCTCGTCCGACTCCGGGTAGAACAGGTCGGCCGACAACTCGACACCGTCGCGCATCGGGATACGGACATTGGGCCGGGTTCGGGGCGCGGCGGGTCTTTCTTCGAGCCAGCCGGTCATAAGCCGCAGACTAACACCATGCCTGAACGCCCGCCTGCACCACCCGATTCCCGCGGCTAACAATGCGCGACCGAGCGCCACGACCAGGGCCCCGCCGAGACCGGACACGGCGGCTCCACCGGCGGTACGCTCTCCCCAGATTCCAATAGGGGCACGGTATGAACGCACCCGACATGGACGTACTGGACCTCAGCGGGCGGGTAGCCGTGGTAACGGGGGCGGCTTCGGGACAGGGCAGGGCCACCGCCATTCGACTCCATCGGGCCGGCGCCGCGATAGCCGCCTCAATCTAGACGCGGCCCGCCTGGCCACGCTGGGAGACGGAATCCTGACACTGACCGTCGATACCTCCGACCCGGACCGGGTCGGCGAAGCCTTCGAAGAAATCGAGCAGTCCCTGGGACCGGCCTATACCATGGGCACCGCGGCTGCCATATGGGCGGGCTGGAACAGTATCGTCGACATGGATTACGACGACCTCGAACTGGACCACCTAGACCGGATAGGACCAACCCCCGCCTAATGACAGGCAGATAGATTCTGACAGCGACCTTTATCGCTGTGTTAGTGGGGAGTTCGGTGACAACCGCAGCCACCACCGAAGGTTCCACACAGGAGCCGGTGCGGACAGAGCATGTGATCGTGCAGGCCGACTTTGTTGGCCCGTCGATCGATGGGGACTCCCGTGTGGCGTAGACGCAAATAGTTAAGAACTAGCCAAAGTGTTCCTCAGCCGCGGAGGGTCGCCGTTCTTGCGGTGTCCACGCTGAAGGTGGCCGGGTCTACTGCGACGCCGTAGTCCCGCTCGGCTGCCTCGACGGACACGAAGCCGTTGCGGACATCCGTCGCCACCAGTGCCGGATCGCGCTCGAACGGGTCACCCCAGCCGCCGCCTCCTCCGGTGTTGTTGGCGAGGACCTGTCCGGCTTCGAGGAAGTTGTAGCTGCCTGCCTTCCGCTCCTCGTTCTCGGTTCCCGGGTCGATCACGACGTGGTTGGGTTCGGCTTCCTTCCCGCCGTTGATGCCCCATGGAGGGCTCACGGTCTTGTACAGGATCGCGATAGCCGTGGAGGGGGCGAGGAACCGGTAGACCCTGCTGATACCCACCCCGCCGCGGTGCTTGCCGGGGCCTCCGGTGTCGGGCCGGTAGCCGTAGTGGTCGATCATCATCGGAGCCTTGATCTCCAGTACCTCCACGGGATTGTTCCGGCAGCCCGGCTCGCTCAGATGCATGATGCCGTCCTCACCATCTCCGCCGGCGTGGGCGCCGAAGCCGACTGCGTCGTTCATGCCCTCCAGCCACGGTCCTCCGGTCCGGGGATCGTCCCCGAGAGCCATGACGGAACACACGTCGCCCCCGGAACAGGCGGGCACCCGGTCGGGCATCCCCTGTGCCAGGGCCTTCAGCATCACCTCGCCGCCCAGCAATCCGCCCCACAGGGTGAAGGTGGGCATGGGCGGAACGGCGTGCATCACCGATCCCTCCTTGGTGATCACCCGCAACGGGCGGAAGTTGCCGGCCGTCACCGGCCATTCGGGAGTGGTGAGAGCCTTGAAGATCAGGCAGTTGAACGCCTCGGTCAAGCCCCGCGGTAGGTTGATCGGACCGCGAACCCCTTCGTCGCTCCCCGTCCAGTCGACGATCATCTCGTCGTCGGTGATGGTGATGGTCACGGCCATCTTTATCGGTCGGTCGAGATCCACCCCGTCGTTGTCCATGTAGTCCTCGGCGCTCCACGTGCCCTTGGGCATGCGCCGCAGGGCCGCCCGCGCCAGGCGCTCTCCGTGGACGTTGATGGCGTCCATGGCGGCGATGAGGGTCTCGACCCCGAACTTGTCGGCGATCTCACGGGTTCGCCTTACCCCGGTGACGACGGCCGACACCTGGGCCTGTAGGTCCCCGATCGTGTGGCTGGGCATCCGGCTGTTGAAGCGCACGATGTTGAAAATGTCCTCGTTGATCTCGCCTTCCCGGTACAGCTTGACGACCGGGAAGAAGATCCCCTCCTGGTACATGTCGGTGGAGTCGAGTACGTATCCCGGGTCCTTCTGTTTGAGGTCGAGCACATGGCACCGGCAGGACGCAAACCCGACCAGCCGCCCGTCGACGTGGATCGGAGCGAACACGAGCGTGTCGAGCGTATGGGCCGACGACCAGTACGGATAGTTGTTTATGAACACGTCCCCGGGCTTCATCGACTCCGTTCCCAGGAACTCGATCGACCGCTTGATGCCGTAGTCGTTGCCGCGGGTAAACACGGCGATGCCCGGAGCGTCGGCAGCGATGTCCCCGTTCACATCGTGCAGTCCGATCCCGTAGTCGTGGGTTTCGTAGACGACCGTGTTGTAGGACGTCCGGCACAGGTTCCGGGCCATCTCCTCGCAGGCGGAGAGAAGCCCGTGGCGGATGATCTCGGTCGTTATTGCGTCAACCATCGGCAACTCCCAGCGTTATCACGAGCTCGCCATGCTCCCCTACCACCAGATGGTCGCCCGGATGGATGACGGTGGTGGCGGTGTGCTCGACTATCACCGCCGGTCCGGCGATCTCGTCATCACGGCAGAGGTCCTCCCTCCTGTACACCCCGGCACGGACCCGGTGGGCGCCCGCGGCGTCAAGAACGGGCCGGGTTGCGAACGGCTCGGGCAGCCCGGCCTCCCGGCGGGGAAGTGCAGGCAGCCTGGGTTGGTCCACCGTTCCGGTTGCGTTCAGGCGCAGCGTCGTGACTTCGACCGGATCGGTCATCGTATGGCCGTACTGGCGATTGTGGAGTTCGGTGAACCGCTGTCCCAGATATGCGATCGGGTCCGCTGTCCCGGCCGGGAGGGTGATCGACACCGGATGTTCCTGGCCGGAGTACCTGACGTCGACCGAGCGCACCAGCACCTGCCTCCCGGACGGGAAGCCCTCCGAGCGCAGCACCTCTTCTGCACGGGCCGACATCTCGGAGTAGGAGCGTTCCAGCCGATCGGCGTCGAGCGATTCGAGCGGCATCAGGGCGGTCTGCGCGAAGTCGTGCTGGACGTCCGCCATCAGCATTCCCAGCGCGGAGAAGGCGCCCTGGCCCGGCGGGATGATGACCGTGCCCATACCCAACTCTCGGGCCACGTCGACCGCCACTATCCCGCCGGCGCCGCCGAACGCCAGCAGGGCGAAGTCCTTGGGGTCGCGGCCCAACTCGACGGTGATCGAGCGCACCGCTCCCATCACCTTGACCGCCGAGATCCGTACCACGCCCAGGGCGAGTTCCTCCACTGTTATGCCCATGCGGTCGGCGAGCGGTTCCAGTGCGCAGCGGGCCAGGTTCTCGTCGAGGGTCAGGGTCCCTCCCAATGGGGTCTCCCGGCCGAGGTAGCCCACGACGAGGGCCGCGTCGGTGAAGGTGGCTTCGTTACCACCGGATCCGTACGAGGCGGGCCCCGGATCCGCGCCGGCGCTATGCGGTCCGACCTGGAGTCCTCCCGCTTCGTCGGTCCAGGCGATCGAGCCACCGCCGGCCCCGATCGTGTGGATGTAGAGGGACGAGATGTTTATGGGCAGGCTCTCGAACTCGGCGCCCTGGTGCATGACGGGTTGCCCATCGATGATGAGCGATGCATCCAGGCTGGTGCCCCCCATATCGACTGTGACGAGGTTGGGTTCCCCGATCATCCGGGCGAAACCGGTCGCTCCGATGACGCCTCCGGCCGGTCCTGACAGGATCAGGTTCACCGGGTTCTCGCGGGCGGAGGAAGCGGTCATCGCCCCGCCGCCGGACCGCATCATCAGGAACCGACCCTCGAAACCTCCTGCCGCCAGTTCGACGCCCAGGTCGTACAGGTAGGTCCGCACGATCGGTTTGATGTATGCGTCGAGGACTGCCGTGCTGGTCCGCTCGTACTCCCGGTACTCGCGGGAGAGATCCGACGAGATCGACACCTCCACGTCGGGGACGACCTCTGCCAGAACCTCCCGCATCGCCGCTTCATGGGCAGGGTTGACGTAGGAGTGCAGGAAGGCCACGGCCACCGCCTCGTAGCCTCCGTCGCGTATCAGCGCGGCGATCCGGAGAGCGTTGGCTTCATCAAATTCGGTGTGGACGGAGCCGTCGAACATGAGGCGCTCCCTCACCTCGAAGGTGTCGCACCGTTCCACCAGGCGGGGAGGGGTCCGGTAGAGGATGTCGTAGTTCCCCTCCCGGGAGGTCCGCCCCAGCAGGTATACATCACGAAACCCCGCGGTCGCCACTACCGCCGTCCGGGAGCCGGAGCGGGTCAGGAGCGCGTTGAGGGCCAGGGTGGTGCCGTGGGTGAACAGGGATGTGCCGGCTAGGGCTGCGCCGACCCGGGCGATCGAGTTAACCACACCAAGGGTCGGGTTCTCCGGCGTCGTGGGGACCTTCTCGAACCGGATCTCCCCGCCTTCGTCGAGATGGACCACGTCCGTGAACGTGCCCCCCACGTCGACAGCCAATCGTTTGGCTCTCATCGGCCTCCCTCTCCGCGGCCGGGCTTCTCGCCGGTTGCTGTCGCCACGGTGCGGATCATGGGTCCACCAACCTTCCTGACCGGATGACCAGCCGTTCCGGTGACCACAACACGTCGGCTCGCTCGAAGGGGTTGCCTCCCAGTACCACGAGGTCGGCGGCGGCGCCTTCCCGGATCACTCCCAGGTCCGGGCGTCGCAGGATGGCTGCGTTGACCGAGGTCGCGGAGCGCAGGACATCGGTCACGGTGTCCACCTCGCAACGGTTCCTGAACTCGAGCAGCTGTTCGTCCTCCAGGTCGCCCACCAGGTCGGTTCCGAGACCGATGCGTACTCCGGCCCGGCGGGCGATGTCGATCGACGACAGGCCCGCTTCCAGTACCTCGCGATTCTTGCGCTCGGAGACCGGAGAAAGGCCGAGACCGGGGCCCCGGCGACCCATGGCGTCGTAGGCGATCAGGGTGGGAACCAGATACGCACCGAGTTCCGCCATGACCTCAGCTGCCTGTTCGTCGAGGAGGTTTCCGTGTTCGATGGTCCGCACGCCGTTCGTCACCGAATGGGTGATCGCCTCAGGGGAGTACGCGTGGGCGGCTACGTAGGAGTCCCGCCGGGATGCCTCGTCACAGACCGCGCGCACCTCTTGCGCGGAGTACTGCCTGATACGGAGCGGATCCGTCGGCGAGGCTACGCCCCCGGACGTGAAGATCTTGATGGCGTGGGAACCGGTCCGGAAACGCTCCCGCACCGCCCGTCGCAGATCGTCGACCCCGTCGACGATCTCCCCGGCATGGTGGCCGAGAACATCGAGGGCCAAATGGCCGGGGCGCGGATCGGCATGCCCTCCGGTCTGGCTGAGACCCGGACCGGTGAAGAGGTAGCGGGGACCGTCGATGATCCCCTCGTCGACGGCCATCCGGAGGCCGATGTCGCCGCCCGCCACGTCTCGTACGGTGGTGAACCCGCGGCGTAGGGCGGCTTCCAGGCGCCTGGCGGCCTTGGCAGCCACGTAGCTCATCGGCAGGGCCTCGTTCTCCAGGAGATCCACGCTCACCGTGTAGGCATGCAAATGGGCGTCGATCAGGCCGGGTGTCACGACACGACCGCGGGCGTCGAGCACCCGCGCCGCCTCCGGAGGTGGACCCTCCAAGCCCACGATCCGCCCACCCTCGGTGTGGATCGGACACTCCACCGGCTCGGGGCCGACACCGTCGAACACCAGGCTGTTGACGATCGACAGCATTTCGGTGGTCAGCTGTGCCTCACGCCCACCGGGCATCCGATCTGCTCCCGGCGAACGGGGAACCGCGGACATCTCGCCGCAATCCCGGATAGAGCCATGGCCAACCCGATTCCTTCCTGAGCCGGAGTTTCATACGGTATCAGTGTGCTGCCGAGAATTGGAAAGACACTCGATCTGCCTCCGGCCCACCTGCCTCCCGCCTCGGTGGGCATCACGTGATCGAGGGATCACTGGCCACGTCACCCGGTGAGACCGTGCTGTCTCGCCCCAATCTGCGATTGGTGTCAAGAGCGTGAACCATCGGCCTCGGGATGGTCACCGGATGGTGGTGGAATCCGAGGAGGATGTTCCCTATGTGTGATCATCCAGCAGAGCGAGGCGCTGTCGTCTGATCAGACGGCTCTCTGAACCGTCCCGGTTTCCCCGGAGGCTCCGGCAAAGCTGGGGCGGTATCCGCCGCCGTAAACGGTAAAGAACCAAGAAACATCGGCAAGCGGGGATCGACCGTGGACGGGACTGTGGTTGCTCGGTAGGCTGCCCCATGGCTCAACTAGAACTGCGTCCGCTCGGCGTTGGCGAGATCATCGGCGCCACCTTCACCGTCTGCCGGCGCCGCTTCGGTCCGATGTTCGCCATCGCGTTGGTGCTCGCGGGCATCCCGTTCCTGGTCAGCGTGGTTGGGGGCTGCAGCCTCGACGCGGACGGCTCGACTACGTGTACGTCTCCCATCGGCTTGCTCGGGTACATCGCGGGCGTGATCGGCAGCCTTGTGGCGGGCGCGGCTTGTTCTCTGGTGGCGGCGGGAGCCTTTGCGGGTGTCCCGTCCGGCTGGCGGCGGGCGATGGGGATCGGAGTCCGCAGAACGTTCGCGATCGTTGGTGCGGGGATCGTGGTCGGGGTGCCTACGGGCATCGGGATACTGGTCTTGGTCCTTCCCGGGGTCTTGTTGGAAAGTTGGGTGCTGATCGTCATCGGATACGTGGCCTTTGCCGTCCTCGCGGTCTTCGTGACTGTGTCGTTCGCGGTGGCCTGGGAGGCTCTGATCATCGAGGGCATCGGTCCTATACAGGGCCTCAAGCGGTCGTGGCGCCTGGTGACGGGCGAACGCTGGAGGGTGTTCGGTGCCGGCTTGGTCGTTTTATTGATCATTGCGGTCATCGTCTTTGGGATTGTCTGGGCGGTGATCTGGTTCATCCTCTCGCCCGCCCTGGGAGTGAGCGATGGTATGGCCGGTTACCTCGATGAGCAGGTTTCCGCCCTGCTGGCAATCCCGCTGGGCGCCTCGGTGCTTACGGTCATCTATCTCGATCTGCGGGTCCGCAAGGAGTCGCTCAGCGCGGACGAACTCGCCGCCGCTCTGTCCGAAACAGGGCTGGTCGTTGGAACTGAAGCGACGTATCAAGGCCAGTCGACGCCCCCGACCAGCGACCCGGAGCAGGGACCGCAAAGGCGGCGGATGAAACGGACCACGGCTGTCACGCTCGCCATTCTCGCCGTCGGCCTGATCGCCACCATTGTGTGGATATCGAGGCCTCCACCGCGGACCACCGTGCTCGTCCCCTACGACACCGATGACCGGGAGATCATCGACGCGGCGGCTGGGCTAACGGTGTGGTTCTGCACGTTGACAGAACAAGGCGTCGAACCTGACGAGGTGATGGAATTCATCCTGGCCTTTGATCTGCCCGCCAGAGCTGCCGAAGAGGGGTGGGATTCGGATGACATCGACCAGGTGATAGCAGGTATGGTCTACCACGCATTAGGGGACTGTGAAAGGCGCATGCTGCGCGCCCTCCCCTGATAGCGCCAGGGGTCACCTTGGCGGCCCTACTCTTTCTCCATCACCAGAAGCAGACCGCAGGTAGCCGCACCAGCCGGGATGGTCCACCTTCCCAAGCCCACGAGCGGCCCGTTACAGAAACAGCCCCAGCCAGAGGCTGGGGCCGTCGGGCCGGGGCTACTAACCGCGGCGGGGTACCGCCCCATTATCCGGCTAAAGGACGCTGGCTGTCAACCACCCGCATTCCCTACGATGAGCCAACAGAGGGTCATCACTTACATCGACGGTTACAACCTGTACCACGGACTACTTGAGGGGCGGCTCCACAACTCGCGGTGGCTCGACCGTGCTCAGCTAGGTCGAGCCCTGCTGACTCCGTACGAGCCGCCTACCACCCACCGTAACTACCGACGACGGGACCACTCTCACCGCCCCACGGGGATGGCTACCAGCCGCCCACCAGAACCCGTAACCCTGTGACGTCCTTGAGCTTCCCTTCGGTAGTGGGTAGCGGGATACGTAGGTCGAGGGCCTGAGTGGAGTCCAGGCGCGGCGACTCCGGGTGGGCGTCGCGTGGTAGGTTCCGTTCAGGTCGCCACACAGGGCGGAAGGCGGGGTTCATGCATGATGTAGTCGTAGTCGGTGGTGGCATTGCCGGGTTGACGGCGGCCCGGGATCTGGCGCATCGGGGTTACGGGGTGCTGGTGCTCGAGGCGCGGGACCGGTTGGGTGGGCGGACGTGGTGGAAGCGGTTTGCGGATACTGACCACCATGCGGAGATGGGCGGCACGTGGTTCGACGAGGGGACGCAGCTCAACATCGCCCGGGAGATCCAGCGGTATTCGCTACCTACTGTGCTGAGCCCGGCCGGGCAGGCGTTCCGGGTGTCGCTGGGGGGTCGTAGCCTGGCCCGTTCGGACCAGCCGGTGCCCCCTGACGTCCGGCCCGATCTGGAAAAGGCCATCGATCACATCGTCGATCAGTCCCGGCGGGTGACGTTCGGGTCCGATCTCGACAGCCCGGATCTCCACGACCTGGACATTCCGTTCTCCGAACTCGTCGCGCCCTACAGCGACCAGCAACTCGTGGACGAGTACCTCTCGATGTGGGCTGCGTTCGCGTTCGGCTGCGATCCCTCGGATGTGTCGGCATTGCAGGTCCTCACCTGGGTGGCGGGCTACGACAACATGACCTGGACGCTCGACGATGCCCCGGCTACGAAGTTCGCGCTGGGGACGGCGAGCCTGGTGGACGCTCTGGCCGAGGACGGGGGTTCGGAGATCGAGCTCTCGGCGCCGGTCGTATCGATCGGTGACGCCGGCGACCATGTCGAGGTGACAACAGCCGGCGGCGAGACCCACAGGGCCCGGTTCGCTCTGCTGGCCACTCCCGTCAACACCTGGGAGGACATCGAGCTTCCCATCCCCACGGATTCGCTCAAGGCCAGGTTCGCCGCGGAAGGATTGGCGGGTCAGGCGGTCAAGCTGCATGCCCTGGTCGACGACGTTCCCGAGTTCCTCATGGCTTCGGGCTGGGGTGGCCCTTTGTGCTGGGTCTCTGAGCAGGCCAACTTCGACGGCGGCCGGCTACTCGTGGGCATAGGTTCGGATGACTCGGCGATCGACGGGACGGATCCCGCACAGGTGCAACAGGCAATCCGCCAGTTCGCCCCGGAGGCAACTGTCCGGATGTGCGACAGCCACAACTGGTCGACCGACCCGTACGCCAAGGGGACCTGGACCACCTACCGCCCGGGCCAGCTGTCGCGCTACTACTCCGACTTCTTCGTGCCCCATGGCCGCCTCTATTTCGGTGGTTCGGACCTAGCCCGAGGCTGGGCGGGGTTCATGGACGGCGCCATAGAGAGCGGTGCCGAGACCGCCGCGGCCCTCAGCCGGCGGCTGAGCGAGGACAGCTAGGGCCGACCGGTACTACGCATTCACGCTGTGGTCGACATTTGGGAAGAGGAATACAGCATCCCCATCCGCGTCGGACGGAAGGCGTCCAAGAACCTGCATCGCCGCCATGCTCCTTACCACCGGGACCCTCGTGGATGACAAGCCCGAGCCCTCGACCCCGATGCTCCGCTGGCTTGTAGCGGTCCAGGCTCGCGCGGCTGTACCCAGCATTGGGGACGCCGATCTGTCCCCGAGATAAGAGTTGCTTGCTCTAATCGACGACGTACCCGAGTTCCTGATGGGCTGTGGCGGCCCTTTGTGCCGGGTCTCGGGCGGCCACCCTCCCTCGGCTCATCGCGGGGTCAAGAGGGTGGCCAACACATCACACAGGCGGTCGGTGTCGTCCTGATCGACTCCCAGGTGCGTCACTATCCGGATGCGCCGTTCGGCGAAGGCCCCCACCAGGAAGCCTCGCTCGAGCAGTTCCGCCACCAGTTCGGTGGCGGCCGGCCCATCGGAGGAAATGTCGAAGATCACGATGTTGGTCTCGGTGGGTAGTACAGCCGCCACCAGTTCCAGGTCTTCGAGGGCCGCGGCTATCTGAGCGGCGTGACGATGGTCGTCAGCCAGACGCTCTACGTTGTGATCGAGGGCATACAGGCAGAGGGCCGCCATGAATCCCGACTGTCGCAGACCTCCCCCGATGATCTGCCGGAGGCGCCAGGCGCGCTGGATGAACTCTCCGGATCCGGCCAGCACGGCCCCGAAGGGGCAGCCCAGGCCTTTGGTGAAGCAGAGGGTGACGGAGTCGTATCCTTCCGCATACGTCGCGGCCGCTGTTCCGGTCTTAACCACCGCGTTCATCAGCCGCGCGCCGTCCATATGGGTCGAAACCTCGGCGGCGGCCGCCACGCCCGCCACGCCTCTGAGGGCCTCCAGGGGCCAGACGGCGCCTCCTCCCATGTTGGCGGTCTGCTCCACGGCCACCAGGGAGGTCTCCGGAATGTACAGGTTTCCCTTAGGCCTCAAGGCGGCGGCCACCTGGTCCGGCGACAACATGCCGTTGACCCCATCCAGCACATGGGTCTGGACACCGGCTAGATAGCCCGGCCCGCCTCCCTCGAAGTTCACGATATGGGACGAACGTTCACAGATCATCTCGTCCCCGGGACGGCAATGGACTGCTACGGCGATCTCGTTGGCCATGGTCGCTGAGGGCATGAACAGGGCGTCCTCTTTGCCGAGCAGCGCGACGACGCGGGTCAAGAGCTCGGTCGTGGTGGGATCCTCGCCCTTTTGCTCATCTCCGAGAGGCGCGTGGAGAGCGGCTTGGCGCATCTCGCGAGAAGGCATGGACTTGGTGTCGCTGTAGAAATCTGCGACCCCGGGAGGCAGAGGACCTGCCTGCTTCCCTCCGTAGGAACCCGCCAATTGCCACTCCTTTATCGATTAGAGATCGGCTCTGCGGTGCAGCCGGAGACGCTATCGGGCTGCACTGCATTAGCCAGGCTACACGAGTGCTATCTATTGCATTTGCGACTTGTAGGACTCATGAGCTAGAGCGCGGCATGGATTGCCGGTACTCCCGCTTGTTGAAAGGGAGGATCCCCGGCCGAGGTAAGCGTTGTCCCCCGCGAACCGAGGCACGAACAAAGGAGGACACATTGGCTAGGGCATACAGTAGGTTCCTGGCGCTTACGGCGGTATGGCGTTGGTGGCCTAGCTACCGGTGAGTGCATGGACCGGGGCTTCTCTCGCCGGCCTCCATATACCCAACGGCGCCATCGAGAGCGGCGCCGAAACCGCAGCAGCCCTCGCCCGGCGGCTGGACGAGGACGGTTAGGGCCGGTTCTCCTCGATCGGCACTCTTTCCCCGGTCATCGCGGGGTCAGGAGGGTCTCCAGCGTTTGACACAGGCGGTCGGTGTCGTCCTGATCTACTCCCAGGTGGGTCACGACCCGAATGCGCCGGAGGCCGAAGGCGCCCACCTCAAATCCTTGCGAGCGGAGCTCCGCCACCAGTTCGGCGGCGGTTGGCCCATCGGAGGAAATGTCGAAGATCACGATGTTGGTCTCGGTGGGCAGTACAGCGGCCACCAAGTCCAGGTCCTCGAGGACCGAAGCTATCTGAGCGGCTCGACGGTGGTCGTCGCCCAAGCGTTCTACATAGTGATCAAGGGCATACAGGCAGAGGGCCGCCATGAATCCCGACTGTCGCAGACCTCCCCCGATGAGCTGCCGGAGGCGCCAGGCGCGCTGGATGAACTCTGAGGATCCGGCCAGCGTGGCCCCGAAGGGGGAACCGAGGCCCTTGCTGAAGCAGAGGGTGACGGAGTCGTAACCCTCTGAATACGCACTGGCCGTTATTCCGGTCTTGACCACCGCGTTCATCAGCCGTGCGCCGTCCAAGTGAGTCGAAATCCCTGCGTCGGCGGCTACGCGCGCCACACCCCTAAGCATGTCCAGGGGCCAGATGGCGCCTCCTCCCATGTTGGCGGTCTGCTCCACGGCCACCAGGGAGGTCTCCGGAAGGTACAGGTTTCCCTTAGGCCTCAAGGCGGCGGCCACCTGTTCCGGCGTGAACATGCCGTTGACTCCATCCACCATGTGGGTCTGTACGCCGGCCAGAAAGCCCGGCCCCCCTGCTTCGAAGTTAACGATGTGGGCAGAGCGGTCACAGATCATCTCGTCCCCGGGACGGCAATGGACTGCTACGGCGATCTCGTTGGCCATGGTCGCTGAGGGCATGAACAGGGCGTCCTCTTTGCCCAGCAGCGCGGCGACGCGGGTCAAGAACTCGGTCGTCGTGGGATCTTCACCCTTTTGCTCATCCCCGAGAGGCGCGTCGAGAGCGGCTTGGCGCATCTCGCGGGGAGGGATCGACTTGCCGTCGCTGTAGAAATCGGCGATGCCGGGTGGCAAAGGACCAGCCTTCTTCCCTCCGTAGTAACCCACCAATTCTCACCCCTATCTCGAGAATCGATCCGGCTCTGCGGGGCAGCCGGAAGGTTGTCAGACTACATTTACAATAGCCGGCCTACACGAATGCGATCTATCGCATTTGCGACTTGTCGGACTCAAGAGCTGGAGCGCGGCATGGACTGTCGCAACTCATGCTTGATGATGGGGAAGGATCCCCGGCTGAGGTAAGCGGTTATCCCCCGCGAACCGAGGCACGAGCTAAGGAGGACACATTGGCTAGGGCATACAGCAAATTCCTGGCGCTCACGGCGGTATTGGCGCTGGTGGTGTCTGCATGTGGAGGTGATGAATCCACCTCGACCACCCAGGCGCCGGCCACTACAACCACCCAGGCACCTGTAGAGACAACGGAAGCTGCCCCGGAGACCACGCAGGCGGCGGAAACCGAGGCCCCGACCACGACCGAGGCCATGGCGGCTCCGGAGCCGGGTGCGAGAATCGTGGTCGGGCTGGGCAACGAGCCTGGATCCCTTGACCCGCAGGCCGTGGATCAGTTTGCGATGTTCACCATCAACGAGAACGTCTTCGACAAGCTGGTGACACGCGATCCCGGGGGTCAGTTGATCCCTGGCGTGGCGACAGACCTCGGCACACCCATAGACGACACCACATGGCAGTACACCGTGCAGGAAGGCATAACCTTCCACAACGGAGAGCCGCTCAACGCCGACGCCGTGGTACACAGCATTCTCCGGATCATCGATCCGGACTACCCGACACCCCTCAAGGACAACCTCGGAACACTGGTCGGGGCGGAGAAAGTGGACGAGTACACGGTGAACATCCTCACCAGCGGTCCCGATCCGCTGATTCCCACGCGGCTGGCGTTGCTGTATCTCGTTCCACCGGAAGCCTCGCAGAGCGCCGACTTCGGCGAGAATCCGGTGGGCTCCGGTCCGTACCGGTTCGTGTCCTGGGAGCTTGGCGTAGCGGTCGAACTCGAAGCCGATCCCAACTATCGGGGAGGCGCTCCGGCGGTATCGGAGGCACGGTTCACCTTCATCGAGGAGTACGGCACACGCCTCGCCGGAGTTCTCAATGACGAGATCGACCTGATGGTCGACCTTCTCCCCGAGGACGGGTCCAGAGTCGACCAGTCATGGACGACACCCACCGGGCTCAAGCAGTTCATCGTGTCGTTGAACGCTCGTGTCGGCAGTCCGGTCGAGGACGTTCGCATCCGCCAAGCGCTGAACTACGCAGTCGACAAGGAGGCGATCGCGGACGGTCTCTTCTCAGGGATAGCCGAGGTGCTTGACGGCCAGATGCTGAACCCCAACTGGTTCGGATACAACGCTGACCTCGATCCGTACCCGTACGATCCCGACCGCGCTCGGGCGCTGCTGGCGGAAGCCGGGGCCACCGATCTGGAGATCCAGCTGATCTCGCTGGTAGGAAACTCGCTCCTCGACCGCGAAACCACCGAAGTGGTCGCCGCCTACTGGGCCGATGTGGGAGTGACCGCCGATATCTTCATACCGGAGTTCTCGGAGTACATCGACCGGTTGATCGACCGGGAGAATCGTCCTGACGCCATATTCGTGCCGCATGACAACCTCCTGTTCGACGGGGATCGGACCCTTTCCGCCTACTACCACTCGCAGGGATGCTGCGGGTCCATGGATCCGTCGGAGGCGGACGACTGGATCGACGCCGGAAGGACCGAGCTCGACCAGGCCGCTCGCCTCCAGCTGTACAACGATGTTGGACAGGCGGGGCACGACCAAGCCTGGTACGTCTGGCTGGTGAGCATTCCCAACGTGTTCGCCGGCACGGACCGTATCGATTGGTCCGCCCGCGCCGACGGGCTAATCCACCTGGCGGATATCGCCGTATCCTCCTAGGAATCTGAACTAGGCAGATTCGCCACCGGGCGCGTCGGGACCCTCGATGCGTCCGGTGGCGACCGACTCCTTGGAGTAGGCCTTGGGCCGCTACGTGTTGAAGCGCCTGATCCAGGCCGCACTGGTGGTGGTCTCGGTGACGGTCGTCGTATTCGTGGTCACCCGCCTCATCGGGGATCCCGTGGCCGTGATGCTGCCTCTCGAAGCCACGGATGAGAACCGCGCCGTCCTGGAGGCACAGCTGGGCCTGGATAGACCGATCCTCGTCCAGTTGGGCGACTACATGGCCGACGCCGTGCGGTTCGACTTCGGAGACTCCCTGTGGCAGCGCCGCCCGGCGATCGACATCGTGATGGAACGTCTGCCCCCCACCATGGTGCTGGTCCTCTCCGGTTTCGTACTGGGCCTGCTCCTCGGGGCGGTGATCGGGGTGGTCGCGGCGATTCGCCCCGGGCGGTGGATGGACCGGCTCTTCGTACTCCTGGGTGTGCTGGGAATCTCGCTCCCTCAGTTCTGGATCGGACTGGTGCTGATCGTCTTCTTCAGCGTGGGCCTCGGCTGGTTCCCTACCTCGGGCTCGGGCAGCCTGAGGCACCTGGTCCTGCCGGCAGTAGTGCTGGCCCTCCCTATCCTCGGGCGGATCGCCCTCGTCACGAGGTCGTCGATGATCGATGAGCTGAACACTCCGCATGTGAAGGACGCGACCGCCCGTGGGCTGTCACGGGCTCGCATCGTGGTCGCCCATGCCTTCAGGGGCGCCGGTATCGCCACCATTACCGTCGCGGGGTGGGAGCTGGTGGGGGCCCTGGCCGGTGGAGCGGTCGTGGTGGAAACGGTCTACGCCTGGCCCGGCATCGGATTCACGGCGATGCAGGCCATCGAGCGTCATGACATCATCCTCCTCCAAGGGGTGGTACTGGTCATCGCGGTCATCGTGGTCACCATCAACATCCTGGTTGATGTCACCTACACTCTGCTCGATCCGCGCGTCAAGTTCGATTGAAATCATGAGCGCGACCGGTAGCACCGACCACCAACTCGTCCGGCCTCCATCGCACGGCTGGATAAAGGCAGTTCTGCAAGACCCCTCCGCCCTGTTCGGCGTGGTCGTCCTGGTCATGCTGGTGGGCGTGGCCCTGTTCGCACCCTGGATCGCTCCTCTGGACCCCACCAAGCAGGACCTCGGCGCCCGGTTGCTCCCACCTTTCTACGCCGACGGCGGATCGTTCGAACACATCCTGGGTACGGACCAGCTGGGTCGGGATGTCTTCTCCCGGATAATCCACGGGAGCAGGATCTCGCTCACCATCCCCCTGGTATCCGTAACCCTGGCCGGGGTATTCGGCACGGCGGTGGGTCTGCTGGCGGGCTACCGCGGTGGCAGAACCGACACGATCATCATGCGGATCGTGGACACGCTGTTCTCCTTCCCCGGACTCCTCCTGGCCCTCACCATCCTCGCCGTGGTGGGTCCCGGATTCTGGACGCTTGCCATCGTGCTGTCCCTTCGCATCTGGATGGTGTTCGCCCGGATAACGCGCGGGTTGGTCCTTTCCGCGCGCGAAGCCGAATACGTGGACGCCGCGGAGTTGATCGGGGCTTCGCCGGCTCGCATCATGCTGCGCCACATCGCGCCGAACCTCACGGCGCCCCTCTCTACCCTGGCGGTGATCGAGGCGGCGCACGTGATCCTTTCCGAGGCTGCCCTCTCGTTCCTCGGCCTGGGAATCCAGTCGCCGCAGATCTCGTGGGGGTTGGATGTGGCGATCGGACGGCAGTACGTCTTCTCGGCACCCTGGCTGATCCTCCTGCCCGGGGCCGCGATCGCGATATCCGTGCTCGGGATCAACCTCCTGGCCGGCAGGTTGCGGATAGCGGCGGATCCCCAGGAGAGCGCCAAGCGGTTCGCCGCGGCCGCCACCGTACCGGGAGCCCAGTCGGGATGACCGGGGATCGCCCTCTCCTGGAGATTCGAAGCCTGGAAGTGGTCTTCCCCACGCCGGGCGGAACGGTCCGGGCTGTTCGCGAGGTTTCCCTGTCGGTCAACCCCGGCGAGTCGGTCGGGATCGTCGGCGAATCAGGATCGGGAAAGAGCACGATCGCCCGGGCGGCATTGGGACTGATCGAATTACCGGGCCGGATCGTAGGTGGGGAGGTCCTGTGGAGGGGCCGGTCATTGAGCGACGAGAAGATCGCCCGCCGGTATCGTGGCCGCCAGATCAGCCTGGTGTCCCAGGATCCCATGGCGTCTCTCAATCCGATCCGCACGATCGGAGTCCAGATGACCGAGGTGATGGCTCGGCACTTGAAGCTCGGGAAACAGCAAGCGCGGAGACGAGCCGGCGACCTGTTGGAGAAGGTGGGGATCCCCGAACCCGGCCGCCGGCTCGATCAGTATCCGTTCGAGTTGTCCGGCGGAATGCAACAGAGGGTCGTGATTGCCATAGCCTTGTCCTGCGACCCGTTGATGTTGATCGCTGACGAACCGACCACAGCCCTGGATGTGACCACCCAGGCACAGATTCTCCGGCTGATCTCCTCCCTCCAGAAGGAACTGGGGTTGGCCCTCATGCTCATTACCCACGATCTCGGGGTGGTAGCCGGCGCCTGCGATCTTCTCAAGGTCCTTTACGCCGGAGAGATCGTCGAGTCGGGAACGGCGGACGCTCTGTTCCATCATCCTCGCCATCCCTATACCGCCGCCCTGCTGGGAGCTACCCCTCGCCTTGACGGCACGACCGAACGGCTCCGGATCATCAATGGCCAGCCGCCCGACCTCCGATCTGTGGACATCGGGTGCAGCTTCTCTCCCAGGTGTCCCAACTCAACGTCGTATTGCGAATCCGAGCATCCGGTGCTGGAACCGGATTCCCGCGGCGGGATGTTCGCCTGCTGGCATCCGCAGAACCATCTTGATGCCCGCTCCGTGCCTCGGGAAGGGTGAGGACATGAGTCGTCCACTGCTCGAGGTTCGGGGGCTCAGCGTGGTATACGATGTGGGCCGCGAGGGTTTCTGGGGGCAGCGCCGCACCCGGTTGCAGGCCGTGGACGACATCAGTTTCTCGGTCGAGCGCGGACAGACATTCGGGCTGGTCGGGGAGTCGGGCTCGGGCAAGACCACCACCGGACGGGCCATCCTCGGACAGGTACCGATCAGCAAGGGTCGCATCATCTTCGACGGCCAGGACGTGACCCGAATGGATGGTCGGCAGCTGCGTTCCATGCGCCAGAACATGCAGCTGATCCCTCAGAACCCCTACGGCAGCCTCAACCCCCGGATGAACGTCCGAGATCTCATCGCCGAGCCCCTCGTGGTTCATCGGCGGGTCAGGAACGCCCGGCAGGCTACGGAACGAACCGTCGAGTTGCTCGAGTTGACGGGGATGAGCGCCGCGGACCTCCACAAGTATCCGCACGCATTCAGCGGTGGCCAGCGCCAGCGAATCGTCATCGCCCGCGCCCTGGCGCTGAACCCGCATCTGATCATCGCCGACGAGCCGGTGTCCGCCCTGGATGTGTCCATTCAGGCTCAGGTTGTCAACCTGTTGCAGGATCTGCAGGAGCGCCTGCGCCTGACCTACATATTCATTTCCCACGACCTAGCAGTCGTACGTCACATATCCCATCGCATAGGAATCATGTATGCAGGAAAGCTGGTGGAAAGAGCCGACAGGGACCCCATCTACCAGAACCCCATCCACCCATACACCGAGGCCCTGCTGTCATCCGTACCCATCCCCGATCCGACCGTCGAACGCGCTCGGCGGGGGGAAGTCCTCCCCGGTGAGCCGCCCGATCCCATCTCTCCTCCGGCGGGGTGCCGTTTCCATACCAGGTGTCCCCTATCGCAGGCGCGGTGCGTTGAGGACGAACCCCCCATGGAGAACAGGGCGCCTGCACACCAAGTGGCATGCTGGGTCCGGTAGCGTCCGAGTCTCGCCTCGAGCGGACGGGACAGGATACCGGCAACGGGGCAGAAGAAAGGCGACTTTGAAACCCGGTTCCCTAGGTCCTTCATACGCCAGGTTATTCACCGCCTACGTGATCTCGAATGTCGGCAATGGGGTATTGATCGCGGCGCTGCCATTGCTGGCCACCTCCATCACCCGGAATCCGCTCGCGATCAGCGGTCTCACGGCGGCGGCCGGGCTCCCGTGGATTCTGGTCGGCCCGCTGTCGGGAGCGATCGTGGACAGGGTCGACCGGCGCCGGGCGATGGCCCTGGCCGAGTTCGCTCGAGCCGCGGTCGTGGCTTTGGCGGCTCTGTTCGTCCTCGGGGGTGGCGAGTCGTTACTGGTCCTGTACCTGGTGCTGATCTTGATCGGGATCGGGGAGACCATCTTCGATCCGATCGGGCTTGCCATGGTGCCCAACCTGGTCACGCCTTCCCGGCTCGATAGGGCCAACAGCCTGCTCTACGGCAGCCAGATCTTGGCGCAGCGTTTTCTGGGACCGCCGTTGGGTGCGTGGCTTTTCGCACTGGCCGTCTGGGCGCCTCTGGGAATAGACGCCCTGAGCTTCCTGGTATCAGGTCTGGTGGTGCTGGCGCTCCCGAGGATGCCCTCTCCTACAGACTCGGAGTGGACGATCGCCGGGTTGTCGGCCGACATCATGGAAGGCGTACGGTGGGTGCGGCGCGACCGGGCGCTCCGCGCTTTCTTGCTGGGCGATGGGGCTCTGCATTTCACGACTGCCGCCGCCACGTCTGTCCTGGTGCTGGTCACCCAGGATCGTTTCGAGCTGGGCGCTCTCGGCTTCGGGCTTACTCTCGGTGCGTTGGCCGGTGGATACCTTCTCGGTTCGCTCGCCGCTCCTGCCATAGTCAGCCGGTTTCCCCGGGCGGAGGTCTGCGTGGCAGCCGTGGTCGGTGCCGGCAGCGGATTCCTGCTGGTGGCGGTGTCGGACGTCGCTCTGCTGGGCGGGCTGGGATTGGCCGTGGTGGGGTTCTCGGCCTCCCAGCTCGATATCGTGTCGATCACCTACCGGCAGACCGCGGTTCCGGACCGTATTCGCGGCCGGGTGATAACGGGGTTCCTTTTCGTGGTTCACGGAGCGGTCCCGATCGGCGCGGTGTTCGGAGGATTGGTAGCCACATTGACAGACATCAGATACACGTATGTGGCTTCGGCTCTGGTGGCTGCGGCGGTCGCGCCCTATCTCCGGCGCGCGTTGAAGGACGCCGAACTCGATCCGTGAGTGCCGGACGGGCCTGGGGAGGCTGGCATGGCTGAGATAACCGTATTCTTGGCTCGAACGGTGCGGACGATGGAGCCGTCGCTGCCGGTGGCGGAGGCGGTGGCGGTGCGGGATGGCCGTATTGTCGAGGTCGGGACGCTCGAGACGTTGCGCCCGTGGCTGGATTCCCGTAGCCACGAGATAGACGACACGTTCAGGGACCACTGCATCATGCCGGGGTTCATCGATCCCCACCTTCATCCCTCCATGGCCGCCGTGCTGCTGCCCATGCACTTCACGTCGGCGGTGGGGTGGGATCTCCCTTGGGCGGACATTCCACCCGTGCGGGACGGGGAGCAGGTCCGCGCGCGCCTGGTGGACATCGATGCCGGATTGCCAACCGGCGAGCCATTGTTCGCATTCGGCCACCACCCGATATGGCACGGCGACATCGATCGGCGCGCCCTCAACGAGATATCGACAAGTCGCCCCATCGTGGTCTGGCACCGCGGCTACCACTCGCTGGTGGTCAACGACGCCTGCCTGCGGTGGATGGACCTGGACGCGGCGTCAGCTCGCGACCATCCCCAGATCGACCTCGAGGCGGGCAGGTTCTTCGAGACGGGCCTGGAAGTCGCCCTGCATCACCTCCGCGGCTTCATCCTGGAGGTGGACCGGTTCCGCAACGGGCTCGACCGGATGCGCCAGGTCATCCACCATGGCGGCCACACGACCATCGGAGACGCCGCCTTCGGTTTCTACGGGTTCGAGGAGGAATGGGCCCACCTCCGGGCGGTGATGGAACAGCCGGACACCCCGTTCCGGATACAGCTGATGCCCTACACCGCGGGACCGGACGGTGACTCTCGAACCGACCGGCAGTTCCTCGAACGCGTCCTGGAGTATCCGTCGCGGAACACGCATCGGCTGCGGTTCGGCGACCACGTCAAGCTGTTCGCCGACGGCGGGTTCTTCGCAGAGTTGTTGATGCTCAAGCCTCCGGGACACCTCGACGGCCGCCACGGCGAGTGGATCACACCCCCGGAGAGGTTCGAGGAGATCGCCCGGGTGCTGTGGAACGCCGGGCTCAGGATCCATGTGCATTGCAGCGGGGACCTCGGCGTCGAGTTGGCGCTGTCCACCCTTGAGAAGCTCCAGTGGGAACGCCCCCGCTTCGATCATCGGTTCACGTTCGAGCACTTCGGCATCTCGAGTTCGCAACAGGTCGAGCGCATCGCGGCGGTCGGGGGAGTGGTTTCGGCCAACGCCTACTACGTCTACGAGCTCTCCGAGGCCTTCGCCGCCCACACGGTCGGGCACGAGCGGGCGTCCCAGATGTCGAGGCTCGGCTCGCTGGAGCGAGCAGGGGTGCGGTTCGCCGTCCACTCGGACTTCCCCATGGCGCCGGCGAAACCTCTCAATAACGCCTGGGTGGCCGCCAACCGGATCGCCGAGTCCGGCGCCGTGATGTGCCCGAACGAGCGGGCCTCGCTGGACGCTGCCATCAGGGCCATCACCACCAACGCGGCGTACATCCTCGGGCTCGAGGACGAGATCGGATCCCTGCGCTGGGGCAAGCGAGCCGACTTCACCATCCTCGAAGAAGACCCCTACCTGGCCGGCGCCGAGTCCCTCCGCGACATCCCCATATGGGGCACGGTCTTCGAAGGCAACAAGTTCCAAACCTGACCCGATCCAACCAGGTCCGTAGAGGGTCCTTCCGATCAGATACCTCAAGCCTCAACCTGCTGGACCTCATGCCGGCGCTTGCTGACCTTCGGAAGCCTTCGAACCGCATGGCCATGACGTGGAACTCGACAAGGTTACGGTTCGCGTATCCCTTACCCGGGTTCGGGGAACTCGATGACTGGGAACACGCTGTTGACGATCTGGAGGTCGGCGTTCGGGCAGTGCGGGAGCCATGTCCGGCGCCACTCGGCTCTCGGGATGTGGTAGAGAATCTCGTCACCGGCAACGATCTCGGCCTCCAGCTCGTACCTGCTGTGGCGACTGATCTGCACGCCTTCGTGCGGAAGCGAGAACTCGATCGGGAACCTGTCGATGTCGCCCCGAGCCGTCTCTGCGACCACGAGCCGTGCTTCAGGATCAGTGACGTCGATCAGCCGAACCTGGAGCACGGCCCCGCGGGGTAGGTCTTGCTCAGCCATCTCGACGTGAATCTGTCCCGGCAGGGGCTCGACGCAGGTGTCGAAGGGGTTGGTCGACACAACCACGACATCGGAGTTCGCGGGAGCACCACGGGTGAGCACCGGGTGGACCGTGTCGTTGACGTACAGCAGGTCATCGCCGTGCCTGACATCGGCGCTCAGCGAGTACTCGTTGCCACTGACGACCCGGTCGCGGTCGTACCCGATGCGGAAGCTGACCGGGAGGCGGTCGGCGTTCTCGATCACGTCAAGCCCCAGTTCCACGGAGGGGGCATCGGCCAGCGTGGTGTCCAGCAGCCGGACGGAGACGACCGCGCCCTCGGGCAACTCGACCTCGCGAGCAAAGCGCACCTCGCCTGAGACAGATCCCACGGAGCCTGGTGGCGCACAGGCGGCAACCGCTGAAAGAGCCGTGGCCATTACCGCCATCGTGAATGGACGCGCCAAACGATGCGTCACCCGATCACTCCTTCCCCTGCGGCCGGCTTTTCCGGGGCCATGGCCGGGTGGGTTAGGACGGTTCCCCGGCGGCCTCGTGGCGGCGGTGAACGGCGTCGATCATCTCGTCGAGTTCTTCGGCCCAGCGCTGCGTCTTCGAGCGGAGCCGCATGTTCTGGTATGCGCCCCAAATCGTCATGGCGGGCGGCACCAGCACGATGGAGACGATCAGCGAGTAGGCGATCGTGATGGCCGCGGTGATGGCGAACTGCTGGGATGCGGCCAGGGGAGAGAACACCAGCACGCCGAGCCCGAGGGCCGTGGTCATGGCGGAGCCGAGCAGCGCCGATCCGGTGACGGAGAGCGTCTGGATGGCCGCTCTCTCGGGGTTGCGGTGGTGGCCGTACTCCTCGCGGTAGCGATGGATCATGTGGATGGTGTAGTCGACCCCGATCCCGATCGAGAGCGCGGTGATGATGGATGTGATGAGCGTGTAGGGGATGTTCAGCAGCGCCATGGTGCCCAGCACCGAGATGAGTACGAGGACTATCGGGAAGACCGCCACGAAACCCAGGGCAGGCTGGCGGACCGTCATCCAGAAGAAGAGGGCGAGGACGGTGAGGGCCACTGCGATGGTGGTGCTGATGGCCTCTGTCTGCTGCTCGGTGATGGCGTCGGTGACGGTGAACGAGATGATGCTGGACGAGGTCGCCGTAAGCGCGCTGTCGTCGCCGAACCAGAGTTCCTCGATCTCCCGCTGGGTGTTCCGAGCCTGCGAGGTGTCGCCGGCGAAGGCCGGGAACTGGAGCAGCATGGCGTCTGTGCCGCCCGGATTGTTGACCAGCAGACGGCCCAGGAGGGGATCCTTCGCCTCGAGCCTTTCGAGGAACTCCTGCATCAACCCGGCATCGAGTTCGATCCCGGCGGAGGCTTCCTGGATGAGGGCGGCGAGTTCCGCGTCGTACTTGTCGCCGGGCATTCCGCTGTCGTTTATCCAGTCGTGCACGATCAGGTCGTAGGAAGCCTGGATCGGCCCCGCCGCCGCGCCCGGGCGGCGCGTCTCGTCCGCAAAGGCGGTGGTGAGGTCATGAAGGTCGATAAGGGTGCGGGTGTCCGTGGCTTCGGCCTTCACCAGCACGGTGACCATCTCCGTAGAGCCTCCGATCGCCGCATCGAGCGTGTTCATGTCCTCCAGCAATCCCCCGCCTCTCGGGAGGATGTCGCGGATGCTGAACTCCGACTCCAGGTCGGTCGCCGCGAATCCGAGCCCGATCGTCACCGCGATCACTCCGGCGATGTAGGGCGTGGGCCGCCGGGTTACTCCTTTCCCCAGCCACTCCGCCATCCGGCTGATACCGGGCAGGGCGGTCGAGATCGGACGGGGCTCCTTCAACTTGCCTTTTGCGGCGCGCCTCCGGTCGATGATCGTGCGTCCGGCCGGGATAAGCGTCAGCATCACCAGCAGGCTCATCCCTACGCCGAGTCCGGCGATGACGCCGAAGTCGTTGACTATCCCGATCGGCGAGAACAGGCTCACCAGCAGGCTCACGATGGTGGTGACCGCCGCGAGCGTGAGCGGCAGGGTAACGTGTCGCAGTCCCATCCGGACGGCCCCGACCACTTCCTCGCCGGCGAGGCGTTGCTCCCGGTAGTGCGAGACGATCTGGATCGCATAGTCCACCGTGAGGCCGATCAGGATTATCGGCACCATCGTGGTGAGCGAGTTCGGAGGGCCGACCAGGCCGAGCGCGTTGGGACCGAGCCATCCCTCCGCCCCGACGATCCAGATGATCGACAGCAGGAGTCCTCCGAGGGTGAGGAGGAGATCCGACACCGTGCGCATGAAGAGCAGGATCAGCGCGGCAATCAGGAGGAACGCAGCACCCACCAGCGGGGCCATCCCCTCCTCGGTGGCTCTCTTGTACTCGTCCTCGACCACCACTGGCGAGATGCTGCTCACCCGCAGCGGGCCCTCGTCGGCATTCGCCAACTCGTCGACCGTCCGCGAGGCCGTATAGATTCGCTCGTCGTTGGTGTCCGCCAGATTGATGGTGGCGATGGCGATCGGCGTCCCGTCCGTGTCCACTCCGGTCGTGGCGTCGAATGCCTCCCCGATGCCGGGGACGTTGCGGACCGAATCGATCTCCGCCTGCGTGACCGACGCCAGCGTGTCCACCTGGAGGACCGCCTTGACCAGGAAGGAGGGCGCGAAGACGGGATCAGGAGGCGCCAGCAGCTCTCTCACGCCCGGATCGGCGATGATCTCGTTGACCAGGCTGTCCATCTGCGCGAGCCCCTCGGGGGTGAGGGCGTCTCCGCGGAAGAGAAGGGTCACGACGTGGGCCTCGGAGTCCCCGAAGAGTTCATCGATCTCGTCCAGGGCCCTGGCTACCGCACTGCCGTCGGGAAGCGTCTCCGAGGTCTCTGGCGGCTCCGCGCGCTGTACCGAGCCGGCGCCCAGGGCAACGGTGACCAGGAGGAGGACTGCGACGGTGACCCATGGGAAGCGCGTCACCAGGCGGCGCAGCCGGTCGAGTGCCTTGCTCATGGCCTGCTAGGGATCACGGCGCTTGTAAACATCAACTTCCCCTAAGAGCGGGTCTTCCCATGGGGCCGGCAGCCCAACCGGGAGCAACCTCGACGTTCATCTTGACAGAGTCACGAATCCTAACAGTGAGCGGACCCGGCCTCCGATGGTGTCATCCCCTGGCTTTCTTGAAGCGCCAGCCGTGCAGGAGGCTGCCGTAGTGGTTGAACGATCGCCTGGCTTCGGGGTTGTCGAAGGGGTAGCCGGCGCCGAGCTGTCTTGCGGCGGCGAGGCCACTCACGAAGCAGGTCTCCTGGCTGTTGATCAGGGTGTGGGCTCCGCAGTGCCAGGTCCTTCTCCGTCCCTGGATGAAGCGGAACAGGTAGATGAGCAGCGTGGCCTGGCGCACGTCGTGCACGATGTGTTGGAACCACCATCTTCCGATGGTCTTCTGCTCGTCGATGTGGCTGATGGGGTTGTAGGTAACCAGGCAGGGCTTGTCGGACTTTTTCGCCCATGGTTGCTGGTTGTGCATGATGTAGGTGATTTCGTAGTTGTCCGGTCTGGAACCGTATTGCTCGATGTGGTTGCTGCGCGTCTCCAGGGGTTTCACTTCGTTGTCCGGGAGGACCGACGAGTCCGAATGCACCACCGTGTGGTTGTGGAGTTCGCTCTCGTACCGGACCGACGACAGGATGTAGCGTTCCAGCATGGTGGGCTGGTCGAGGATCATCAACGTCTGGTTCGCATTGCAGGCGAAGATCACGTCGTCGAACTTCTCTTTCGCGCCGCTCTCATCCTCGACCACCACCCCGGACGGTGTGCGGTACACCTTCCGGACCGGCCTCCCGAGATAGATCTTGTCCCGGAAGCCGGCCGACAGGTGCTCGTAGATGCGCCGGGTGCCGCGGTCCCAGGTCTGCATGGGGGTGGCGGCCTCGATATCGAAGAACTCGAGATACCTGGAGAACAGGGCCGCGGGCATGTCGAAGACATTGGTCGCCATCAGGAAGTTGACGAACATGGGCTTCAGGATCTTGTACCGGAAGTCCCCGGAGAACCCACCCAGATTCAGCACCGTCCCCATGCTGATGTAGTTGAAGGGGTTGAGGGCGTTCAGCAGCTTCGACCGGGAGCGGCTGAGGCTGCCGAACCGGTGCAGGCGCGCCAGGACCCGTTGGAACTTCGCGATCTCGGCCTGGAGTTGCCGCCTGATCTCGGAGTCGAAATCGTGGGCGTAGACGCCGCCGCGGTACCTCACGCTGTAGCTGAACCTGGTATCGACCAACTCGATGCTGAACCGCTCCATCAGCAACACGATGTGGTCATACACCGACGGTATGCAGGCGGTTACCGAGATGTCGAAAGGGATGGAGCTGCCGTCATCCTGGCGCATGTCCACCGTCACCGCATTTCCCCCTATCCGGTCCCGAGCCTCGAACAGCCTGAAGTCGAACCGGTCCGGATGGTGGTGCAGCCCCCAGGCGGCGGCCAGCCCGGAGATGCCCCCACCGATAACTGCAATACGCCTCGGCATCGCCTGCTCAGCCTTCGGGAAGATCCTCGGTCATGCCGATGTCCTCCACCTTCATCGACAGTGCCGGCAGTATCGCCAGGAGGACCAGAATCCCCGCGACCGTGAACAGGCTCTGGAACACCGTCACGCCGGCCTCTATCAGCGGGGCCGCCGTCTCCTCGTACGTCGGGCCGATCGTGACGTCGGCGGTCAGGCTGTAGAAGCGCTCTATCCCCCAGGTGGACAGGGCAGCGAGGCCGAGGGCCATGCCCACCATCCGGGCTGCGGTGATCAACGAAGCGGCGGTGCCCCAGTAGTGGCTGGGGGCAGCACTGAGGGCGGTGACGCTGATCGGCGGGATGACCAGCCCGAATCCCAGGCCCGCCGTGATGAGGGGCGCCGTCAACTCGAACTGTCCGACCTCGGCTTCCCAACCGCCCATGAAGATCAATCCCACGCCGATGAGCACAAGGCCGACGATGGTGGCGGCCCTTACCCCTGTCCAGCGCATGATGTAGCCGCCGATCAGCGCTCCCGGCGGGATGGCGGCCGTCAGCCGGACCAGATGAAGGGCGCTCTCCCAAGTCTCCTTCTCCATGACGGTGTTGGCCATCAGGGGAACGGCGACCAGGCCGATGATCAGCGCGACACCCACGAGAAACTGGGCGGCGTTGGCGGTGACGAATGCCTTGGAGCGGTGCAGGAACGGAGCCACCAGGGGTTGCTCGGCGCGTTTCTCCACCTTGACCAGGGCGAAGACGAGGGCGATACCCACGGCCAGCATCAGGTACGGGACGACGGACTCAAGGGAGAAGATGGCTCGTTGGGACAGCGCGGCGGTGAGGATCAGGAGAGCCGCTCCCAGAGTCACCGCGCCCAGATAGTCCATCCTGGCCTCGCGATTGGGGCGATTCGGCAGGACGGTCAGGAGTGCCATCAGTATCAGGCTCTGCGGCACGTCCAACCAGAAGATCCACCGCCAGCCGATCCATTCGATGATGGCGCCTCCGTAGAGAGGACCCAGGACCGACCCGGCCTCGGCCGCCGCGGCGACAAGACCCAGCGTCACCCCACGCTGGTGTGGCGGGACGGCAGCCACCGCCATCGCCATGGCGATGGGTACCGTGGCGCCCCCTCCGGCGGCTTGGAGCACCCTCGCGGAGACGATCCAAGGAAAGTTCGGCGCCACAGCGACGAGTGCCGAGCCGATGGCGAACACGAGCAGCGCCAGCTGGAAGATCTTCACCCGCCCGTGGACGTCGGACAGCCGTCCGGCCAACGGCATGGCAACGGTGTAGCTGACCAGGTACCCGGTGATGATCCAGGAAGCCGAGTCCAGGTCCGTCAGGGGGATCTTCAACTCCAGCATGACGGTCGGTAGCGCGGTGTTGACCACCGTTTGGTCCAGGGCGGTCGAGAAGACCCCCAGGCAGATGATTGTCAGGACTCCCGTCCGCGAAGACCCCAGTGCGGTGAGGCGAGACCTGACGGCGTTCACGTTCCGGAGGCGGTGTCCGGAAGTTGAATCTCTACGGGTGCGCCGTAGTCGGAGAGGATTATCAGGCGGCTCGTCCCAGGCCCGTCGTCATCGAAGATCTGGCCGGCTATGCGGATCTGCCGTAACACCTGGTCCGCCTTGCCGATCCACAGGGTCAGATCGATCGGATGGCCGGAGTCCGCGGACGTGATCAAGGTCGACAGGTCCTCGGACACGAGGGTTCCCTCGACCAGGACCGCCGGGCCACTCCCGAGGGACTCCTCGCCTGCGATCGTGGCGTTCTGGACCAGAGGCAACAGATCGCTGAGAGTGATGCCCAGCCCGACGAAGTTGAATGGAACCTGGTCGAGCGGCAGGGGGTTCCAGGGAGCGCCCGCCGAGAATTTCATGAACGCTTCGTCCCCGACCGCCACAATCTGTACTTCAGCGAACCCCAGGGCGGCAGACTCGATCTCCACGACGAGTTTGGCGCTATCGGGTGACTGGACTTCCCCGTTCACGTTCTTCAACGTGGCGCCGAAGAACTTCGCGCCCGTTTCCTCCTCGTCGATCATCTGGAACTTTGCCGTCGACAGGGCGGTCAGGTTCTCTCCCGTCCGCGCGAGTATGTCTTCCAGCGACATCTCGGGTTCGGTCTCGGGCGTCGGCTCCGGTTCGGTCCCGCACGCGGTTGCGAGGAGCAGCAGGCCCATCGCCAGCGCGACGAGGGGTCCGGTTCGGATAGCTGATCTGACTACGTTCATCCGCCTACCTCCGTGGACATAGTGGAAGCCAGCGTCGTGCTGCGCTCATGCGATGTGTCGAATCGTGCACTGCCCCGGCGCGTCGGGGCTCTGCCCGACAGGGTAGCGGCCGGAAACGCGCGAGGAGGACCTCTCCGGTATTCGACGTAGTCCACCCCTATCCGAGTGGGACGCTGCGGTAGACTGCTCGACCACTGGTCACCAGTGACTTCTGTCGAAAGGTGGGTGCGGTGGCGGATAGGCATACTCACGAGCACAGTTCTCACGACCATGATCATTCCGCGCATGAGGATCACTCCGGTCATGATCATGATGAGCATGAGGACCATTCCGGCCACGATCACCACGGCCACGACCATTCCGGCCATGATCATGATGAGCATGAGGACCATTCCGGCCACGATCACCACGGGCACGACCATTCCGGCCATGATCATGATGAGCATGATGATCACTCCGGCCACGATCACCACGGGCACGACCACCACGGGCATGGCCATGGGCACGGGGGCCACGACCACTCCCACGACCTACGGGGCGTCAGCAAGCGTGCCCTGACCATCGCCCTGATACTGATCGCCGGGTTCATGTTCGCCGAGGTCATCGGCGGCATACTCACCAAGAGCCTGGCCCTGCTATCGGACGCCGGTCATATGGTTTCGGATGCCATGTCGATAGCCCTCGCCCTGGTCGCCCTTCGCTTCGCCGAGCGGGAGGCCACGGTGGAGCGCACGTTCGGCTACCAACGCCTGGAGGCGCTCGCCGCCATGGTGAACGCTCTCACCCTCTGGATCGTCGGCCTCTGGGTTCTGCTCGAGGCCTATCACCGGGTACAGGACGTCCCGGATGTGGAAGGGTTGGGCATGCTCATCGTGGGCGTGCTGGGGTTACTCGTCAACGTGGGCGCGGCGTGGGTGCTCCATCGTTCCGCCAAGGACAGCCTCAACGTGGAGGGCGCCTTCCAGCACGTCATGGCCGACCTGCTGGGATCCGTGGGCGTGGTCATCTCGGGCATTGTCATCCTCACGACCGGGTGGAACATGATCGACCCCATCCTCAGCGTGGTCATCGCCTTCCTGATCCTCCGGAGCGCCTGGCCGCTGTCGGTCAAGGTCTTCCATGTGCTGGTGGACTCGGTCCCCGCGGACATCGACGTCTACAAGCTGGGGAGCGATCTCGAGATCGAAGGCGTCACGCTGATCCACGATATCCATATCCGGGCCGTCAGTTCGGACGAGACGACCTTCTCAGGGCACGTCATGATCGACCCGGATTACGAGGGAGACACCAACCTGCTGCTCCGCCGGTTGCGCGAGATCATCAAGGGACACGGCATCAACCACATCACCATCCAGTTGGACAAGACCGCGTCGCCGAGCAGTGACCTGGGTTGTGAGGAGAGCCACCACGTCAACTACCTGGCGGCCCGAGCCCGGTCCAGCGTATAGGCGGCTAGCCCGATCGGGGCGGCGGGGCCGCCCCGAGGCTCCCAGGCTTCTCGTTCCCGCCTAGGCGGGGTCGGCGGGCCGGCTACTCGTCATCATCGAAGTTCTCCGGCATGAGAACGAACTCGGGATAGGACTCCATACCGAGCTCGGCCACGTCCTGGCCCATCTGCTCGGCCTGGACGGATACGCGTAGGCCGATGGTCCGATCGATCAGGGTCCAGACTGTCCAGGAAACGGCGAACACGAACGCTCCCACCGCAACGATACCGATCAGCTGTACCCCGAAGGTGGCGTCGGCATTGTCGAAGGCGGCGGCCAGAGTTCCCCAGATACCGCAGACGAGGTGGGCGGGAATCGCTCCCACCACGTCATCGACCTTGAGTTGCTCGAGGGTCTTGATCCCGAGCGTGCATAGGACGCCGCCTATGGCCCCGATGATGACCGCCCAGTAGAGATTGTTGTGGGTCGGGGCAGCGGTGATGGAGACCAGACCGGCGATGGCGCCGTTCAGGCCCGCGAACAGATCGATTCGCCCCAGGAGCGGCCTGGAGACCGCCAGGGCGGCGAGTACGCCGGCGCACGCCGCCAAGTTGGTGTTGACCAGCACGGTGCTCATGGCCACGGCATCGAGAGCCGATCCGAGAGCCAACTGGGACCCGCCGTTGAAGCCGAACCAGCCCAGCCAGAGGATGAACACTCCGAGTGTCACCAGCAGAACGTTCGAGGGCGGAGTCGGCTTGACCGATCCGTCCTTGCGGAACTTACCGAGGCGGGGCCCGATGACCAGCACGCCGGCCAAGGCTGCCCAGCCGCCGACACTATGCACGATGGTCGACCCCGCGAAGTCCGCGAATCCCATCTCGGCCAGCCAGCCGCCGCCCCATGTCCATGCACCGACGATCGGGTAGATGAACGCCGCCAGAACGAGCGTGAACCCGAAGAAGGGCCACAGCTTGGCCCGTTCGGCGATCGCTCCCGACACGATGGACGCGGTAGTGGCGACGAACACCATCTGGAAGAACCAGTCGGACAGCACGCTGTAGCTGTTCGCGACGACATCTCCGACGGCGCCCGCCTGGCCGCCCACCAGGTCGATCTCGGCCGGCGACGCCGAGTAGAAGAACTGGAACGACCCGATCACGTCGCCCACGTTCACGTACATCAGGTTGTAGCCGATCACGTAGTAGGCGAGACAGGCGATCGAGAAGATCCCGATGTTCTTCAGGCAGATCATCGACGAGTTCTTGGTTCGGACCGCGCCCGACTCGAGCATGGTGAAGCCGGCGCACATCCACATCACGAGCGCACCCCATACGAGGAAGGAGAACGTGTTGAGGATGAACGCCACCTCGCCCTCGGCCATCTCCGCAGCCGAGGCCACGGTGGGGCGGAGGAGGAGCAAGCCCAGGGTCAGTATCCCTGCGACGATGATCCTGGTTCTCGACTTGGAGCGCCCCCGCTGCGCAATTAGGTCCATGCGAATCCTCCCTCGACGAACGGATCCGTCGAGTCTAGAGCAAGGAGACGGTGCCGGGCCGGAATGACCGCCACAGGTGTATGCGGGACCGCCAACAGTCTCAGGTTGCGATTGCCATATCCCCCTCTAGACTGGCGTCCCGCACCTGCACTCCGATCCGGGGAGTCGACATGTCCAGAATCTGCATGGTCACCGGTAAGAAGCCGACGTTCGGCAAGAAAGTCTCGTTCTCCCACAAGCGATCCAGCCGGCGCTGGACCCCGAACGTCCAGAAGAAGCGCTACTGGGTTCCCTCGCAGCGCCGCTACGTGACCCTCACAGTCAGCACCAAGGGGATCAAGACCATCGACAAGAAGGGGATCGAGTCGGTGATGGCGGACCTCAAGCGGCGAGGCATCAAGGTCTGATCCTCCGGTGGGGGGTTCTCATTCCGCTCCCATCGCCAGGTAGCGACCGTTCGACGACTCGACCACCAACGGCATGCCGTAGATGGCGGTCAGGGTCCTTCCCGTCAGTACCTCCCGTGTCCGACCTGACGCCCGCACCCTCCCCGCGGCCAGGATCAGGATGTCCTCGAAGCCGGGTGGGATCTCCTCCGCATGGTGGGTCACCAGGATCACTGTGAGCGTCCGCGCTCCATCCCCCATCGCTGCCAGGGAGGCGATCAACCTCTCCCTGGCTCCGAGATCCAGACCGGTTCCCGGCTCGTCCAGCAGCAACAGTTCGGGTCGTGCCATCAGGGCCCGGGCGATCAGCACCCGCTTCTTCTCGCCATCCGACAGGGTGGCGAACTCTCGATCCGCCATGGCGTCCACCCCCATCAGCTCCATCTGCTGATCGGCGTAGCGGCGGTCCTCCGGTGTGTAGGAGTGCCATCTGGTGTCCACGAAGGCGGCGTGGAGCCCGGTCATGACCACGTCCCGGCACGGCAGGTACCGCCGAACCAGGGCGGACGGAGCTGGTCCCACGTATCCGATCCGGGGCCGGAGCCGGCGGACGTCGGTGCGTCCCATGCGCTCGCCCAGGATGGTGGCCGTGCCACTGGTCGGGAACTGGTAGGTCGAAATGACCTGCAGCAGGGTGGTCTTGCCTGCGCCGTTGGGTCCGAACAGCACCCAGCGTTCGCCGATCCCGACTCTCCAGTCGATCCCGGAGACGAGCTGTTTGCCGGCCTTCTTGACCGTCACGCCACGGAGGTCGATGGCCGGGACGCCCAATCCCGACCTCAGTAGCCTTGGCGCGGGTCGTAGAGGGGGAAGGGTGGCTCCCCTCGCTGGAGGCGCCGGATGTTGGCCGCGATCAGAGGCGCCGCAGTCGGTGCTCTGGTGAAGCCGCTGGTGTGGGGGGTGATGCGGACCCGGGGGTGGTCCCAGAGCGGCGAGTCGGCAGGGAGAGGCTCGGTCTCGGTGACGTCCAGCACGGCGGCGGAGAGGACCCCCTCGTCGAGGGCTGATACGAGGTCGGATTCGATCGTGGTGGCGCCCCGGCCTAGGGAGATGTAGATCGAACCGGGCGTGAAGCGTTCCAGGATCCCCGCATCGATCAGCCCCCGGGTCTCAGGGGTATGGGGAAGCACATTGATCACGGCTCCGGAGGCTGAGACCATTTCCTCGAGACCGTCGCGGCCCCGGTAGTGGGTGACGCCCTCCTCGTGGCCTCCGGTCCGGGTCCACGCATTGACCGGGTAGCCGAGCACGGCCAGGCACTCCCCGATGCGACGACCGATGGCGCCGAAGCCCAGGATGCCGACCGGGAAGCTACCCGTGGGAGTGGCCCGGATCGGCCTCCACACCTTCGCCGCCTGCTGGTCGAGGTAGGTGTGCAGCTTGCGATGGAAGTGCACCACCCAGTGGGCGGCGTAGGCGGCCATCTCGTCTGCCATCGTCGCGTCGGCCATCCGAACGATGGGAACGTCCGGATAGTCGCCGCCGGCGAACTGCTCGACCCCGGCAGTCGTCGCCAGGATGGCGCGCAGGTTCGGGTAGCGCCTCAGATCTTCCGTGTCGTGGGTCCAGAAGATCGCGTACTCGACGGAATCGGGGTCGTCGATGTCCGGCCAGAACTGGATCTTCATGTCCGGGAGTTCCCGGGACAGTATCTCGAACCACTCGGCCCGTTCCGAATAGGGGTTCAGCATGATCGACACGTGACAAGTCAACCAGATTGTCGGGACCGATATGTCGAATGGTCGGACGGCCGGGCCCGTAGACGCTGTTGCTCTCGGCGCCCGACGGTACCCATCGCCCTCCGGCTGCCGCTGTCCCGACCCGGCGACCGTGCGGACGCGACCGCTACCGTTCAGGCCAAAAGGAGGACTCATGCCCGAGATGCTTCCGTGGACCTCTTCTAAGGATGCCAACCGGCTTCTCGCCACCAGTCCGTTGGCTCTCATGATCGGGATGCTGCTGGACCAGCAGGTGAGGATGGAGGTGGCCTTCCATTCCCCGCATGCCCTCGCGGAACGGCTGGGGCGGCCGCTGGACGCGGCCCACATCGCCGCCGTCGACGGGGACGAATTGGAGGCGGTGTTCCGGGGCCCGCCGGCTCTCCACCGCTTTCCGAACGCCATGGCCCGTCGCACGCAGGCGCTGTGCCAGGCGCTCTCGGACCATTACGACGGTGACGCGGCGGCCATCTGGAGGACCGCTGCAGACGGTCGCGAACTGCTGAGGCGGCTCAAGAAGCTCCCCGGATTCGGCGACGCCAAGGCGCGCATCTTTGCGGGCATCGTCGGCAAGCGGCTCGGTGAGGGCCCCCCGGGATGGGAGGAGGTGGCCGCCGACTGGCCCTCCATCGCCGACATCGCCGAGTTCGACCAGATCGATGCGCTGCGGCAAGCCAAGGCGCGCATGAAGGCGGAGCAGAAGGCGGCCAAGGGCCGGCGGTGAGCACGTCCGGGGGGTTCCGGGTGGGAGAGGGAGACCGGGACCGGCAGACCGGGCACCCCTTCGTGATCGGTGTGGCGGGCGGATCGGGCTCGGGCAAGAGCACGATCTGCCAGGCGATCGTCGACCGGATCGGCCCGGACCACGTGGCGCTGATCGCCCATGACGCCTACTACCGGCACCGGCCCGAGATCTCCTACGAGGAGCGGACCAGGGTCAACTACGACCATCCCGACTCGCTCGAGACCGAACTGCTCCTGGCCCACCTGGAGGGCCTGGCGGCTGGGGAGACCATCCAGCACCCGTTGTACGACTTCACCAGGCACCTGCGCCGGTCCCGGACCCTCGCCATCCCGCCGCGGCCGGTGATCCTGATCGAGGGGATACTGACGCTGGTGGACCCCGACCTGCGGGAGAGGCTGGACCTCCGGGTGTTCGTGGACACCGATGCCGACCTGAGGGTGTTGCGCCGGGTCGAGCGGGACATGCGGGAGAGAGGGCGATCGCTCGAATCGATCATCGCCCAGTACCAGGCCACCGTGAAACCCATGCACGAGCGGTTCGTGGTGCCCTCCAAGCGGCACGCCGACCTGATCATCCCCGAGGGATACAACCGTCAGGCGGTAGGAGCGCTGGTGGCCTCGATCCGGGAAGTCCTCAACCGTCCGTAGCCACCCGCGGGAGGAACCGTGCCGGAGCCGGAGCGTACAGGCGGCCGCCATATACTCGGGCTATGGATCGGTCCTCCATCGCAATCGTCGGGGTCGGCGCCATGGGCGGAGCCCTGCTCTCCGGCCTGCTCGAGGCCGGCTGGACCCCTGCGGACCTGACGCTGATCGAGGCCTACGAACCTAGGGCCGCGGAGTTGCGGGAGAACACCGGCTGCCGGACCGTGGGCGAGCCGTCAGACGGCATCGACGGCCAGGACATCGTGGTGCTGGCCGTGAAACCCCAGGACATCCATGTCGCTCTGAGTCAACTGGCCGAGGTATTGACGGCGGATCAGGTGCTCGTGGCGCTGGTGGCCGGGGTTCCGATCAGCGTGTACGAGCGGGCCCTGGGCGAAATGCCCGTGATCCGGACCATGCCCAACACGCCGGCACTGGTCGGCGAGGGGATCACAGCCTGCTCTCCCGGCGCGCACGCCACTGCTGACCACATGGCTGCGGCCCGGGCCGTGCTGTCGGCCGTCGGCCTGGTGGAGGAGGTCGATGAGGTCCTGATGGACGCGGTGACCGCGGTCTCCGGGAGCGGTCCGGCCTATGCCTACCTGCTGGCCGAGGCGATGATTGCCGAGGGGGTCCGGCAGGGACTCGATCCCGAAACGGCACTGCGGCTGGCGGCTCGGACCATCAGGGGCGCGGGGACCATGATGGAGTCCTCCGATGACGACCCCTCCGTCCTGCGTCAACGGGTGGCGTCTCCGGGCGGCACCACCGCCGAGGCTCTGGCGGTAATGGACCAGGGCGGCTTCGTGGACGTGGTCCGTGAGGCGGTTGCCGCCGCTACCGAACGCTCCATAGAACTAGGAGAGATCGCCGCCGGCTAGTTGATCGTGGTCGGTCTGCTTTGCGGTCGGCGTGCTCTGGACCGCCATCGGCGCCATGTCCCACCGCCGCCACACAGACCAACCACGGGATCCGCGATGACTAACGAACGCGCATAGCGCGAACACGTCCTAGCAACGAGCCACCGCTCTACACTTCGGGCGGCCGTCCGCACACGGAGGAGCCCGGATGCGTCGTAAGTTCACCGCCGCCGAGATACTGGTGTTCCTGGGAGTGCTGGTGGCGTTGGGAACACTGGCCAGTTGGTTTGCCGGGCAGTTTCCGGGCCACGCCGAGAGCCCCGTATCCCGCAAGGTGTTCGTCAACATCCCGACCGCGGTGGAAGCCATGTTCTACGTGGCGGTGGCGGGCTTCCTGTTCCTGACCTTCTACCTGTTCTCGCTCCGGGCCAGGAATTGGCAGCGTGGCTCGCCCGACCGGCGGACCGGTCTCTGGAGGGAGCGGCTGGAGGCCATGGGCGCCGGGCTCCGGATGCAGACCCTCATGCGCGACCGCGGCGCCGGCCTGATGCACTCCATGGTCTACTACGGGTTCCTGGTGCTGTTCCTGGGCACGGTGACCCTGGAGATCGATCACCTGCTCCCGGCCGCTTTCAAGTTCCTCCAGGACGATGTCTACAGGGCTTATTCCTTCATCCTGGATGCGGCGGCCCTGGTGTTTCTCGGGGGGTTGGCCTGGGCTTTCGTGAGAAGGTACGGGCAGGCGCCGTGGCGCCTCCGATCCAAGACCCGACCCGAGGACTTCTGGATCCTGGTCACCCTGGCGCTGATCGGCGTCAGCGGGCTGGCAACCGAAGCGGCCCGGATCGCGGTCGAGAACCGGCCGTCGTACGAGGTGTGGTCGTTCGTGGGCTATCCGCTCTCGCTGCTGGTTCCGCAAGGGCCGGCAGCTGGGATCCATCAGGTCATCTGGGTGATCCACGTCGCCTCCTTCCTGGCGTTCCTGGTGGTGCTTCCCACCACCAAGCTCCGGCACATGGTCACCTCGCCCGTCAACATGTTCCTCGGTCCCAAGGAACGGCCACCGGGCGCGATGCGGGAGATGCCCAACCTGATGGAGGTCGAGGACATCGAGACCGTGGGCGCGTCGGCGGTGGGGGAGTTCACCTGGAAACAGCTGCTCGACACAGACGCATGCACCGTGTGCGGACGTTGTACATCGGTGTGTCCGGCCAACGCCACCGGCAAAGCGCTGGATCCCCGCGAGATCGTGCTCAAGCTCGGCGAGGTGGCGTCACGGACGGCGGACCCTGCGGTGACGCCTCCGGTCTCGGTGGATGAGGCCATCACGGTGTCCGCCGACAACGTTTTCGAGCGGATCACTCCCGAGGAGCTCTGGGCCTGCACATCGTGCAAGGCATGCGACGAGATCTGCCCGGTCGACATCGAGATCCTGGACAAGATCCTCGACATGCGCCGCTACCTGGCGTTGATGGAAGCGGACTTCCCGTCCGAGCTGGGGAAGGCGTACCTGTCGATGGAGAACTCCTCCAATCCGTACGGCATGGGCCAGGCGGACCGGGCAGCGTGGACCTCCGAGCTGGACTTCGAGGTACCGATCCTCGGCCAAGATGTCGAGACGGCCGAGTATCTCTACTGGGTGGGTTGTGCCGGCTCCTTCGACGATCGTAACCGGAAGGTGACGGTGGCTACCGCCCGGCTCCTCCATGAGGCAGGGGTCAGCTTCGCAATTCTGGGCCCCGCCGAGTTGTGCACCGGCGATCCGGCCCGGCGGTCGGGCAACGAGTTCGTCTTCCAGATGCTGGCCATCCAGAATGTCGAGACGCTCGCGGACCGGGGGGTGAGGAAGGTCATCACCCAGTGCCCGCACTGCTTCAACACCCTCAAAAACGAGTACCCGCAGTTCGGCGGCGACTACGAGGTGATCCACCACAGCCAGGTCCTGTCCGACCTGGTGGAGCAGGGCCTCCTACGGACCAGGAACGGGAAGTCGAAGACGGTGACCTACCACGACTCCTGCTACCTCGGGCGCCACAACGGCGTGTACATGGCGCCCCGGGGGGTGGTGGCCTCCATCGGCGGGGTCAACGTGGTGGAAATGGGTCGGTCCGGGACCCGCTCGTTCTGTTGCGGCGCCGGCGGCTCGCAGATGTGGATGGAGGAGCGAGTGGGCAAGAAGGTCAACATCGAGCGGGCTGAGGAAGCGGTGGCAACCGGCGCGGACGAGGTGGCTGTGGCCTGTCCCTTCTGTTACGTGATGCTCGATGACGGCGTGCGCGAACTCGGTGAAGAGGAGTCGGTAGCCGTACGGGACATCTCGATGATCTTGGCCGACTCCGTCTTCGACGAGTAGCCCCTGATTCTCCACGGATCCTGTTCTTGATGTGAGTGATCGGGAGCCTCGCTCTCCCGACCCGGGACCGGCCTCTTGGTAACCCGCCTCTGGCCGAGGCACGACGTCAGCCGCGACGTGAAAGGTGGTCGCTCGACATTGGTGGCGCTGCGCCTACCCCTACGCGGACGTGTCGGGAACGTGAAGAATCAGCACGAGAATCAGGAGGGCACACCCCGCACCGACCGGCGTTCCGATGCCGACTATCGGGTTGACGGAACCCGTTCCGGCCCCTTCTCGCAGCCGAGATCAGCCCGATACGTGTGGGGGGAGCGATCGCCACAGGTCGTCGAACTGCTCGGCGAGCAGGTCGGCTTCGGGCGCCACGTATCCGGTGTCCCCGCGGCGCTTGACGATGATTCCGATCTGCCTCAGCCAGCCCAGCACAACATGACCCTGGTAGGCGGGCGGTGCCGAGCCATCCACGGATAGAGCCGTGAAGATCTCACGGGTCGGGATGGGGTTGTCGGGCCCTCCGTTGGCGGCCAGATAGCTGACGATCGCCGCCACCTGCTGCCTGGACGCACGTACGGTGTAGCGGCTCCCGCTCTTCTTCGAGGTCACAGTCTTGACGAGCCCGTCGCGGTCCCGCGTGTACCAGGCCGATTGCCCGGTACTTCTTGCCAGATACGCCGTAAGCCGAGGGTCCTCGAGTTGAGCGTACGAGAGCGCCTGGCGGTCGGCGGATGCCCTGGACAGGCGCGCGTTCTCGGCGCGTGTGGCCGTCTCGTTGACAGCTCTGGCGAAGGAGGCCAGGTTGACCGCGTCGTCGTACCGCCCTTCGGACAGAGCGGTCTCGGCCTTCGCCCTTAACGTCTCTTCACAGTCGCGAAGGGCGGCCTCGGCCCAGGCCATGCTGTCAGCGGGTGTGGAAGTGTTTCGGCCTTTCATACCTGTCCGAGACTTTGAAGGTGCCGGGTCTCCGGAGAACTCTGTTACCTGTGTGACAGGGGCGGTTCAGGAGTAGTATTTCCTCCGGAACTTGTTCTGCGAAGACTTGTCCTCCCAGCCTTCTCGCCGGCTCAGCGGAACAGTTGGCGCGTCCCGCCGCGATTACCACGGCCCGGCAAGGAAGGTAGCATCGAACCTCTCCTATTCACGGGATTTACACACCGGTCTGACCCTCCTGAGGGGATATCCGTACCGAGTACCCTCCGGTCCATGAGAATCGGATACCAAGGCGAAGGCCTGTCGTACTCGGACCAGGTGGCGATCCGGCTGTACCCGGAGTCGAAGCGGGTCGGTTTCAGTAGTTTCGCGCAAGCGTTCCATGCGCTCGGGCAAGGTGATGTGGATCGGCTGGTGCTACCCATCGAGAACTCCACCATCGGGAGTGTTCTGCCCGTCCTCGATCGTCTGGCCCGTCACCGGGTCTCGATCATCGGCGAGCACCTCATCGAAGTACGCCATGCTCTGATCGGCATTCCGGGATCGACCATCGACGGTCTCAGGGAGGTCTGGTCCCATCCCCAAGCCCTCGCACAGGCGGATGACCGCATCGAGCAGAGAGGATGGAACCCGGTTCCCTTCTACGACACGGCGGGCGCTGTGAGGGCTGTTATGGAGAGCGGAGATCCTGCGGTGGCTGCTCTGGCCCCCCGACACACCGCCCGGCGCCATGGCGGGAAGGTACTCCTCGAGGACTTCCTGGATCGGGATCACAACACCACCCGGTTCGTGATCCTGGCCCCGGACGGTTGGGAGGTGGGCGAGGACGCCAACAAGACCTCGATGGTGTTCGAGACGGCTCACTCACCCGGTGCGCTGGCTCTAGCACTGACCGAACTCGGCCTGCGAGGCGCCAACCTGACGCATCTGCAGTCACGGCCCGCGGACGAGGCCTGGAATTACCGGTTCTACGCCGACATGATCCATGACCCCGGCCCTGAGGGAGTGAAGGCCGTGCTGGAACCCCGTCCGGCCACTCTTGCCGCCTTGCGTGTGCTGGGTACCTACCCGGCGGCCGAGGTGCCCTGATCGCAGATCGGGCTCGCCGGGTCTGTTCAACCCGGCGATGGAATGCAGGATGTCGCCTTGGATGCAGCACCAGCGCAGCGCATCCGTGTCCTCGGAAGCGGACCAATGGACACAGCCAGGTGCCGAGCAGTCGCGCCGTCCCATCGGGCTGCCGAGCCTTGCCGGCAGATGTCCGGCGCCGTAGTCAGACAGCGTCCTCATCAAGGCCGACGCTCTCGATGTAGAAGAGGGCGATGTCCACGGGCCCGCCCGCAGTCTGGATCTCGGCGAAATCGACCCCCACTTCGGTCAGTATTCCGGTGTATGACCTACCGCCGGCCGTGCGGAGGTGGACCGGATAACTGAGTTGCTCGGCTTCGATGAGCGAATCCCTGAGGGTCCGCCGCAGCAGTGGGGTGCGGGCCGGGGGGCTGGGTTCGTGTGTGGCACTCATGGCACAAGCGTGACCGCGATCCGGATGAGTTTCAATACCCTTGTGCCCGGCGCGATCAGGACATTCAATGGCCGGCGCTCGGAGATATCCTGAGAACATGAACCTGATCAGGACGGGACACAGTGGGTTGCCGGCTGCCACCATCGCGCCCGAGCGGACCGATGCCCCGGAGGTGGACGATCGAGCCGACCGGGATCGGGGTTGGAATGTGGTGGTCTGGAACGACCCCGTGAATCTCATGTCCTACGTGGTGCTGGTGTTCCGCCGCGTCTTCGGATACCCGGAGGACAAGGCGACCCGGCTGATGCTTGAGGTCCACCACGAGGGCCGCTCGATCGTCAGCACAGCGCCCCGCGAAAAGGCCGAGATCGACTGCTACACCTTGCACCGCTACGCGCTGTGGGCGACCATCGAACGGGCGTGATGGCACGATTCAAGACATTGGCGGATCGCATCGAAATGCGTCCCGTGGGAGACGACCTGGTGGCCCTTTCCCTCATGCAGGAGGTGCTCGCGTCGATGGGCGACGAGCCCGATGACCCTGCGGCGAGGCGGCTGTCGGTGGCTGCGTACCCGGATGACAAGGATGCGCAGTCCGAGTACGAACGGCTCATGAACCCGGAGTTGGATCGCCAGCGCCGGATGGACCGGGACGCAGTTGCCTCGGTCCTCAAGGCGGCCGAGAGCGGGACGGTGCACCTCTCCGCTACGGAGGCTGAGGCGTTGCTGATGGTGCTCAACGAGGCTCGCCTGGCTCTCGGCGCCCGGTTGGGGATCGTGGATGATGGCTGGGGGTCCGATGAGGGACGGGCATCCGATCCGGTCGCGCTGCTCCTCCGGTACCTGACCGGGTACCAGGACGAGCTGATTCGCGTGCTGGCGGAGCGGCTCGAGACCTGAATTCTAGATTCGGGTTGCTAGTCTGTAGTTGGTAGTGGATGCCAGCGCTAACATACGAACACGAACTAACGGCTAAGAACTAGTCATCTAGGATCCTTCGTTATCCATGACCGCCTAGGAGGTACGGGTGACGAGGGACATTCTCTACGGGATCTGCACCGATCAGTCGCTGCCCTATCGCACCCTCGTGGACCGGTGGCGGTACTACGAGGAGCTGGGGTTCGACAGCGTCTGGGATTGCGACCACTTCATGCGTCCCAGCGATCCCACCGCCGACTATTTCGAGGGTTGGACGCTCCTGGCCGCCATGGCGGCGGTCACCAGCCGGATCCGGGTCGGTTGCCTGGTCGCCAGCAACACCTTCCGCCATCCGGCCCTGCTGGCCCAGCAGGCCATCACCATCGACCACGTTTCCGATGGCCGCCTGGAGGTGGGCATCGGAGCCGGATGGTTCGTGGAGGAACACGAGCGTATCGGGTTGCCGTTCGGCGAACCCGGCGAGCTGGTGGACAGGTTTCACGAGGCGGTCGAGGTGGTCGATTCACTGCTTCGAGGCGAGGCCACCACCTACCAGGGTCGGCACTACCGGCTCCGAGGAGCGCGCCTGCGGCCTCAACCCATGCAGAGGCCCAGGCCGCCGTTCACGATGGGCGCCCACCGGCCCCGCATGTTGCGGATATGCGCCAGGTTCGCCGACCGCTGGAACTCGTACGGGACCGTCGCCGAGATGGCGGAGCGCAACCGGATTCTCGACGAGGCCTGCCTGGAGATCGGGCGCGACCCGGGGGAGATCATCAGGTCTTTCTACGGATGGATCCCCAACCTGACCACCGTGGGAATGCCCGATCCGTGGACCGGTCCGGAGGCGTTCCTAGAGGTGGTGGGCCGCTACGCGGAGGTCGGGGTGAACGAGTTCATCTTCGATCAGCCCCGTGCCGACCAGCTGGAGAATGCGGCAGAGATCGCCGCCCAGGTTCTGACCGACCGCTAGCCCCCCGATCCCCCCTTCCCCAGTGGCTCCACTCTCCGGGGCGGGAGGGTCAAAACACCGGCTCGTCTCGACACGAAACCGGCGATTTTGATACCGTCTGGGTAGCCAGCCGCTTCGAAAGGAGACCCTGTATGAAGGTGTCCATGTCGGTCAACGGGAAGCAGGTCTCGGGGGATGCCGAACCCCGTACGCTGCTGGTCCATTTCTTACGTGACACCCTGGGGTTGACGGGTACCCATGTGGGATGCGAGTCGTCCTATTGCGGTGCCTGCACGATCAGCCTCGACGGAAAGGCGGTGCTCTCCTGCACCATGCTGGCCGCCCAGGCCGACGGTGCGGACATCACCACCGTGGAGGGTCTGGCCAGCAACGGCGAGCTGCATCCGGTTCAGGAGGGCTTCTGGGAGCGCCACGGCCTCCAGTGCGGCTTCTGCACCCCCGGCATGATCATGTCGGCCGTGACCCTCCTCGAAGAGAACCCGGAACCATCGGAAGACGAGATCCGGCAGGGGATCGAAGGCAACCTGTGCCGCTGCACCGGATACCACAACATCGTGCGGGCCATCGAGTACGCGGGCGCCAAGATGCGCGGCGAAGAGCCTGCCCCGGCTGAATGGGAGAACGCATGAGCTCGACAAGTGTGCTGGGCGGCGTGGTACGGCGCCGGGAGGATCCGGCCCTGATCCAGGGACGGGGCCGCTACACGGATGATGTCAAGCTGGCCGCTACCGCCCACGTGGCGTTCGTTCGTAGCCCCTACGCACATGCCCAGGTCGGGTCGGTCGACACCTCGGCCGCCGCGGCGATGGAAGGCGTGCTGGCGGTATACACGGCGGCGGACACCGACCACCTCGGCCCGCTCATCGCCCAGGTTCCGGTAGGGGCGCTGCGGCCCCTCCTGAACAGCGGAACGGTCAAGCACGTCGGCGAGGCCGTGGCCATGGTGGTGGCGGAGGACCCCTACGTGGCCAAGGACGCCGCAGACGCCGTCGAGGTCGACTACGACCCCTTGCCGGCGGTGGTGGACCTCAAGCATTCGCTTAGTGACGAGGTTCCGGTCCATGAAGGAGCATCCAACACCCTGATTTCGTGGGTCGGGCCCTTCGGAGCGGACGAGGCGGCGCTGGCCGAGTTGCAGCAGGGTATCGAGGCCGCCAAGCAACGGGATGATGCGGTGGTCGTATCGCAGGAGATGACGAACCAGCGGCTCATTCCGGTGCCAATCGAGCCCCGCTCGGTGATGGCCGACTACCAGGCGGGATACGACCGGTTCGACATCTACTCGTCCACGCAGATCCCCTCGGCGCTGGCGGGCGCGATCGGCAAGTACTTCGGTATGAGCATGAACCAGGTAACCGTCAAGGCCATGGAGGTCGGCGGCGGGTTCGGCTGCAAGCTCAACGTGTACAACGACGAGGTGCTGGTGGCATTCGCATCCAAGCATCTGGGTCGTCCGGTGAAGTGGACCGAGACCCGCCGGGAGGCGGCCAACTCCACCATCCAGGGTCGCGGTTGGGTGGCTACTGCCACGGTGACAGGCACCGAGGACGGCGAGATCCTCGGGTTCGAACTGGAGGGCATCGCCGATATGGGCGCCTACAGCCAGAACTTCACCGTCGCCATCCCGTTCCTCGGGTTGTTCGTCGGATCGGGCCAGTACGGCTTCCCGACCTACTGGAAGATGGACTGCGTCACCACCCACACGATGACCACCGACGCGTACCGCGGGGCGGGCAGGCCGGAGGCCGCTTACTACCTGGAGCGGATCATCGACATGTACGCCCGCCGCATCGGGATGGATCCGGCGGACGTGCGGCGCAAGAACTACATCTCGTCTAGCGAGTTCCCCGGGGCGGTGTCCCCGATGGGGTTCCCGATGGACACGGGCGACTACGCCACCAACCTGGACGCGGCCCTGGAGACGGCCGGATGGTCGGACCTGCTGGCCGAGCGGGATGCCGCCCGGGCCGAAGGCCGCTACGTCGGCGTCGGGCTGGCCACCTACGTGGAGGTGTGTGGCTTCGGCCCGTCTGGTCTGGTGGATCTCGGCTTCTCGTGGGCCGAGTACCAGATGCCGTCGGCCTTCAACGGCTCCAGCCTGGTGAGGGTGCATCCGGACGGGTCGGCCACCGTGTCGATCGGGACCGGACCATCCGGCCAGGGTCACCAGACCACCTGGGCGCAGATCGTCGGCGACGGTCTCGGCCTGGACGTCGAACGGATACGGGTGATCCATGGCGACACCGAGGAGGCCCCGCCGAGCATCGGGACGTTCGGATCCAGGTCGGCGGCGGTCGACGGCGCCGCCTGCTACGAGGCTACCGGGAAGGTGCGGGCGAAGGCGGCCCGGATCGCCGCCCACATGCTTGAGGCGTCCGAGGAGGACATCGAGTTCGCCGACGGCGGCGCCCATGTGGCGGGCGCTCCCGACAGTTCGGTGAGTTGGGGCGAGATCGCGGCGTGCGCCTACCAGCCCCACCGCCTGCCGGAGGGCTTGGAGGGAGGTCTGGAGGCGCATGCCATCTTCAGTCCCGGCAACGCCACTTGGCCGTTCGGGACCCACATCGCGGTAGTGGAGGTGGATCCTGACACGGGTGACGTGGACCTGCTCCGTTACATCGGAATGGACGACTGCGGAAACGTGATCAGCCCGATGATCGTTGACGGACAGATCCACGGCGGTATCGCGCAGGGGATCGGTCAGGCCATGTTCGAGGATGCGGTGTACGACGCCGACGGCAACCTTCTGTCGGGGTCGCTCGTGGACTACATCCTTCCCACCGCGTCCGACTTGCCGTCGTTCGAGTTGGACAGGACCGTCACGCCCACCGACGTCAATCCACTGGGCGTGAAGGGCATCGGCGAGGCCGGCACCATCGGCTCCGCACACACTGTTGTGAACGCGGTGGTCGACGCGCTCGAACCACTCGGCGTGACCCACATCGACATGCCGCTCCGACCCAGACGGGTCTGGCAGGCCATCCAGGACGCCCGGGCTTAGAGAGGAGGATCCCATGTATCCACGAGAGTTCGAATACATTGCGCCCTCCGATCTGGACGAGGCGCTGGCGGCCCTTGACGCCAACCCGGGCGCCAAGGTCCTGGCGGGCGGTATGAGCCTTCTGCCGATGATGAAGATGCGCCTGCTGTCACCGGATGCGGTGGTGGACATCGGCCGGATCGCCGGGTTGGATCAGATATCCGACAACGGAGATTCCATCTCGATAGGAGCGTTGGTGACGCATGCTGAGGTGGCTGCAAGCGACCTGGTCATGGAACACGGTGCGGCGCTGGCAACCGCGGCCTCCTGGACAGGGGATAGGCAGGTCCGGAACCGGGGCACATGCTGCGGGTCCCTGGTCCATGCTGACGTTGCGGCCGATCAACCGGTGGCCGCGCTGGCGCTGGCCGCCACCATGGTTGCGGTCTCCTCCTCGGGAACCCGTGAGATCGCGGCGGCGGACTTCTTCGTGGACACGATGATGTCGGCGCTGGAGCCCAACGAGATCCTCACCGAGGTACGGATCCCGAAGGCGGGACCGGGCACGGCATCGGCCTATGACAAGCTGGGCCGCCGGGGGGGCCACACCGACTACGCGGTTGCTGGCGTGGCGGCATCCGTTACCCGTTCCAACGGCTCGATCAGCGCCGCGACGGTGGCAGTGACCGGGGTGGGCAGCAAGCCTGTGCTGGTGGGCGAAGTAGCGGACGCGCTGGTCGGTTCCGACGGTTCGGAGGCTGCTGTCGAGGCCGCGGCCGCTCATGCGACGTGCGGGATCGAGGTGTTGGAGGATCTTTACGGGTCGGTCGCCTACAAGACCCACCTGGCCCAGGTGTTCACCGCCCGGGCCGTCAACGCCGCCCTGAGCGCCGCCGGGTAGGTTTTCCCGAAGGGAAGTACGTCCCGGGGCGCGCTTGCTCCGCGGGTCTCTCCCGTGCGTGTGGCGCCGTGGGTTGATGCGGTCCCGGGCTCTCCGTCGGCACCATGCGGGCGTGTAACCTGGCGGAATGATTCCCGACACTGTCGAAGACGTCGCCGCGGCGCTGGCCACCCAGCGCTACGTGGCGGACCGGTCCCTGGCGGTGACCATCCACCTGTCCCTCCAGCTCGGACGTCCTTTGTTTCTGGAGGGGGAGGCCGGAGTCGGCAAGACCGAGGTCGCCAAGGTACTGGCCGCCATCCTCGATCAGCCCCTCATCCGCCTCCAGTGCTACGAGGGCCTTGACGCCGGGCACGCCCTCTACGAGTGGGACTACGCCCGCCAGATGCTGGCGATCCGGCTGATCGAAGCTCGTGGCGAGGGCGGAGGCGCAGCGATTTCCGACATCATGAGCCGCGAGTACCTGATCGCGAGGCCGCTGCTCGAGGCCGTGGAGATGGCTGCTCACGGGTCCCGGCCGGTCCTGCTGATCGACGAGCTCGATCGGGCCGATGAGGAGTTCGAGGCTTACCTGTTGGAACTGCTGTCGGATTTCCAAGTGACCATTCCGGAGATCGGTACGGTGGCCGCCCAGGATCCCCCCGTGGTGGTGATCACCTCCAACCGCACCCGTGAGATCCACGACGCCCTGAAGCGCCGGTGCCTGTATCACTGGATCGACTATCCGAGCTTCGAGAGGGAGATGGAGATCGTCACGGCCAAGGTGCCCGGTATCGACCAGGCCCTCGCCGCCGACCTGGCCCGGGCGATGGAGAAGCTGCGGAACCTGGACCTGTTCAAGCCCCCCGGGATTGCCGAGACGCTGGACTGGGCCGCCGCCCTGAACGTACTGGGTGCCGAGGTGCTGTCGCCCGAGGCGGCCGGCGACACGCTGGGGGTGATTCTGAAGTACGAGGAGGACATCGAACGGGTGCGCACTGCAGGGGTCGGGGGCCTGCTCGTAGCCGGTTGATTCCCTGATGGCCGTCGGTGTGTTCGCCCAGAACGTGATCCACTTCGCGCGCTACCTGCGCGCCAAGGGCCTCGAGGTCGACCCGCGTTCCGGCATGGAGTTGCTCACCTCGGCCCACGTCCTGGGTCTCGAGGATGTCAGGGACATCAGGTGCGGGTTCCGATCGCTGGTGGTAACCCGGCCTGATCAGCTACCGGTGTTCGAGGAGGCGTTCGACCTGTTCTTCGGGTCAGGGGGGCGGAAGCGGCATTCCGTGGAGGCGGAGCCGGACCGGATGGTGCAGTCCTACCTCCCCGTGTTCACCGCGGCGGGCCGGCTCGACGACGAGGAGCCGGAGGACAGCAGCGAACAGATGGGGGCTTCCCACGCGGAGCGTCTCGGCACCCGTGACTTCGGCCAGCTGACTCCCGACGAGATGGCCGAGGTGAGAAGGCTGATCTCTCGTATGGTATGGAGGCCTGCCGAGGCCTTGAGCCGCCGCTGGATGGCCGACTCGATGGGACGCCGTCCCGACATGCGGAGGACTTTGCGGAATGCGGTCGGTCCTCGCGGCGAGCTACTGGAGATGGAGTTCCGGTCCCGCAAGCCTCGCCGGCGCCCGCTGGTGATCATCGCGGACGTGAGCGGATCGATGGAGAAATACGTGGAGCTGTTGCTGTACTTCGCCCATTCCGCTCCGGCCCGGATGGGCCGGGTCGAGACCTTCGTGTTCTCCACCCGGCTGACCCGCATCACCCACGAACTCCGGAGGCGGGATCCGGCCATGGCGCTCCGCCTGGTGGCAGGCCGTGTCCATGACTGGTCGGGCGGCACGCGGATCGGAGAGGCTCTGGCAACCTACAATCGGCTCTGGAGTCGAAGGGTGGCGAGAGGCGGTCCGATCGGAATGATCATCAGCGACGGATGGGACCGCGGGGATCCGGATCTGCTGCGCCAGGAGATGGCGCGATTCTCGCGCTCCGTCCATCGAACCATCTGGTTGAATCCCCTGGCGGGGCGCAAGGGGTACGCGCCGGAGACGCGGGGACTCAAGGCGGCGTTGCCGTACGTAGACGACTTCCTGCCCGCCGCCCGGTTGGTCGATCTGGCGGGAGTCGTCAGACTCCTAGAGTCGATACCGCCCCAACCGAGCCAGGCCGCAGGCCGATCATCAACAAGAGGAGCCCGGGCATCATGAAGGATGCGCTGAGTGTCTACAGCCGATGGATCGAAGAAGGCAAACAGGTCGCGGTGGCGACGGTGGTGCGGGTCAAGGGCTCGGCACCCCGGCCCGAGGGAGCCAAATTCCTGGTGTCATCCGACGGTGACATGGAGGGCTCGGTCAGCGGCGGATGCGTCGAGAACGACGTGTTCCTGCACGCTCAGGAGGTGCTCGCCACAGGAGAACCACGCCTGGTGACCTACGGCATCGCCGACGAAGACGCCTTTGAGGTCGGCCTGGCATGCGGAGGGACCATCCAGGTGCTGGTCGAGAAATGGTGACCACCCAGTTGGAGGCGGTCCGGAGCCTCGTAGAGCGAGAGCGGCTGGGGGCGGTCATTACTGTTGTCGAGGGCCCCGCCATCGGGGCCAAGGCGGTGCTGGATGGGGCGGACGGGCTGGTGGCCGGGACGATTCCCGGCGAGATACTCGATGCCGTGATCGCCGATGCGGCCAGCCTGATGGGCCGCGAGCAGAACCGTACCCTCGGATACGGGGAGCACGAGGTCTACATCGAAACTGTGGCACCCCAGCCCCGGCTCCTGATCATCGGCGCCGTTCATATCGCGCAGGAGCTATGCCGGATAGCCCACAGCCTGGGCTTCAGGGTCATCGTCAACGATGCCCGTCCGTTCTTCACGACGCCGGAGCGCTTTCCCGAGGCGGATCAGGTGATCGTCGGGTGGCCGGGAGAGGTCGCCGACCAACTGGACATCGACGGCCGTACCTATGTGGTGATGCTCAGCCATGACGCCCGGTTCGAGGATCCGGTCCTGCCTCTCGTGCTACCCAGCGACGCCAGGTACATCGGGGTGATGGGAAGTCGCCGCACCCATCGGCGGCGGGTGGATCGGCTGCGGAAGGCCGGGTTCCCTGAGGATCAGATCGCTCGGATCCGCGGTCCGGTCGGGCTCGACATCGGCGCCGAGCAACCCGGCGAGGTGGCCATATCCATCCTGGCGGAGATGATCCAGGTCCGGTACGGATCGGGTACGGGGGAGTCCCTCGTCGGACGGAAGGGCCGCGTCCACCTTCAACGTACGGAGGACGCCGGAGACCTATGACCGCTCCTGGTCAGGTTGTGGCCGATCATCAACCCGCGTTCGCTCGGCCGTGACAACTGCGGCGCTCGTTCTGGCCGGTGGGGAGTCGAGGCGTTTCGGCCGCCCCAAACAGCTCGCCGACTGGAGGGGGAAGCCCCTCTTGACGCATGTGGTGGAGCAGGTACAGGGCTGGCCACAAACGGACGCGGTCTATGTGGTATTGGGCGCCGCCGCCGAACAGGTCATGGAAACAGTCGATCTCGGCGGCGTTCCCGTCATAGAGAACCTCGAGTGGCGGGAGGGGATAGGTTCGTCGCTACGGGTCGGGTTGGACTTCCTGATCGGCGAGCGATCGGTCGATCAGGCTCTGCTCGTGCTGGGGGACCAACCGAATGTACCGAGGGATGTCGTACCACGGCTCCTTGAGGCCCGCAGGCGGTCCCGGCGCCCGGTGATCATTCCCCGATACCGCTTTACCCGGGGACATCCGGTGCTGGTCCATCGTTCCCTGTGGCCGGCCCTGATTACTGGGGTGAGCGGTGACCAGGGGGCACGAAATCTCTTCCTGGCCCATCCCGAATGGGTGGAGGAGGTGCTCGTGGAAGCTATGCCGCCCGGCGACGTCGACACACCCGAAGATCTTCGCCGCCTCGACACATCCTGACAGCCGCGGTCACGTCGCGGCGCACTCCACCGGTTAGTGGGGGTCGGCTCATCGGGTCTATCCTCTCTGGACAACGCGCGGAGGATGCTTGATGATCATCGTCATGAAGTCGGGGGCTTCACAGGAACAAATCGACGGGGTGGTGCGACGCCTGGCCGAAATCGGATGCGAGGCCCACATCTCGGTGGGACAGGTCCGTACTGTCATCGGTGCCATCGGGGATAGAGAGATAATCCGGCAGCAGCCCTGGCTGGCCATGCCGGGAGTGGAGCGGGCGGTGCCCGTGCTGAAGCCGTACAAGTTCGTGTCCCGTGAATTCCAGCCCGAGGACACGGTCATAAAGGTGAGAAGCGCCCAGATCGGAGGCGGAGCTTTCGCTCCGATTGCCGGTCCTTGCGCGGTTGAGACCCGCGACCAGCTGTTTCATACGGCAGAAGCGGTGCTCGAGGCGGGCGCCACCATTCTACGAGGGGATGCCTTCAAGCCCCGGACCAGCCCCTTCTCCTTCCAGGGACTGGCGGAGGACGGTCTTCAGCTCCTAGCCGAGGCCCGCGAGGAGTTCGGCCTGCCATTCGTTGCCGAGGTCCTTGATCCGCGGGACGTTGACATGGTTGCCGGTTACGCCGACATGTTGCGAATCGGCACCAGGAATATGGCCAACTACGCACTGCTCTCAGAAGTCGGCCGGGTTCACAAGCCGGTGCAGCTCAAGCGAGGATTCACGGCCACCATTGATGAATGGCTCAATGCCGCCGAGTACATATACAAGGAGGGAAACCACGAGGTAGTCCTGGTCGAGAGAGGAATCCGGACCTTCGAGACCGCCACCAGAAACACTCTCGACATCTCGGCGGCGCCGGTTATCAAGCACATGTCTCACCTGCCGGTGATAATCGATCCTTCTCATTCGTCGGGACGGCGCCATCTGGTCGCCCCCCTGGCTCGCGCTGCCATAGCGGTGGGGGCGGATGGGTTCATCGTGGACGTGCATCCCACCCCTGAGACCGCTCAGGTCGATGGCGATCAGGCTCTGCTGCCGGGCGAATTCGCCGAGCTGATGGACCAGATGCGAAATCTGGCCGCGGCTCTCGGCGTCACCATATAGGCCTTCATTCAGCAGCCCGCATGCGTCGCGCCGCCATCTTCGGCACGGGTTTGATCGGGGCGTCGCTCGGCATGGCCCTCCGGCGGGTCGGCTGGACAGTCGCCGGTTGGGATCCCGACGGCGCAGCGCTGGAAGAAGCCACGAGGCGGAGCGCGGTGGACTACCCGTGCGAAAGCCAGGAGGCCGCTCTGGAGGGCTCGGAACTGGTCGTGCTGGCTGGTCCTCTCACCGCCACCCTCGAGACCTTGTCGGGCTTGCGCACCGACGCCCTGGTGACGGATGTGGCCGGCGTAAAGGGTCCGGTAGTCGATGCACGGCCGGCAGGCTTGCGACTGGTGGCCGGCCATCCGATGGCGGGTCGCGAGCAAGCCGGACCCGCCGCGGCTTCGCCCTCCCTCTTCAAGGGAGCCGCTTGGGTTATCTGTCCCGATCATGCTGTGGCGGACGATATCGAGACTCTCGAATCGATAGTGGAATCGGTGGGAGCCATGCCGTACCGGCTTCCCGCTGCGGAGCACGACCGGGTGATCGCCGACATCTCGCATCTTCCCCAGATACTCGCCGTTTCGTTGATCAACCTGGTCACAAGGAGCGGACCGGTCGCGGGTCGCCTGGTAGCAGGCTCGTTCCGCGACCTGACCCGAGTGGCTGCCTCCGAGCCGCGCTGGTGGCCTGAGGTACTTGCTGCGAACGAGGCCAACGTCAACGACTCGATCGGACGGCTCATGAGTCTGCTCGGAGAGGTTCGGGCGGAGGTGGGACACGGTGCTTCCGGCCGGCTGACCACTCGGATCGAAGAGGCCCGGAGTAGGCGGCAGGCTATGGCGCCTCCGGTGGTGAGGGTCGGTGTAGTGCTCCAGGACCGGCCGGGCGAGATCGCCAGTGTCGGACGGGCACTGGAGCGGAGCGGCGTCGATGTCCGCGACCTTCAGCTTCGTCATGCCCTTCACGGGGGAGGCGGCATCCTGACGCTGTCCGTCCGGCCGTCTGAGGCGGATGCGCTGCGCTCGGCATTGCTGGAGGCGGACTTCTCGCTGGAGTAGTCGTCATGAGGCGCGGGTGATCGCCATCGAACCCACCCTCCTAGACTCCGCGGACTATGAAGACCATCCGGGTGGCAGGGGCTCAGATCAACCTCCGGGTCGGCGACCTCGCTCACAATGAAGCCCGGATCCGAGAAGCGATGGGATGGGCGGAAGCAGAGGGCGCTGACGTACTGCTCCTGCCCGAGTTGGCCATTCCCGGCTATCCCCCCGAGGATCTGGTGATCCGAAGTGGTTTCGTGGACGCCAACCTGGCGGTACTGGAGCAGTTGGCCGGCCATGCCGGGTCGACCGTCACCGTGGTGGGGGTCGTGGATAGGGTGCCGTCCGGCGGATCGGCGACCACCGGCCATGGTCGTTATCCGATAGTTAACGCAGCAGCGTTACTCCAAAGCGGGCACATCAGAGGCATATATCACAAAGTACGGTTGCCCAACTATGGCGTCTTCGACGAAGAGCGCTACTTCGTGGCGGGCTCCGTACCGGGGAAGGTCTGGAGTGTCGGCGGGGTAGCAGTGGGGGTCTCCATATGTGAGGACATTTGGGTAGCCGATGGACCACCTTCCGCCCAGGTAGCCGCGGGTGCCCAGCTGCTTCTCAATATCAACGGATCGCCCTTCCAGGTCTCGAAGGACGAGGAGCGGGTTCGCCACATCGAGCGGGAAGCGGTCAGCGCCCGGGTGCCCGTGGTCTATCTCAACCTGGTCGGCGGGCAGGATGAACTCGTCTTCGATGGTGGTTCGATCGTCATGGACCGGGAGGGCTCCATCCAGTACCGGGCGCCGCGCTTCGAAGAGGATCTGTTCGTGGTCGATGTAGAGGCGGGTGAGCCGGTCGGCAAGGCGGAGACCTCCAAGGCGCGGGTTGACTCGTCACCCCGCTGTTCCGTACTCCGCTCTCCCAGCCCCGCTCCCACCATGGAACCCATAGAGCTCATCTACCGCGCGCTCGTGCTCGGGCTTGGTGACTACGTCAGGAAGAACGGTTTCTCGAAGGTGGTGGTAGGTCTTTCGGGAGGTATAGATTCGGCGCTTACCGCGGTGATCGCTGTCGATGCGCTCGGTCGGGACTCGGTTCGGGGCGTCACCATGCCCTCCGAGTTCAGTTCCGACGGGTCGATACGTGACTCGGAGGAACTGGCGCGCAGGCTGGGCATTCGTCTTGACCGCATTGCCATCGGCGACCTGTTCGCCGCGTACCAGGACGCGCTCGAAGCCGTATTCGCCGGCCGCGGGTTCGGGATCGCGGAGGAGAACCTACAACCACGGATCCGCGGAACCCTCCTGATGGGCATATCCAACAAGCACCACGAGATGGTCATCGCCACCGGAAACAAGTCCGAGATGGCAGTGGGCTATGCCACCCTGTACGGGGACATGGCCGGCGGCTACGCGGTCCTCAAGGACGTCTTCAAGACCACCGTCTACGATCTGGCCAATTGGCGCAACCGCGGAGACGAGGTTATTCCCGCCGAGATAATCCGGAAACCGCCATCCGCCGAGCTCAGGCCCGGTCAACTCGACACCGATAGCCTGCCGCCCTATGAGGTGCTCGATCCGGTGCTCGCCGCCTACATCGAGGAGGATCGCTCGATCGAGGCCATTGTGGATTCCGGCTTCGACCGGGCGATCGTCACCCGGGTCGCGGCCATGGTGGATCTCAACGAGTACAAGCGCCGCCAAGCCCCACCGGGAGTGAAGATAACCCCGAAGGCATTTGGGCGTGATCGTCGCCTACCGATTACCAACGGATGGCGCGGTGGTTAACGAGGCCCCCCTCGTACTGCGGAACGGCCGGCCCGTCGCGCCCACGATCTCAGTGTTCGATCCGTTGGTTGTCCGCGGCGACGGTTGCTTCGAGGCCCTTCGTTGCTATGCCGGGCGTTTGATCGGTCTGGCCGAACACCTGGAGCGACTGGCCCGCTCAGCTGCGGCTATGGACATTCCCCTCCCGCCCGTTCCGTACATCGGCGAATGGGCGCGACAGGTGGCTGCCTATCAGGGAGACGGGGTGGTTCGCATCTACGCCTCGGATCTTGATGGAAACCCGAACGTCCACGTGCTGTCCTCTTCCCTGCCGCCGCTACACGGGGAGCTCCGGCTGCTGGAGGTTGTGGCGCCCTGGCATCCGGCGGGGCATCCGTGGGAGTTGGCGGGCGTGAAGACCCTCTCGTACGCACCAAACATGGCGGCGGGGCGAGTGGCGAGGGCGGCGGGCTTCGATGAGGCCTTGCTGGTGTCCCGCGAAGGACTGGTGTTGGAAGGGCCCACCTTCACCGTGTTCTGGTTGGTGGACGGGGTTATAGAGACTCCCACCCTCGACCTGGGAATCCTCGACTCGGTGACCCGGCGGATCGTCTTTGGCCATGCCCGGGCATTCGGCATCCGGATACAGGAGGGACACTATCCCAGCTCTCGGTTGGACCATGCCGTGGAGGTCGCATATCTGTCCTCGGTGACGGAGGTGACGCCGGTCGTCGCCGTGGGGGATCGGCTCTTCCAACCCGGTCCCGTAACGGCCCGGCTGGCCCGTGCCTACCAGGCGGACATCGCCAAGATCGACTGATGTCAAGCCATGCCCGGCGTCCGGGTGACGGTTGGCGGATCCGTGGACGTCCCGGAGCGTGAACGAACTCCCGGTCCTCCCGAAAGAGGATCAGCGGCAACAAGGGGGTTGAATTTGGTCGGGAGTTGATCCATAACTAATACATGGAACAACATAAGTCGGTGGACGAGTCCACCTTTGTGCCATCTGACCGTGGTGACCCGCTCGGCAGGTCGGATGAGGAAATCGTCGGTGTCGGGGGGATCGAGTCCCGGATCGACGATTTGATCGGGCAACTGTGCCGGTCGGTTGAGCGGGGTGACGCGGGTGCCGATGCTGTACTGCGGTCGTTGGGTCGAGTGCAGACCCGAGTCGCTTCTAGGGCGTGCCATCTGGCCCGCAAGGCATGCGAAGCCGATCCGTCGGTCGAGCCGGCGGACCTGTTGCGTCGTCAGATGAGGTTGGGGTGGCGGGAGGCGAATCGGCTGAGCCGTGTTTCCGCATTCCTCGCCGACATGCCCAATGTGACCGAGCGCTTCGCCTCGGCGGAGATCGCCCTAGGGCATGTGAACACGTTGGTAAACGCGGCTGAGAAGGTGGGCCAGGGTGTGGTCGACGCCGACCATGACCTACTCGAGGCCGCCTGCCGGACGCTACCGGACACGTTCTATCGGCATGCTGTGGGATGGTGGAACGACAAGCTTGCCGAAGCCGGTGTTGACGTCCTGGGACGCCAGACGATGGAAAGGGAGGCGAGGCTGTGGGTTGATCAGCGGACGGGAATGGGCGTGCTGAACGTCCGGTTGGCGCCACCACAGTTCAACCACCTGAAGCAGGCTGTCGAGGTCCACAATCTGGTCTTGCTGCGAAGAGACGGCAAGGATGGACAGCCGCCTGAGCAGGTCAGGACTCCCAGACAGCGCAAGGCGGATGCGGTCTTCGAACTCCTGACCGGCCGCGACAGTGCCACGGGGGAGCCTCTCCAGGCGGCCCACAGCGGCCGGATCAGGGCTTCGACACAGCTCGTCGTGGCGGCTCCGCTGGGCGTGATAGACGGAACGTCACCCGACCAGCAAGTCGAGATTATCGGGACCGGTCCGGTGGCCAGGGAGATCCTGTCGGCGCTCTCACCCGACACGGAGCTTGCCGGGATGATCTTCGGAGGGTCGGGAAGGATCCTATGGCTGGGCCGGAATCAGCGGCTCGCGAATGTCCCGCAACGCCTAGCGGTGGCGGTGCGGGATGGAGGTTGTTTCGCATGCGGCGCACCCATGCACCAGTGCGAGCTACATCACGTCAGACCCTGGCGTGACGGCGGTACCACCGATGTGGACAACCTGGTCGCCGCCTGCCGAACACACCACAAGTGGGTGGACAGCGAGGAACTGGTTCTGCAGCGGCACGGGACCCGATGGGTAGCGAGACCTCGGACCGGAACCGGGACGGTGCCAAGAGATACGGGGGTCGATTAGGGCGGCGCTCCCTGTCGTGTGCGTCATGGCGTCGCCCGTCGGTCCACTGGGCGTCTTCGAGACTCGCGGGCCGGGGCAAAAGATCGGGAACGGAGTACATCAAGGTCCGGATAAGCCACTCGTTCGCCCGATGGCCCAGGTTCAGGTCCAGCGACCCGATGGGCGCCAGGCATGGGGGCAAGGAAGAGTCGGGACTCGATTGCGGGCAGCCGGTTCGCTCGCGCCAACCCGGCTTGTGACGAGCCCTATGTCGACGGTTTCCTGATGGGGTTAGCCGGTTGACTTCCTTTTCCTCCAACTGAACCGGTCCGGAAGAAGATCGGATCGGGGTAGCGCGCGCCCGCGTTGCCGGATGCTCCGTAATCCGGTTCTGTGCTAGGCGCGGCGTGGTCGAGCCAGGCACATCAACGAGGTGTGTCCATATCGCACCGGACAGGATTACCCTTGTCCTTGAGGCGGAAGGCGATCAAGGACTGATGCGATGATGGCTGCTCGGAGGGCCGTGCCGGTCATCGCGGTTGCCCTAATACTTGGCGCATGCGGTGGGGACGACTCGACGTCCGCCACGACATCGGCTCCAGCCGAGGCGTCGCCGACCACCAGTACCACGGTCACTGAATTGGCGGAGGCCGGTGCCGACATCTCTGGTACGGCGGCTTCAGCCGTCGAGGGCGCCATAGATACAGAGGGCGAGGTCGATGCCCAGGAGGGATCAGACACCACCCTGCCACCGGCCATTCCACCGTACGAGGTGATACACCGTCTCATTGTCGATGATCGCACCACGCTCGTGATTTTGGTTGAGCCCGGTTCCTATTCCACCGTCCAGCTTGAGAACCTGGTCTACGACGTGGTGGATACGTACTCGCCGAATACGGCCATCGTGGTGGACGGTCGCGACATTGCTGACTTAGCGATCATGGACGACCTCACGCCTGATGAGCAGGCGGTCCTCGATGCTCGGACGTTTCTCAAGATCGAAAACGGGGTCGAGGTGACGTTCTACGGGCCGTATGCCGATGCTGGGGGAATGACAGTCGGTTCCTGACGTGTCGCCATCCTGAACGGAGCACGACCCCTAGCGCAGCAACAGGGTGGCGACCATGAGAAACCCGCCGAATCCGACCACGTCGGTGACCAGCGTCAGAAAGATGTTCGAGGCCAGGGCAGGATCCAGGCCCAGCTTACGAAGCATCAGTGGGATACCCGTGCCCGACAGCGTGCCTATGACAAGGTTAGCTACCGTCGCTGTGCCCATGGTTACGGCAAAGCTCACTGTGCCGCCGAACACCAGCCCTACGGATCCAGCGAGCAAACCGATCGGAATGGAGTTGATTGCGCCGATCGTCACCTGGTTGATGAGCACCCGCCCTGCCCGACTCGGCGTGACGCCGTCAATAGCCATTGATCGGATTACCACTGCCAAGCTCTGCGCACCGGCATTGCCGCCCATCAACGCCACCACGGGCATCAGCGCGGCCAGGACCGGGCCGATGTCGTTGATCACCGCGGATTGCCGCTCGATGACCAGCGCCACTACCAGCGCCATGGCCAGGTTCACCAGCATCCAAGGAAGGCGCATGCCGGCCGCCCGCGTTACCGGAGTGAACACCGTCTCCTCGGGTCCGGCTCCCATCGCCGCGGCGAAGTCTTCGGAGGCCTCGGCCTGAACCGACTCCACCACGGCCTCATGAGTGACCATGCCCAGCAGGACGCCTGAGTGATCTACCACCGGCAATCCGAACAGGCCGTAGCGTTGTGCCAGTTCGGACACCTCTTCCCGATCTGTTTCGGGACGTACGGCAACCGGTCGGTGTGCCATGGTTTCGTCTAGTCCCACCCCAGGACGCGCGAATACCAGATCTCGGAAGGACACCACCCCGACCAGCTGACGTCGATGATCGACCACGTAGACATACGAGAGGTCGTCGATCTGGTCATGAAGCTGCCGGAGCCGTTCGGTGGCTTCGCCTGCGGTGATCCCAACCTGCAGGACCGCCACGTCAGTCGTCATCAGCCCGCCTGCCGAGTCAGGAGCGTGCTGGAGGAGAGTGAGCAACTCGTGGGACATCTCAGGATCAAGGCCGGCTAGGACCTGCTCCCGGTCCCCCTCGTCCAGCTGTCCAAGCAGGTCGGCCGCCATATCGGCATCCATGGCAGCGATAAGGTCCGAAGTTCGGGCCGCGTTGAGTCCTTCAAGAACATCGACACCCAACTCAGGGCGCATCTCGTTGAGGATTCCGGCTGCGTCAGCGATGTTGAGGTCGGAGAGCAGGTCGGTAGCTGCTACGGCGTCCAGTTCCTCGAGGATGTCTGCTGCATCATGGGGGTCGGCGCTCGCCAGCGCCTGCCACTCGGCGGTATGGGTATCGAGGTACTGCTCGACCTCATCCGGCTGAACCCGGGCCGTATTCCGCAGCCGTTGGGCAAGTTCCCGTGGTCTGGGCAAGCTTATGCGCAACGGATTGTCTCCTCCGGGGTCAGATCGTGCTGCCAGAGCATGACGGGGACCCCAAGGTTCAGCCGTCGTAGGGCCGGACCGCGAGCACTGTGACTGTGAACTTGCCGCCGGGGGCATCGTAGGTGACGTCATCGCCCACCACCGCGCCCACTAGAGCGGTACCAAGAGGACCCTCGGGAGAGGCCAGGAGGAAGCCAGGAACCCGGTTTTCCGGAATGGCTATCAGGTAGTCATCCTCCGACCCGTCTTCGTCCATCAGCCTGACGATCGAGCCGATCTGAACGGTGCCATCGCTGGCGGCCTCGCCGACGGTGGAGTTGTCGAGCAGATGCCGGAGCTTGCGGATCCGAGCTTCCATGAGGCCTTGCTCGGTCTTGGCGGCGTCATAGTCAGCATTTTCCCGGATGTCCCCGTGTGACCTCGCCTCGGCTAGGCGCTCGGCGATGTGGGTACGCCCCACGGTGGTGAGCATGCCGTATTCTTCTTGGAGTTTCCGGTGCGCGGCAGGCGTCAGCCAAGTCTCAGTAGTGCTCATATCGGTCAGGATACCCGCAGGGATGGCCCTGCCATCCGGACTTGCCTGTCCAATCGGGACACCGGGGCCAGGGTTCCGTCTGCTCCGTGCCAGACTTCAGGCCCAGGGGGCCGAGTTGTCCGGTCGAGAATACGTGGCAAGGAGGTGAGAAATGTCCGAGATCCGACTTACGTCCTTCTCGCCGGGTGGCGGCTGAACGTCCAAGCTCGGTGCTGACGAGCTGGCGCAGGTCCTGCGCCCCCTCTGGACTCACCAGGCACTGTCCCACCCCGACCTCCTGGTGGGAGTCACCACCTCAGACGACGCGGGAGTGTTTGGCCTGGACGAAGACCGCGCGCTGGTCCAGACGGTGGACTTCTTCGCACCGGTCGTGGATGAGCCCCACGACTGGGGAAGGATCACGGCCGCCAACGCGCTGTCGGACATCTACGCGATGGGCGGCCGACCACTCACGGCCCTCCAGTTGGTGGGGTGGCCTCGATCCAAGTTGCCGCTTGAGGCGTTGGGCGAGGTCATTGCCGGTGGGGCTGACGTGATGGCCGATGCCGGGGTCACAATCACGGGCGGACACTCGATTGACAACGAGGTACCCATATATGGGTTCGCGGTTACCGGAACCGTGTCCCCGGCCCGAGTCGTGACCAACGGCACTGCCCGACCGGGCGAGTTGATCGTGCTGACCAAACCTCTAGGAACGGGTGTCGCTGCTGCCGCCCTTAAGGCTCGGTTGGCCAGTCCAGGCCTACGAGACGCCGCAGTGGAGGCCATGGTTGCGCTCAACGGGCCGGCCTCTACGGTCATGGTGGAGGCCGGTGTGACGTGTGCTACCGATGTAACGGGCTACGGGCTGGTAGGTCACCTCCGGGAGATGATGACCGTTTCCAGGGTGTCGGCGCGTCTGGAAATGGACGCGGTTCCGGTGCTGGCCGGGATAGCTGATCTGATCGAAACGGGCGTGTATCCGGGCGGTAGCCAGCGGAACCTGGAGTCTGTGCGAACTTCCCTTTGGACGTCTCGGGGCAGCACGGAGCAGAAGATCTTGGCGGATGCTCAGACCAGCGGGGGGTTGCTGATGGCGGTTGCCCCGCACCGGTTGGAGTGGCTGCTCGAGAAGCTCCGGCCGGTCGCGCCGGCAGCTACGGTCATCGGTGAGTTCACGGCGGCCGTCGGAGCACCGGTGATCGAGGTGGTATGAGCGACTCAGCCAGCGGCCGGGGGCGTCTCCGGATGATCGCCTCCGCCCTGTCGATCGGGGGTCTGCAGCGCCACATTTTTCTGTGTGCCCAGCAGTCGAATCCCCGCTGCTCGACCTACGAGGAGGGCAAGCAGGCGTGGCTGCAGCTGAAACGAGCCGGCAAGGCACTCGACATCGCCTCGGCGCCCCCGGCGTGGCGGGGCAGTCACTCCCGGCCCGCGACACCGGTGGAGCAGGGTCGCGGTACGATCCTCAGGTCCAAGGTGGACTGCTTGCGGGTATGCGAGCAGGGACCGATCGCGGTGGTCTATCCGGACGGAGTGTGGTATCACTCGGTCATGGGCGAGGTACTCGACCGGATCGTCGAGGAGCATCTGGTCGGAGGCCGTACTGTCGATGAATACGTATTCGCCGTGGACAGCCTCGACCAGGGTGTGGCAAGACACCGTCGGGCCTCCGATTCCGAGTCCCGGCCCGGGTGATTGCCGGCCGGGTTGTCGATAACATCTTCGGGCGGTGCTGGATAGTGGGCTCTGCGAAGGCGACCGGATTGGCAACAACCTGGTCCGGGAGTTGTCGACCGTCGCTCGGACCTCCTCCTACGGGCCTTGCGGTCCCTTTCTTGCCATGATGCGTCTCGGTGTAGTCCTGCTGGTCGCTCTGGCAGTGATGGTTTCGGCCTGTTCGCAGCCTTCTCCCGAGCTTCCACCTGTCGACGTCCCCGCTGAGGTCGTTCCCGACGTAGTCAACGCTGCCGATGTCGACAAGGCTTTTCCGTTCGATAGCGACTGCCGTCTAGCGGTTGGAACAGGTGTGCGGGTGCTGGACGTGCTGGACGGCACTGCTGCCTCGGAGGCGCTGCGGCCGGGTGATATCTTGACCGCAGTTGATGGCATAGCGGTCAGCACCCGAGAGATACTGCTCCGGGTGCTTGAGGACCGGCATGTGGGGGAGGACGTGGCAGTCGAGGGCACGCGCGGCGGAGTCACGTTCAGGGCTTCGGTTCCCCTTTCCCCGGTTCCCGGTGAAGCCGGACGGGCCATCCTCGGAGTCATTACCGAGACCAGACTGGAGGCAGTTCCGCCGACAGGCCTTTCCGACGCGGTAATCGACGATCGGTTGGCCCGTCCGGTGATCGTGGATGGCCGGATCTACCGGTATGGGCCCTTGGGCGCCGTATGGACGCCCTATCCGGGCGTTCCGACCGAGCGGATGGCGGAGTTGGGCTCCGACATCTACGCCGTAGCATCGGGAGAGCCACTCTCCCTTGTTCGGGTGGGCGGCGAGGAGCCTATCTCCATCGATCCGGGGCCGGTCGTTTACGAGTCGCCGGTGGGCCCCCTCGAGGTGGTGGCCTCAGGCTTCGACGAGGTGGTCGGCTCGGTGGGAGGGCTGCTGCTGATAGCCGGTGTGGCTGCGGCCGGTCCCGGAGACACTGCCTTGGCAGTCCTCGCGGTCGATCCGCTAACGGCGTCGGTGGAGTGGATCCGCCCATTGGGTCTGTCGGATGCCGGGAATCAACTGGCCGCCGTTGATGCTTACCGCAGCCCTTCCGGTGATCGTGCGTTGGTGGCACTGGTCGAGCATGATGCGGCAGGCGGCGCCCGATCAGAGCTCTTCAGCTACTACCTGGTCGACGAGAAGGGGGAGGGGACGGTAGGTCCTTCCGGTGTCGATCAGTTCTTCCCCACCGCGGGGGTAACCGGCTGGTACGACGATGACTCGCTGATCTACGTGGTCGATATCGAGGTTCCCCAGATAGCCCGGTGGTCGTTGGGTACCGGCGAGCACACCCTGCTGAAGGCCTACTCGGCTGAAGAGGCCTTCAATCTGCGTACGGTCCTTCCGGTTGGGGACGGAGAGCACATAGTCGAGGTGCGCGACCGCGAGGTATCCCTGATCGACGTGAACCGCCCCGAGTTCACCCGGCTGATTTCCCGTGGATGCCGGCATATGTCCATAGAGGGCATGGAATCGGGCTGACCCGGGGGATGAGGCTGCCGTAGCCGACCCGAGCTACTCGGATGTCTTCGCGCCGACAGCCTCGGGCGTCGATACCGTGGCCGGCTGTCCGTTACCTTCCGCCCCCTCCTGTGAGGCCAGGCCCAGGGCGGACCGATGATCCTCCACGCTTACCGCTGCGAAGCCGACGGGATTCTCCTTGGTTATCGCCCCTGCTTCGAGGCCGATGATCTCGGCAACTTCGTCACCCGAGATGGTCTTCTTCTCCTGGAGACGGACCGCCACGTTGAACACCGCAGCCTTGTGCTGTTCGAGCATCTCGTAGACTTCGTCGTAGAGCCGCTGAAGCCGCCGCTCCACCTGGGAGGCCATGGTCTTGGCTATCTCGCCGCTCGGGTCGGGCGGCTGGTCGAGTGCATGGCGGGGCATACCGGCGCTGGAAGCGATATTGTCGCCCATTCCCCAGACCCCGATCATGCGGCTCTCGATCGTGGTGGCGTTCCGGAGATCGCCCCCCACCCCCATCGAATTGTCGCCCTCGAAGAACATGCGCTCTCCGGCAAGGCTGGCCAGCGACACCTTTATGTCCACCTCCAGTTCGGTCTTCCATTGGACGAACCGGTCCTCGAGGGAGATGTATGAAACGAAGCCGCCGACGTCACCCCGGCGCTCGATGGTGGCGACATCGACGTTGGCGTGGGACTTGAGAAGGTGGGCGGCTACCGCGTGGCTGGACTCGTGGATGGCGACGGCGAACTCCTCCCGCTCCACGTACTCGAAACCTTCGGCCGGGCCCATCTCCTTGAGGGTCTTGGCCTTCCAGATGTCATCCCACCCGATGATGTCGCGGTCAGCCCGCTGGGCCAGGATGAGCGCCTCGTTGACCAGATCCTTGATCTTGGCCCCGGAGTAGTACGGAGTTTTGGCGGCGAGCTCATCGATCTGTTCGTCGCTGATGTTGTGGCTGACCTTGGCCAGATAACCCTCGAACGTGCGGGCACGGCCCTCCTTGGTCGGGAATCCGACTTTGTAGATGCGGTCGATCCGTCCCGGCCGCAGCAGGGCCTGGTCGAGCACGCTGGGCAGGTTGGTGGCCATCATGATGAAGATGCGGTACTTCGGTGGAGGCTTGGGTTTGATACCGAGCGCCTTGCGGGCCTTGTTGGTGATCCCGCGAGGCTTCTTCAGCCCGGATATCTCGGTCAGGAGGGCTTGGAGGGTACCCATACCGCCGCCTCCGCCGCCCATCATCATCACTCGGTTGATCCACGTTCCGGGAAGCCCTTCCGGTTCGCCGGAAGCCGGACTCGTCCGGGGCGCATCCCCTTCGATGATGCTGAGGGACTGCGGGCTCAGGTAAGCGGAAGCATTGCAGCCCATACCGGCGCTGAGCGGTGTGGTGGGTTGTGGCGGTCCTCCTCCCTGAGCGAGGGCGCCCCGGTTACCGAGGGCGTCGGCCTCGTCGAAGAAGACCACCACGCCCCCATGGCGCAAAGCCAGTTTGCGGAGCTTCCGGAACAGACCCTTCACCTTCAGGATGCCGACCCCCATGAACATGGCTTGGAAGGCCCCGGGATCGACGAAGACGAAGGGGAGGCCGACCTCACCCGAGGTGGCCTCGGCGATGAGGGTTTTCCCCGTTCCCGGGGGACCCCACAGCAGGATTCCGCCGGGTACGTAGCCGCCCTTGGCTTCGATCTCATCCGGCTTCTCGAGGAAACCGACGTTCTCCCGGACCAATTCGAGCACATGGTCCTGACCCCAGACATCGGAGTACCGAGTCTCTATCTCCTCCGGCATGATCGTGTCGACGCCCCCTCGGGACAGGAACCAGAAGAGGGCGGCGAATTGCATGATCAGGAAGAGGGGATAGAACAGGAACATGATGAACTGCTGCAGGTTGCGGGCCAGGATGCGGGGGAGTTGGATCACCGCTTCGATCGGTCCGTTCACATCGGCCACGAAGTAGTCCACCACCGAGCCCAGGATCAGCAGGAAGATCAGGATCCGGACGTAGCGGCCGAGCCGGAAGCGGGTCCACGGCTTGAAACGTCGGTGAGCCTGGCGTTCCATCCCCCCGAAGAAACCTTGGGCCCAGAACCGGTTGTAGCGGGCCCACTTCTCCGAGACGTAGTAGTGGATCTGGCGGAGGAACTCGAGGGGCAGGGCGATCATCAGCACCCGACCGAATGTCTCGTTCCAAGTGTCCCCGAGTGCTTGGCCGAAGGTGGTGAACGGGACGGTGACCTTGGCGCTGACCAGGACACCGAGCAGGAACAGGATTAGTACCACGAACTTCATGCGGTCCCACGTCGGGGAGCGCCTGCGGACGTCTGTCTTCATGCTGGACCTTCCTATCGCCGGGTGTTCACGATCCACGATTCGACTGCTGCCACGATATGCTCACCCTCCCGAGCGAAGCACTCCAGGGAGCAGCCTGCAGCCATCGAGTACAGCTCGGTGGCTTCCGGGTTGGTGACAGCGAGCACGTAGACAAGCCCCTGGCTCCGGCCGTCCTGGGCAGTGAGCCCTACCGTGGCGCCGATGCCCTCGAAGTCCCTTCCGAATGTGAAATCCCATGTGTCGATCTCCACCCCCTGGCCCGGGTTGGTGACGTCGTAGGCCGAGACTGCCATCAAGCGGCGTGAGAGCAGGTCCTTCTCTTCGGGGCTGATCTGACGGATTATCTGGGCCCCCACCGGGAACGGGGAGGAGGCCGCATCGAGGGACAGGTTGTTGAGGTTGCGGCCCGCCGCGCCGTCGAACGCAACGAAGCTGATCGGCCGGTACCCTCCGATGTCGGGCACGAACGGCACCGGAGCTATCTGAGACAACTCGTCGGCCCGGTAGAGGTTCCAATCCTTGGGCAGTTCGAAGAGCGATCGGTTCTCCGTGTCCCGGTAAACGGTGATGTCAGGATCGCCCCCACCGCACGCGGTCAGCAGCATGGTCCCCACCAGTGCAAGGATCGCGGTCCTCGAGTGTGATCCCATGGGTCTTGAAGTCCTCGCCGTCTCGTTCACGCCGTCCGGGGTATTCTACGCTCGGACGGGGAGCTAGCGGGGCCATGTGCGATCCCCTCAGGCCCACCGGAGATCGATTCGAGAGCGTTGTGATCGTGTCCCTCGTAACCCTGCTGGCCCACCACCCCTACGACACCGTCCTGGGGTTTTCGATTGCTCTGGTGGGGATAGCCCTCATCATGTGGGCCGAGAGGCGGGCAAGGGCCAGGGCGAGGCATCGGGACAAGAGCCGCCGATCCGCGCCACCGGATCGTCAACCGATCAACTGCCGGTCTCGGCCCGCCGGTGACTAGACCACTACCGCGTCTGCGTGCGGAATGGCGTGGTGGTGACCGCCATAGCACTCCACATGGTTGTTTCGCAGACAAAGCGCTATCCGACCGTATAATCCCAGGTTAGAGGCTATGTACTGAGAAGCGGTTACCACTTAGGAGACCGGAATCGTATTTGAGTCTCCGAACCGATCGGCCTCCACCTTCTAGACCCGACCGGAGTCATCGCCGCCCGCCTCTCTTCGCGTTTGTTCCGAACCCTAGCCACCGTCACAAGGGTACGTCACAGCTGCCTTCACGAAAGCACGACTCTCCGCGTCCGCTGCAGCAGGAACCGAAACTCCCGCAGCCACTCAACCTCAGTAGGGGTTGTGCGGCCACGTCGCCTCCGTTGGTCCAGGCTATGTCACTTCGTTAGCGAGTTCGGGTGGTGCCGATGCGGAGGTTCGGTGCTGCGGGGAGATGTCCCGGGGGATTCTCGGCTTGTCTGTTGGGGTGGGGTGGGTTCCGTCGGGTACCGGTCATTGATGACGAAGCGCCATGTCCTGTTCGTTGAGAGTGTTACGTGCCGCCTGCAGCGCAATTTCCATTTCTCGGTCAGCGTCGGGGGACCGCCGCAATTCGCCGCGTTCGAAGCGCTCGAGAATGTAACGCTCCTCTTCGGTCATTTCGTAGTTCACGAGGGTACCTCCTCACACCCCATAGTACCTCATCGCCCTGCGGCTGGGAATGATCGTCTTGAGAAAGCGGGTTCCGTCTGCCTCGGTGACGAACGGCACGAGGTAGAGATATTCGGACACTTCCACAACGTAAATCGATTGTCCAGGATATCGGTCCTGGTTCGGATGATCTGTGACATCGATCAAGCCACCCTCTTCCATGGCATCGATGACGTTCTGGAATGATATTCTCCGCTGTTCGATGAGTTGATCGTTCTTGCTTGTGCTCCACCGAAACCGGACGCTCATTGTCTGGATTGTGGCTTGAGCGATCTGTGTTGGCAACACGATATATCGAAGTCCGCCATGTCTCCGAGGTTCTCGCCAGCTGTGGGGTTTTGGTTTGGGGAGATGATTACTGCTTTGGTGACGTAGCGGGCCAGCGTTGCTAGGACTTCCTCAGCAGCGGACTCCCCGAGCGCGGACATGGCTTTGATCGCGGTGGCCATGTCGCCGAGGTTGCCGTCACGGCCGGCTACTTCGTAGGTGGCTTGGGCAGCTCGGATCAGGTCGGCCCAATCCGGTAGGGACACGTCCGCGGCCTGATCCTGGCGGTCGAGCCCCGGCGCCGGCTGGCGCCTCGGCCAATATCTCCCGTTTGATCCGGCCAATAGTGGGGATCGCGGCGGGCGTGTTCAACGCGGCCCTGATCTGTTTGCCGGTGGCCGCCGGGTTGGCGGCCAGGATCGCCCATATCTTGGCGGCCAGGCCCGGATAGGCCATCAGAGCGGTAGCACCTCGGCCAGCGCTCGGACACTGCGGGCGAAGAAAGCCACCCTCGGGTGCCTCACTCCCAGCTGTTCGGAGTGTGGTGAACCTATGCGGAACAACCCCACCCGCTACTCCCTCCATGTGTTAGCAGCACCATGTTGGAAGTGCGGCAGCGACATGAAGCTGGCGCTATGGGAAAGCGACGGGGACGAACTTCACGACCACCTAGGAGAGTCCGTGCTCGGACCGTCAGATCTCTCATGGGGAATGATGGTCAAGGACCGCGAGGGTCCTGGCGAAGAATAACCGGCCTTAGCACGACGCAACGGGGCGATCACCAGACGCCACTACAGCCGAAACGATGGGCAGTTCCTGCCAAGCCAACACCCGCCCACGGTGCCGGCGTTCGTAGGCGCTAACCACAACAGGGACTACGCCGACCGGATCCGCCCCGAAAACAAGAGGTAGCCACCTGCTCCCAGTGTGAACACTGTCGGTGCGGCACATGTGACTGTACGGGCCTCCCAGCACCCCCGACCGAGCAGATGGCTGAGCGCCCCACCCCATAACGTATCGACCTAATCAAGGGATGGCGAGGCGCCACCCCTCTAGAGGGACTCCTACCCCGAATTGGGTCTCGATGGGCATTCCTGAGCCCGATTTGCCCAAAATGGCCGAAACCGAGGCCGCCAGGAGGCGCTGTTACGGCCCGGGAGCGACTGCCCTGGCATTTTTTCCCCCACGCGTCCGCTAATTCGTCACTCCTGGCCCGCTGAAAGCCGCCAGATCGGGCGCTAGTACCCGGCGCACTTGCCCGATTGGTGAGTTCCGTCGTGGTTGGTGCCCGGATGGGTGTGCTTCGGGTTGCCGGCGTGCCAGTGGGTGCAGCCCTCCTCCGCCAACGCCGTGGTGGTCGTGGTGGCGCGGGACGAGGTGATAGTGGCAGGGTCGGCAGACCCTCCGGAGCCGCCCTCGCCGCAGTATTCGAGCCATGCGGTCATCACACGCGCCTCGGCCTGGTCCATGGTGAGGTCATAGGACGCTTTGATGTCACGGGTCAGGGTCACGTAGGCGCACCACCGGCCGGGCGGGATGTCCGCGGTGGGCCACTTGCTACTCCCGGCGCCCCACTCGGCGATGTCCCGGTCCGACTTTGATCGGTTCAGACCGGCCACGGCCATGACCAGGTTGTTGCTGTCGCCGCCGAAGGTGGCCCATTGGCTCCGGGGCAGCCCCGACTCACACGCCTCCTTGGCGGCTACCACATGCTCGACATCGAAGCCGCTGCCGTCCCCGACCGGGCGGCCGAGGTAGAACGACCGGTCGTGGGCGGCTATGACCGCGGCCCGGTTGTAGGTACTGAACGGCGCCCGGCTATACCCGCAGTTCTTGTCCTCGGGGGCGATGCGTATGCCTTCAAGGCCTCTGGATCGGACCGTGGCCGATGTGGCGGTGGTGGTCGGCTCCGGTGGCGTTGTAGTAGTCGTAACTGCGGACGTGGCCGGCTGGGAAGACGTCGCGTCGGTGGACCCGCCGCAGGAGGCAAGTATCAGAGCGAGGATCCCGGCCGCGGCCCATCCGTTAGTCCTACGTATGGCCGCCTCCTCAAGTCCCGATCGGGAGACCGTACCAGGGGCCAACCCCCGGACAGTGCGCCCCCTTGGACCCGGGGGGACCGGCGCCTCTTTTCGCGAAGAAAACGCCTGTCAACCTAGCGCTGACTCCACAAGACCCGGTCACCACCAGTTTGTGTATCCCGGCTTCAACTCCACTAAGATCCAACGATAAGCCAAGAGGACCAATTAACACCATGAAGGTGGCTGACGCGATCAACCAGATGACGACCCTTCCGCTGCAACGGATCGTGGACAGCTTCACCAAAGACTTCCCTAAACCTGACGACATCCAAGCCCGTGACATAATCCTACGAAACGTCGACGAACTCACCGATCCTGAACGGATCGCCGCGGTGCTCCGCTTCGACGGGTCTTTCTCCGAACAGATCCGGCAAGCATGCATGTTGGAGGCTTTCGTGAACCATCCCGACTGGTCAGCTTCGGAGCAGGACATCGTCGAAAGCGTCCACCAGCTGGAACAGGACGTCGTCAAAGCCGGCGCCGACGATGACAGCCTTCGCTATGAGAACTCAGAGTACATCCGAATCCTCAAAGACGTGTTAGAAGCAGCGTTGGGAGATGACCACATCACAGCCGGCGAGTTGAACCTGCTGCGCGCGTTCCTGGACAGCCTGGGTCTGTCCGAAACCGTGTTCAGGATCGTACTCGCCCAGATGAACCACTTCCCCCAGCAAGGCAACGTATTGCACAGTCCCGCCGACTGCCGCGACGTGCTGAACAAGCTCCAGCGGGGCGGGGTGGTGTTCCACTGCAACAAAGCCGAAGGATCACCCTATGTAATCCCAGAAGAAATCCGCACATCCGTGATGAACACGTTGGGTGTGGAACTCGGACAGCACGCCTGGGAGCTAGCGCTCCACACGTTCACGGTGCCTCAGCTGAAAAAAGTGCTAGCCGCCCGTCAGCGACCCACCTCAGGCGCGAAAGAACAGCTGAAGGCCCGGGTGATTGCCACGGGGATGAGACCCAGCCGAGTGCTAGGCATCTTGTCATCCCAGGAGCTGCGGAACCTCTGCGCCCAGCTTCCCGGGGTAGCGGTGAGTGGCACCAAGGCGGAACGGATCGGACGAATCGTAGGCTACTTCGCGAACCTGATCAGCAAAGAAGTCTCCGACGAAGCATCCCCCGGTGAGCGTTTCTACGAGTATCTGCCCGAACTCGCCCGCCGCGACCGTGAAAACCTGTTGGCGAACCGGATCATCCGAAAAGACATCGACATCGAACGCGGCTTCGAGGAGGCTACCCGGTTCCTGTTCGAGCAGCGGCTCGGTTGCGAGCTGATGGACATGGCAGGCAGCGAACACCCGGACGGATGCGTCCGGTTCGGTGGCCGCCGTAGGGACGCTGTGTTGATGTGGGACAACAAGAGCACGGAGAATGCGTATTCGTTTCCTCCGTCGCATCTCAGACAGTTCAAGCGGTACATTCGCGACTCGGCTGATCCGGTGGAGTGTTTCTTGGTTGTGGTCGCGGATCCTGACGGCTCGGCGATGGAACGGGTGTGGCAACTCGCCGCGCAGTGTGACGCGAACGTAGCTGTGGTCGCTGCTGAGGATCTGGGTTGGGTCGCGGAAGAGTGGCGGTTGCGGAGCCCTGACGGCCGTTTCGACCTAGAAGTGTTCAACATGAGTGGCATCCTCACCCGCTCGATCCTGAAACAGCGGATGGGACTATTCCTCAAGAGTAAAACCGACGTCTCCCAGGGAAGACACACCCAGGGTCGCGGAACACACGACGCGTGACATGAGACGTGTTCAGGGTCGCATCCGATGACGAAACAGCCAACTGATACTGTGCTCAACGGACGAGCAGCAGCGGCGAAACATCGGTTCGAGACCCCGGTTTTGACATCGGCGCTGTTGGTCATGCCAGTCGTCTTCATCGAGCAACGCGCCACCACCGGATGGCTCCTCACCACAGCCACAGTCGCCAACTGGCTCATCTGGGCAGTGTTCGCCGCCGAGTTCGCCGTCGTCATATCCCTGACACAGAAACGTGTCGGCTACGCAAGGAAGGCGTGGCTGGACCTGCTTATCATCTTCGTCTCGTTTCCTCTCCTGCCGGAGGTGTTCGCTCTCAGCCGCCTCACTCGCCTAGCCCGGCTCATCCGTGTGCTGCGCGCTGCGCGGATGTTCCCCATCCTGGCCCGAGGGGTGTCCGCCACGTTCAGCCGCCTGTTAAAGAGACGGGGCTTCGGGTATGTGCTGGTCATATTCGTCGGGTTTGCCCTGGCTGGGAGCTGGCTCTTTGCTCTGTTCGAGGGTTACTCGCTGGCTGACGGTCTGTGGTGGACGGTTGTGACCCTCACCACCGTGGGGTACGGGGATCTCGCTCCCGCCACACTGGGTGGGAGAGCGACCGCGGCTGTGCTGATGTTGACAAGCATCGGAGCTGTGTCCTTCATCACAGCGAACATCGCCGCGTTCTTCATCGAAGACGACGAAGAGGCCGACGGGGACGACCCGGCCAGCGGCGACAGCGAGGTACGTTCGCTCCACCAGCGTCTAGACCGCATAGAGGAACTCCTCGCCAGCAAGAACACTGAAACACCAAGACAACCGGAGTGATCGTTTCAGACCTGAGCCCAGCCAGTCCTACCGCGAAGGAAGGTGAGGAGAACTCTCCGACTCCGCCCACCGTTGAACGCGTGACCGGCGTATGCAGAAAAGTGGGGACGCTCAGAACTGGTCGAAGAACACACTGTGGTCGAGACAAGGATGGACAAGTGTTGGTGTGGTTGCGCAACCAGCTTTGAGCCGCCCCGGGTCACCTCGATTTCGATTCAAAGCAAGTAATCGTCTACCAAGAACCGTCACCTGCTCCGAGAGCGAAGCGATTGGCTGCCCACGGCCCGCTAAACCGGAGCGTTCCTTCCAACTGGTCCAGTAGCCTATCGTAGGTCTGGATCGTGATCGTGTCCTTTGTGTACTGCTCGCGGCGGAGGTCCCTGGCCGTGACGATACGGCGGAGTTTGTGTCGTCGACCGACCAGGACGATCCCTTCGGCTTGCGGCCAGATGTCGGGGAGTCCGTACCCGTAATTGTCCCGGGACTTGTGTGCTTGGTGAAGATTGGACTGGATCCACCGTCGCCAGGCGTTGATATGTGCTACACCGGCCCGGGCGTGCCTGTCAAACTCGTCGCGTGTCTCTAGGACCACGCTAGAATCGGGCGTTTCCAACTCTACCAAGACCCAGCGTATCCCGTTCGAGTTGGTGTCGGATAGCAGGAAGTCGGCGACGTATCTGTCGCCCAAACGGACCTGCGGGAGGCAGTACCGTGACGGTCCCCTCATCAGTGAGGCCAGCAGCTGGGGACGGTCCTCTAGCAGTTCCTGGATCGGTTTCTCGCAGGTTGCTTCGTCGAGAACACGGCGTAGCTCATCAATGTCTTCCTCGGTCACGTCGGTGGTCACTGCATAGGGCGACAAGGCAGCTAGTTTACTCTCCGAGATCGTTCGGGTCGCCGCTCGTTCCGCTACCTGGTTCTCAGCTATCCGACGTGCTCGGGTGCTGTCCGCTGAGGCGTCGCCGTGCGGGGCGACAACCGTGAGCCGGTCTGGCCAAGCTTGGGCTCCACGCCCGCCGGTGAAATATACTCTTCCGTCGTCTCCGATCGATGAAACCTCGTCGAATTGGTCGGCCGGTGTGTCCCATGACACCACGTCGCCTTTTACCAAGCGGAGCCTTTCCAACGACTCGAGCCGTCGTTTCAGGTAGAGGTACCGGATCCACGCTGTGGCTTCCTCGTAGCTGTGTATCACCGTTGGTGCCTCAACCGACATCTCCGCGGCTAGGTATGCGATCAACTCCTGCTGACCATCGCTGCTTCTGCGCGAAGCGAGCCCGAGACGGTTGTCCACAGCTGAGTGGACCCGGGCTGCAGCCACCATATGTGGCAGATTCTCGGGAATCTCAATACCCACGGACGCTGCGAAGGCACGGGTATCCTCGTTGCAGCTGGCAATCGTTAGGCGTATGGCAGCTACAGCACCCTTCCAACTGGCGTGGACCAACCCTTCTCCCCACCCTGGGTAACGACATCGGCCTGGAGCCTAGACGGAGGACTCTTCCACTCCGGCCAAGAAGCGACCGCCACCTTCGAGTTAAAGCAAATGATCCCAGGTCCGCGCCCCCACACCAACTCGTCCATCCTTGTCTCGACCACCGCGTTTACCTCCTCATCACCACCGCCGACGTGTTGGCTGTCCTGTCCCCGATATGGCATACGGCACCACGGCAGGCCGAGGTGTTGCGGCGGCGAATCAGTCAAGTCATGCGCTGGGCGGTAGCGCAGGGCTACCGGCCCGACGACGCCGCAGGGTCGGCTCTCACCGCCGTTCTTCCGAAGCGCAACAGTCCGACGACGCACCACCAGGCTCTCCACCACTCCGACGTGGCGGACGCGCTGCGGAGGGTCCGCGGGTCTGGTGTAGCCATGTCAACTCGGTTGGCCATCGAGTTCCTGGCGCTCACTGCTGCTAGAACCACCGAGGTCAGGCTCGCTACCAGATCGGAGATCGACCACCAGGGTGGAGTGTGGACGGTTCCCGCCGAGCGGATGAAAGCGGGCCGCGAGCACCGGGTCCCGCTGAGCAGCGCCGCGATCCGTGTGCTTGACAACGCCTACCGGCATGCTGACGGTGATCTCCTGTTCCCTGGGAGGAGTGGTAAACCGACCGGCCATGGTGTGTTGGCCGCGACGTTCCGACGTCTGGATATCGGAACCGTTCATGGACTGCGGTCTAGCTTTCGGGACTGGTGCTCTGAGACCGGCGTCCCCCGCGAAGTGGCGGAACAGGCCCTGGCTCACACAGTACGGGGTGTCGAGGGTGCTTACGCCCGGTCTGACCTGTTCGATCTGCGTCAGCCAATAATGGAAGCGTGGGGCAAATACATTGACACCGGACTCAGTCGGTGACACTCCGCACATGTGCGGTGCGGCGGTTGATGAGGCCGACGCCGTGGCGCCCGCCGGAGTCGGGGGATTTGACCGGACCCAGTTGACGCACTCCTCAGGTCCAGGAACCGGGTGTCGGAGAGGGCGCAGCCAACCGCGTCTCATAGGCTCAACCCGTGGCCGAGGTCGGGTGGTTCCGCTTCGGGCCCCTCGACTTCGATGTGCTCGCATCGCCACCCTTTCAGCGAGCAGCGGCAGGAGGTGTCGGTGGGCTCTACGGCGATTCGCTGGCCGAGGTCGAGGTCGGTGGTGGAGATGCTGAGCAGTCCGAGCTGGTCCAGTGTGTCGGAGGCTGCCTGGTAGGTCGGGTATGGCGGTGAGGTGGCGTCCGTCGTGCCGTCGGGGTTCTGGCACACCAGATACCAGGGGCCGTCCCGATCCGGGGAGAAGACCCCGACTGTGGGGGCCTCGTCACCTCCCGGCGGCGGGTGCTGACCGAGGATGCGTAGCTGAGGGTGGACGTTAAAGACCCGCGCTAGGAAGTCGCGGGCGGCCTCGGCTTCCTCGGCGGTCGGGTGAGGACCGGACAGCGGGCGAGGAGAGCCGTCGGGTTCGGTCGTGGCTACCTCCCACCCGTGGTCGTCGAGGGGAAAGGGACGGACGTGGACGGCTGCGGCCCCCGCTCGGGCCCGGTCCAACTCGGGGTGGGCGAGGATGTAGTCGTCCCACACCTCGTCGATGATGAAGCCGGTGGAGGCGGGTATCCGAGCGGTTGGGTACGCACGTTCGACCAGCGTGTACAGCTCCTCTCTGCTGCGCGGCTGAGCGGCCTCCATCAGGACCGGCGTGTCCTCGCGATCTATCCCCCGACCCGTGAGCAGTTTCATCGCCAGCACATAGTGGGGGCTTGCACCGTACACCCGCAGGTTCGACCCGACGTAGACCGGGCTGGGTTCCCCCGGTGTCGGCCCGGTGGGGGCTTTGATGCGGGCGGCTGCGTTCAACCAGCCTTCGTCAAGGCCCTCGGCCTGGCCAACGGCTTCCACCACGCCCCAGAACGCCGGCGGGATGCCCTCGGCTACGACGTCGATGTCGTAGGTTGTTCGCCGCCGGTTCCACTGTAAGGCTACGGCAGCGCCACCCACGATCACGATCTCTACCGGGGAGCGGAGTCCGGAGCCGCTCAGGCCTGTGTCTACTGCGTGGAACAGCCCCTGGATCCGTTCAGCATCGAGGTGTGGGGGTGGCACCTCTCAGTCCCAGGGCAGCCACCAGTCGGGGGTGCCCTTGTCAAGCATTCTGGGGTGGAACCAGACACGATGATAGGCGCAGACCGCGGGCGCACGCCTCCGTTCCCAGCGGGCGTAGCGCCCGTCAAATGCCCACCTGAACATCATCACGTCCTCCGGTGCGCGGTGACGGGCGACCCAATTGGGTACCGGCACACCGGCACGGTCGGCCAGGGCGTGGACGATCACGCCGATTGACGGCAGCAGATTCGGGTCGTCACCTTCGTAGACAGGGGCCTCACGGATTAGGGCTGCCTTGTCCGATGCGACGTTCCAATCCCCGATGAACTGCAACAGCGGGAACCGGTAAGGGTCGATGTCTACGCTAGAAGGTACCGACATGAGGGGGGGCAGGTCCGCAGCGGTGAACGACATCCCCAGCGCCTCGCGCCGTGACTGCCTTGTCTCTGTTAACTGGACCACGGGATCTCACCTCTCCTGCCCCAGAGGGCAACACCCAGCCTAGCGAGCGTGGCAAATTGTCCGCTCCGGGGGCGGGTGAGCCAGAGTAGTAGGATGCGGCCCGAAGCGAGCGCGGGAGGATGACCCCACCGCAGCGATCACAGCCACCCTCGGCAAGAACAGCTCACGGCGTCAACACATGCGTTCAGTCCCCACAACCAGGTAGCAGGCGCGTTGGCCACCATCCGAGCCACCAGCGCATGGTGGGCCACCATCTACTGCTTCGAGTTCCTCACCCTATGCGCGGTTCGCAGCGGCGAAGCCCGGCTCGCTACATGGGACGAGATCGACCTCGACGCCGCAACCTGGACAATCCCCGGCCGACGGACCAAGACCGGCGAACTACACCGCGTACCCCTGAGCACCGAAGCGCTCGCCGTCCTCCACAGAGCCCGGGAACTATCCGACGGATCCGGGCTCCTCTTCCCATCCACAACCGGCCAAGCCCTGTCAGACTCCACAATCAGCAAACTCTGCCGCGAGAACGCCGTCGAAGGCACACCGCACGGGATGCGATCCGCCTTCCGCAGCTGGGCAGCAGAAACAGGAGCAGACTGGGCCGTCGCCGAACTCT
>JAJEIM010000007.1 GCA_022827785.1 Acidimicrobiia bacterium
ACCTGTTCGGCGACATCATCACCGATCTCGGTGCGGCCGTGCAGGGCGGTATGGGCCTGGCCGCCAGCGGCAATATCAATCCCGAAGGCGACTACCCGTCCTTGTTCGAGCCGGTGCACGGTTCGGCGCCCGACATCGTGGGACGGGGATGGGCCAACCCGGTAGCCGCGGTCCTGTCGGCCGCCATGTGCCTGTCCCACCTGGGCGAGCACCGGGCGGCTTCTATCGTCGAGGAGGCGGTCGGCGCAGTGCTACCCACCATGAGATCGATGGGGGGGCCGGACATGGGGGGCACCACCGACCAGCTGGGAGACCGGATCGCTGCCGCCGTGGCCGAAGCCTGATTATTCGGAATCCCTCCTTGAAGGACCCTCGCCCGGAACCAGATAACCGCATGAACATCGGAGCGCCGCGCCAGCCCGGCCCCGAACCTCGCGTCGGGGTCACTCCCGAGATCGCTCAGCGCTACGTGGAGGACGGCCATACGGTCCAGGTCGAGTCTGGCGCCGGGGAAGCCGCCGGCCTGCCGGACGAAGCCTTCCGCGAGGCGGGATGCGAGATGGTCGGCTCGGCGTGGGAGGCGGATGTGGTGGTGACGGTCGGACCTCCCGGAGATGCCGAAGTCTCACGGTTGACCCCGGGCGCCCGGCTGCTGGGCCTCCTACGTCCGCTCGAAGAGCCCGAGGCCATGCGGCGCCTCGCCGAGTCGGGAGTGACGGCCATCGCGTTCGAGACCCTGCCCAGAACCACCCGGGCGCAGTCCATGGATGCCCTGTCGTCCCAGGCCACGCTGGCCGGATACCAGATGGTGCTGGAAGCCGCCTCCCGACTCCCCCGCATCTTCCCCATGATGGTGACCGCGGCGGGAACGATCCGTCCCGCGACAGTGGTGGTGCTCGGATGCGGCGTGGCCGGCCTGCAGGCCATCGCGACGGCTCGACGTCTTGGAGCTGTGGTCAGGGGATACGACGTCCGGGCGAGCGCCGCGGAGCAGGTCCTAAGCCTGGGCGCCTCCTTCATCGAGATAGACGTGACTCCGCAGGACTCCTCCGCTTCCGGCGGGTACGCCCGCCCACTCTCCGACGGAGACGGCACCCGCCTGCTGGACGGCCTGGCGCCGCACCTGGCGGCGGCCGATGTCGTCATAACGGCCGCCGCCATTCCGGGGAGGCCCGCTCCCACCCTGATCAGCGCGGAGGCGGTCTCCGGCATGCGGCCCGGGTCGGTGATCGTCGACGGCACCGCTGAACGGGGAGGGAACTGCGTGCTGACGGTGGCGGATCAAGTGGTGCGGGCCGGAGGCGTAACGGTGGTGGGACCCACCGGCCTCGAGGCGCGGGCGGCCGCCGATGCCTCGAGTACCTTCGCCCGCAACGCCTACGAGCTCTTCAGCTATCTCTACGACGCTGAGATCGCCGGCGCCGACGATGAGATCCGGACAGGCGTGACCATTACCCGCGGTGGCGAGGTGGTGCATCCCGAAGTCCTGGCGCGGATCGATGCGGCACAGATGGATGCGATGACATGACCCTCGCCGTAGGGATCACCGTGTTCGTCCTCGCCGCATTCGTCGGTTTCGAAGTGATCACCAAGGTGCCTCCCCAACTCCACACCCCCCTCATGTCCGGGTCCAACGCAATTTCCGGGATCACCGTGATCGGCGCCGTACTCGTGGCCGGGCAGGGAGGGCTCCTCGCCGGCATCCTCGGGTTCCTGGCTGTCACCTTCGCCACCATCAACGTGGTGGGCGGGTTCCTGGTCACCGACCGGATGCTGGAGATGTTCGGCACGCGCCGGCGCCCCGCCCGGAGGAACCCGGGTTGAGCGAGGCCGCCTCCACCCTCCTCTACCTGGCCGCCGCCGCGCTGTTCATCGTCGGCCTCAGACGGCTGAGTTCGCCGGTGACGGCCCGATCGGGCAACCTGATGGGGGCGGTCGGGATGCTCATCGCGATAGTGGTGACACTGCTCCGATCGGGCATCGTGGACTACACGCTGATAGTCGCCGGCCTCCTGGTGGGCGGTACTGCGGGCACGATCCTGGCCCGGCGGGTGGCGATGACCGGGATCCCGCAGCTGGTGGCGGCCTTCAACGGCTTCGGTGGCGCCGCCTCGGGCATGGTGGCGGCAGCCGAGTTCGTGGCGGATGGATCGTCCACGACGGAGACCGCAGTCACGATCACTCTCTCCTGCGCCCTGGGCCTCGCCACGTTCACCGGCAGCTTCGTGGCGTTCGGGAAGCTCCAGGGGCTGATCCCGGGCCGGCCGCTGCTGTTCAAAGGACAGATGGTCTTCGACTCGGCCCTGGCCGCCGCGGTGGTGGGTTCGGGGATCTGGATGGCGTCCTCGGGCAACCGGAGTGCCCTGTGGCTGCTCATCGCGCTGGCCGCCCTGCTGGGTGTGACCCGTACCCTGCCGATCGGCGGCGCCGACATGCCGGTGATCGTCGCCTTCCTCAACTCCATGTCGGGCCTTGCCGCGGCTTCCACCGGCTTCGTGATCGGCTCCGAGGCGCTGATCATCTCGGGCGCGCTCGTGGGCGCATCCGGCCTGGTTCTGACCGCCATCATGTCGAGAGCGATGAACCGTTCGCTGGCCAACGTCCTGTTCGCAGCTTTCGGGGGAGACGATGAATCGCAACCCGAAGGGATCGGAGGCGGTCCGGTTCGCAGGGCCACCGTCGACGATGCCGCCGTGACGCTCGCCTATGCCCGTTCCGTGATCGTGGTCCCGGGCTACGGCCTCGCCGTCTCCCAGGCCCAGTACGGCGCCCGGGACCTGACCGATCGGTTGGCCGGTCGGGGTGTGAAGGTGCGCTACGCCATCCACCCTGTCGCCGGACGGATGCCGGGGCACATGAACGTCCTGCTCGCAGAGGCGGACGTCCCCTACGCGCAACTGCTCGACCTGGACGAGATCAACGATGACTTCCCCCGGACGGACGTGGCGCTCGTGGTGGGCGCCAACGATGTGGTGAACCCGGCGGCAAGGGATGACGCCTCCTCACCGATCTACGGGATGCCCATCCTCGACGTGGACCGGGCCGGTGCCGTCATTGTCGTCAAGCGCAGCCTCTCCCCCGGTTTCGCGGGTATCGACAACCCGCTCTTCTACCGCGATACCACCCTGATGCTGTTCTCCGACGCCAAGGCCGCTCTCGAAAGCCTGGCCCGTGCGGTCCAGACGGCCTGACCGCGGACCCGCTAGCAGCCCTCAACAGCGGCCGGCGTCCGCCACCGGCCCGGGTCGCCCGCCCGGGGCTGTCTCCGCGTGGACCCACTTGCGAGTCCCGCTGGCCGGCTGCCAAGATCGCGAAAATCGCCACACCGGACCCCACCCTGCGGGCCCTCCCCCGCCGCCACCACCTTTGTCCGGGCGCGTCCCGCCAGGCCATTACGAGGCGCTCCCGAACGACATGATCCCTCGTCTGGTCCGGCAGACGTCGGTGCCGGACCGCTGGTAATTGCGACAATCCAACAACCTATAGCGGGGTTGTGACAGTTTCAACCCCCTTGTTGCCGGCATCTACTCGGGATGAGGACCGCAGATGGATCCGGATCGATCGAATCGCCGTCCACGAGACCCGGAACTCTACGAGACGACGATTCAGGACACCAGAACTACCGTACGAGGCCATGGAGTTTCGAGACGTGATCGCCCGGCGGCGGATGGTGCGCAATTACACCGGAGAGCCCGTGGAACCTGCTGCATTGGACCGGATAGTCGACGCGGGACGGAGGGCGCCCAGTGCCGGGTTCTCCCAGGGCCAGGCCTTCGTCGTGGTAACCAGCCGGAACGACCGGGAGGCGATCGCGGCCCTGGCGGATGAGGCCAGCTATGTCGAAGCCGGGTTCGATCCGTGGATCAGCCGGGCCCCGGCCCATGTGGTCGTCTGTATCTCGGAGGCCGCCTACCGGCGCCGCTACCGGGAACCCGACAAGTCACCGGACGGTAGGGAAGTCGAGTGGCCGGTTCCCTACTGGTGGATAGACGCGGGCGCCGCCCTGCAGAACATTCTCCTGGCGGCGGTCGACGAGGGGCTGGCGGCCGGCTTCCTCGGTTGCCACGCCATGTCCGGGCTGGCGGAACTGCTCGGTATTCCCGAGGAGTACTCGCCGATCGGGGTGGTCACCATCGGACATCCCGCCCCCGATCGACGGTCGGGGTCGTTGGACAGAGGCCGGCGACCCGTCCGGGACGTCATCCACCGGGATCGCTGGTCACCCGCCGGCGGATCCGGATGATCACCTCCCCGACCAACCCGAAGGTGAAGCGCCTGGTGCGTCTCCGTAGCCGGCGCCACCGGGACAGCGAGGGCGCCTTCCTGATCGAGGGCTACCGCGAATTGGCCCGCGCGGAGGCCGCCCGCATCCGGATCGACGAGATCTACGTGTGCGATCGCCTCTTCCTCGGAGACAACGAGCCCGAACTGGTCGACCGGATCGTGGCGTCGGGAGCCCGGTGCCACCGGTTGGCGCCCGACCCGTTCCGGAAGGCCGCCTACCGTGACCGGCCCGAGGGGCTCCTGGCGGTGGCGCCCCAGTTCGACACCGGCTTGGAGAGGATCAGGCTCCGGACCGACCCGCTCCTGCTGGTGATGGAAGGAATCGAGAAGCCGGGCAACCTCGGAACCATGCTGCGTACGGCCGACGCCGCCGGCGTGAACGCGGTCATCGTGGCCGATCCCACCACCGATCCGTTCAACCCCAACGTGGTGCGAGCCTCGCTCGGTTGCCTGTTCACTGTACCGCTGGCGGTCTCGACCACGGAGAGCACCATCCGGTGGATGGCGGAACACGGGATAAGGGCCCTCGTCACCACCCCGTCCGCTCCCGATCTTTACTGGAACGCCGACTACTCGGGGGCCACCGCCGTCGTGGTTGGCTCCGAGCAGTACGGGCTGAGCGAGACCTGGCTGGACGGACGCTTCCCCATGGCCCGCATCCCCATGGAAGGCTCGGCCGACTCCCTCAACGCGGCCACCGCCGCCGCCCTGGTCCTCTTCGAAGCCCTGCGCCGGCGCACGTCCCACCCTCCCCGTGGGAGCGGTCGGCCGGACGGTACCGCTACCCGCCTGTCCCGCCCACCCTCTTAGACTGAGCCGCATGATTACCGAACCGTCATGGACCATGGGCATCGAGGAGGAGTACCTCCTGGTCGAGCGTGACACGGGTGCGCTGGTGGCATACCAGCCCGAGGGCCTGATCGAGAAGGTGAAAGCCCTGCGGCACGGGCTGGTGAGCCCCGAGCTGTTCAGCTGCCAGATCGAGATCGGGACCCCGGTCTGCGAGAACCTCAAGGACCTGCGGGCCGAGATCGGGCTGTTGCGTATCGCCGTCTCGGAGGCCGCTGACGACTACGGCCTAGCCCCGATCGCCTCCTCGACCCATCCGTTCACCCGCTGGGAGACCCAGCAGGTGACCGACGGCGACCGCTACCGCCAACTCGCCGACGACCTCCAGGGCGCCGCCCGCCAACTGGTGATCTCCGGCCTCCACGTTCACGTGGGCATCGAGGACCCGGATCTCCGTATCGACCTGATGGGACAGGTCTCGTACTTCCTCCCCCACCTACTCGCTCTGTCGACCTCCTCGCCGTTCTGGCAGGGTCGGGACACCGGCCTGAAGAGCTACCGGCCGACCATCTTCGGCGCCATTCCCCGGACCGGCCTGCCGGAGAGGTTCGAATCTTGGGCGGAGTACGAACGGCACGTACAGGTCCTCGTGAACGCCGGGATCATCGAGGACGCCTCGAAACTCTGGTGGGACGTCCGGCCATCGTGCCGCTACCCCACCCTCGAGATGAGGATCACCGATCTGCCCACCAAGATGGAGGACACCATCACCCTCGCCGCCCTCTACGTGTGCCTGTTGCGCATGCTCTGGCGGTTGCGGATGGCGAACCAGCGCTGGAGGGGCTACGCCAACTTCCTGGTCGGGGAGAACATCTGGCGGGCCCAGCGATACGGGATCGCCGATCGCCTGATCGATTTCGGTAAGGGCTCCCTGGTGCCGTTCCCCGACCTGATGGAGGAGATGATCGAGCTGGTGAGGCCCGATGCCGAAGCTCTCGGCTGCGTGTCCGAGGTGGAGCATGCCCGGACCATCCTCGAGCGCGGTACCTCCGCCGACATCCAGCTGGCCGTATACAAGGAGGCATTGGACTCCGGAGCCGACGAGAGGGAAGCGCTACGAGCGGTTGTGGACCGCCTCGTGAACGACTCGCTGGCTCCTCCCGACATACGCGACAGCGTGCGGGAATAGGCGTCGGGGCCCCTACCCGACCGAGACCGCGAACATCTGCGTCCCGAGCAGCCGTGCGGCACGCCGGCGCGCCCGAAGGTACGGAGTGCCGCAGCGGTATTTCAACGAAGCGGAACGCCGGTGGGCTGCGACGGGCATTCATCGCACGACGGAGTTAATAGTTGGGCCGGCCGCCTAACCCGGGAACTCTCCCAGGGCCTCGGCCAGGTCGATGCCGCCTTCGTAGAGGGCGCGCCCGATCACCGCCCCGTCGATGCCTCTGGCCGCCAGCTCGCGCAGGTCGTCCATCGTCGCTATGCCTCCGGCGGCCATCAGTACGGCATCAGGGGCCTGGCGGCGGACCGCTTCGAGCAGCTCCAGGTCGGGACCGCTCATGGCGCCGTCACGAGCGATGGCGGTCACCAGGAACGTCGACACCCCGGCCTCCAAGGCACCCGCTACCACCTGCTCGAAGTCCCGGCCCTCGTCCAGCCAACCCTCGCCGCCGGCCCGGCCGTCCCTGACGTCGACCGCCGCCACCACCCGGTCGGGCGAGGCTCGGTCGACGGCCGATGCCAGAACGCCCGGCGACCAGACCGCGCTGGTGCCCATGATCACCCGGTCGACGCCGCGCCCGAGCGCCGCGAGCGCGTCCTCGGCGCTACGGATGCCCCCGCCGAGCTGCACCGCCACGCCCCGGCCGGCCACCAGGCGCCACAGGGACGGATCAGGCTTGCCCGTCCTCGCTCCGTCGAGGTCGATCACGTGCAACCATGCGGCCCCGGCCTCCTTCCAAGCATCCAGCTGGTCGCCGATCGACTTCCCGTACCTGGTGACCTGGCCGTAATCGCCCTGGAAAAGGCGCACCACACCGCCGGCCAGGACGTCTATCGCCGGAAAGATTCTCATGGAGGAGCCTCGAAAGTACTGCTGGGAAGTGGGATTCCAGCGTGGGAGGGTAACCGGACGGGACGGGAACGAGCCGCGGCGGGCCGGGATGTGGTCAAATGGCGCCATGGATGGCTGCTCGCTCACCGCATTGGAAATGGCCTCGCTGCTCGCCGGCGGGCAGCTCAGCGCCCGGGAACTGCTCGACGCCCACCTGTCCCGGATCGACGCTCTCAACCCGATCATCAACGCCGTGGTGACGCTTACACCCGAATTGGCGATGGAACGCGCCGCCGCCGCGGACGAGGCACACGCCCGGGGCGAGTCGCTGGGGCTGCTGCACGGCCTGCCCGTGGCCCACAAGGACTTGCTGGCGACGGCCGGTATCCGCACCACCTTCGGCTCTCCCATCTTCTCGGACTTTCTCCCTCCATCCGACTCGCTGATCGTGGAGCGCCAGCGCCGGGCCGGCGCGGTGATGGTCGGCAAGACCAACACGCCCGAGTTCGGCGCCGGCTCCCACACCTTCAACCCGGTCTTCGGCCCTACCCGCAACCCCTACGCGCTCGCCCGGACCCCCGGCGGCAGCAGCGGAGGCGCGGCCGCCGCGCTGGCGGCCCGGATGCTTCCCCTGTGCGACGGGACCGACCTGGGTGGGTCTCTCCGCAATCCCGCCGCCTTCTGCAACATCGTCGGGTTCCGCCCTTCGCCCGGTCGCGTGCCGTCCATCACAGCCCACGATCCGTGGTCACCCCTGCCGGTGGAGGGTCCGATGGCCCGGACGGTGACGGACGTCGCCCTCTACCTGCAGGCCATGGCCGGCCCCGATCCTCGTTCGCCGGTTTCCCTCGAGCAGTCGCCGGACGCCTTTGCCGGCTCGCTGGAACGGGACCTGACCGGCGTCCGGGTGGCCTGGTCGCCTGATGCGGGCGAGCTTCCGGTCGATCCCGCCATCAGGACAGCCCTGGGACGCGTCCCCGACATCCTCACAGATCTGGGTTGCGAGGTCGTGGAGGACTGGCCGGACCTGTCCGGCGCGGCCGAGATCTTCCAGGCCCGGAGGGCGTGGCTGTTCGCGGTCGGCTTCGCCCCCCTGCTGGCCCGGCACAGGGACCTGATGAAGGCGACCGTGATCTGGAACATCGAGGCCGGCCTGAAGATGACGATCGCCGACTACGCCGAGATCTGCCGCCGGCATCGCCGGCTCGTGGCCCGCGTCCATGACTTCATGAGGATCGAGGAGGGAGGCTTCGACTTCCTGGCGGCGCCGGTCACCCAGGTACCCCCGTTCCCCGTTGAGGTGGAGTACCCCACCACGATCGACGGAGCCCCGATGGACACCTACATCGACTGGATGCGGTCGTGCAGCGACATCACGGTGACGACCCACCCCGCCATCTCGGTGCCGGGCGGCTTCACACCCGACGGGATACCGGTCGGACTGCAGCTGGTGGGCCGGTTTCGCGCCGACCGCTCCGTTCTCGAGCTGGCCCATGCCTGGGAACGAGCCACCGGCTGGGGCGAGCGCTTGCCTCCCGAGATCACCGACGCCGGCCGGTAGGCTACGGGTTTCCGGCCCGGGCCGCTGCTCGGCGACAAGGAGGTTGAAACTGTCACACCCTCTCTATAGGTTGCTGGATACCGTAATTACCAGCGGCTCCGACGTCGACCGGGCCGTATGAGGGATCAAGTCGTTCGAGGCGGCCCCAACCCGGCCCAGGGCGGGACGCGCCTCGGACCAAGGTGGTGGCGGTGGGGGCGGGCCCAGCGGGTGGGGCCGGTCTAGCGGTTTTCGCGTTCTCCAGCCGATCCGGGACGCTGGACCCCCTGTTCCCGGGCTACCGAGCTACCGCGACAAGCACCGGAGAGGCACGCGCCCGCGGGCCGTCGGGCTGCCAGCGGCAGGATCGCTCTAGTCTGTGGGCTATGGAACGCGACCCTGGTGTTCCCGAAGCCGATCCGGTCCTCACGTCGCAGCCCTGGCCGGGCTTCGCGCTCCTGGGCGTGGTGGCGGCGGGCGCCGCTCTTGCCGCTTCGGAGCTGGTAGCGGGCATCTTCCTGTCCGCCCCGTCGCTGGTGCGCACCATCGGCCAGCGGGTCATCGACATCACGCCCGTGCCGATCGTGGACTGGGCGATCAGGATGTTCGGGACCAACGACAAGCTGGTGCTGGTCATAGGGATCGTCCTGGTTTCGCTCGGGATCGGCGCCCTTCTCGGCATGCTGGCCAGGGAGCGCCCTGGTCTGGCCTCGACTGGATTCGTGGCGTTCGGCGCGGTCGGGTTCGTGGTGGGGCTGACCGATCCTCTGGCGGGGGTGGTTCTCACCTTGGCGGCCGCGGTGGCTGCGGCGGGAATGGGGGTCGGCGTGCTGCTGGGGCTCCGCTACCTGCTGCTGCGCTCGGCCGGGCCGGCGGACGGCGCCGTCACCGGGTCGCGGCGAGCATTCGTCACCGCAGCGGCTGCGGTAATGGTGGTGGCGGTGGGCCAGGCTCTCCTCGGTCGTTACTTCGCCAACCGGGCCGGGTCGGCCGCAGTCGGGCGGGAGCAGGTGACGCTCCCCACCGCATTCCCTACAGCGGAGCCCGCTGCTACCCCGTCAGCGGACGGCGTCTCCGAAGCCACCGTGCCGGAGTTCGAGCCCATCGAGACCACCGTCCCGGAGTTCGAGCCCATCGAACCTGATTTCCTGCCAACCGACACCCCCGAAGCGGCCGGGACCGTCCCGGCAGCGGCGGAGACCACGCAGCCGGCCGAGACCGCCCCGACCACCCGGCCAGCGACCACGGAAACGACCCAAGCACCCGAGACCACCACCACCCAGCCCGCTAGCACCGAAACGACCCATGCGCCCGAATCGACCACCACGACCGAGCCCACCCAGACGGAGACCACGCAGCCCGCCGAGACCACCACCACCCAAGCCACCGAGACGGAGACAACCCAGGCACCCGAGACCACCACCACCCAGGCCCCCCAGACAACTACAACCACCCAGGCACCCGAGACGACTACCACAACCCAGGCGCCCCAGACGACCACCACCCAGGCACCCGAGACGACTACAACCACCCAGGCACCCCAGACGACCACCACCCAGGCGCCCACCACAACCACCACCCAGCCCACCGCTGCGCCGAGGGTCTCGGGAGTGGCTGCACCGACGTCCGCCCATATCGCACAGGTTGACGGCGTGTCCGAGCTGATCACCCCCAACGACGAGTTCTACGTAGTCGACACGGCGATCGGTGTTCCCCAGGTCGATCATCGAACCTGGACTCTCTCCTTCACCGGACGGGCGGACAACCCCTTCAGCGTTACCTACGACGAGTTGCTGGCCATGCCGCTGGTGGAGCGCTACATCACGCTCTGCTGCGTGTCGAACCAGGTGGGCGGCGATCTGGTGGGCAACGCCAAATGGCTGGGCGTCCCGCTCCGGACCCTGGTCGAGATGGCCGGTGTCCGAAGGGACGGCAACCAGCTGGTCGGCCGCTCGGTCGACCGGTTCACGGTCGGATTTCCCACCGCCGCAGTGTTCGACGGTCGCCAGGCTCTGGTGGCGGTGGGGATGAACGGCGAGCCGCTGCCGCTCCGGCACGGGTTCCCTGCGCGCCTCGTGGTCTCGGGCCTGTACGGATACGTGTCCGCCACCAAGTGGCTGACCGAGGTGGAGTTCACCGGATGGAACGACTTCGACGCCTACTGGGTTCCTAGGGGATGGTCCAAGACGGGACCCATCAAGACCCAGTCGCGGATCGACACGCCCCGGGAGGGGAACATCACGGCCGGGACCAACACCATCGCCGGGGTCGCATGGGCCCAGACCCGGGGCATCTCTAGGGTGCAGGTACGGGTCGACGACGGTGACTGGACGAACGCGCACCTTCCCCGGGAGCTGTCCATCGACACCTGGCGACAGTGGTACCTGGACCATGATTTCACTCCCGGCGCCCACAAGATCGCGGTCAGGGCCACCGACGGCACCGGCAGGACCCAGACCGGCAGTACGCGGCCACCCCGACCCGACGGCGCAACCGGGTACCACACCATCCAGGTACACGCCGCCTGACGCCTCCCCCAACCGGACAGGAGCCAGCAACCATACCCGGCGCCGCGGCTATTCTATTGTATTAGCACACTAGTACAATAGTGTGCTAGGATCCAATGATCCCCGGCAGCCGGCCCCCTTGGAGTCGCAGACTATGAACATGCCCGATCACAACTGGAGAACCGGAAACCTGGACGCTCTGTGCCGCGCTTTGCTCAGCCTCGAGACGGTTGAAGAGATGGCGCTCTTCCTGCGCGACCTCTGCACCCGCACCGAGATCGAGGGCCTGTCGAGCCGGTGGGAGGTGGCCACAATGCTCGAGTCCGGCCTCCCCTACCGGCAGGTGTCCGAGCAGACCGGCACCTCCATCACCACCGTGGGCCGCGTCAACGAGTGGCGCCGCTTCGGGACGGGCGGATACCGCATCGCGCTGGGCCGGCTCGACACGCCTGGTCACGATGCCCGGTAGGTCGCTCCGCGTCGCGGTACCCAACAAGGGCCGGCTCCGGCAACCCACCATCGCCCTCCTCAGAGAGGCGGGCCTGTCGTTCGAGCAGAGCGAGCGGGTGCTGTCGGTGAAGGTGCGCAACGCCGGCATCGAGCTCCTCTTCGTCCGGGCCGAGGACGTGGTGGATCTGGTCGAGAACGGCGTGGCCGACCTGGGCGTGACCGGGCTCGACCTGCTGGAGGAACTGGCACGGGGGAACGGTTTCGAGCACGTGACCACCCTGCTACCGCTCGGCTACGGCCGGTGCTCCCTGACCGTGGCGGTCCCGGTCGACTCGCCGGTCCGGGATCCGGAGGACTTCGGAGACCGGATGACGGTCGCCACGTCACACCCCAACCTGACCAGGAGGTACTTCTCCAACCTCGGCAGCCGGGTTCTCGTGAAGAGGCTCCGCGGCTCCGTGGAGGTTGCTCCCAAGCTGGGGTTCGCGAGCGCGGTGGCCGACCTGGTGTCGACGGGAAGCACCATGCTCATCAACGGGCTCCGGCCTGTGGCGACCATCATGCAGAGCGAGGCGGTGCTCATCGGCGCAGTCGGGGCCCGCGTCCCAGGGCCCGATCAGCGCCGACTCGAGATCGAGACGGTGGTGACGGCGATCGAGTCGGTGCTGGCCGGGAGGAAGAAGCGCTACCTGTTGCTTAACGCTCCCCTTGAAGCGATGGAGAGGATCACCGCCCTCATCCCGGGCCTCGAGGCGCCCACCGTCATCCCATTGGCGGAGGACGGCATGGTATCTATCCACTCGGTGGTGGGGCGTGACGAGGTGTGGAACCTGCTGCCCCGGCTCAAGGCGGCCGGGGGACAGGACATCCTGGTCATACCGATCGGGCAGCTGATCCCGTGAACCCTCCCGACTCCCCCCACTTGCTGAGGGTGCGCCGGCTGTCCGGTCTCGACACCCGCGCCCGGCGGCGGATACTCGATCGGACGGCCGTACCCGACCCCGGAGTCCGCCAGGCCGTCGCGTCCATCTGCCGGAGGATCAGGCAGGAGGGCGACCGGGCGCTGGCGGAAGCCGGCGCCTCCTACGGCGGCGGGCGGCCCGATCCCAGGGTGGCGCCGGCCGAGATTGCCGCGGCCCTCGACAATGCCGAACCCGGCGTTCGGGAGGCCCTAGAACGGGCAATCGACACGGTCCGGCGGCACCACGAGACCCAGAAGCCCACCGCCAGCTCCCACGAGACTGCTCCCGGCGTGCGGATCGACCGGCTCTGGTCACCTCTCCGCCGGGTAGGGGCATACGTGCCCGGGGGCAAGGCCGGCTACCCGTCCAGCCTGGTCATGACCGTGGTCCCGGGCCAGGTCGCCGGGGTCGCCGAGATAGCGGTGGCCACCCCCTGTGACGGGAACGGACGGATCGACCCCACCCTGCTGGCGGTGGCCGGGCTGCTGGGCGTGGACGAGATATACGCCATGGGCGGCGCCCAGGCCATAGCCGCCCTTGCCCACGGCACCGAGAGCATCGCGCCTGTCGACAAGATCGTGGGACCGGGCAACGCCTGGGTGACCGCTGCCAAGCTCGAGGTGTTCGGCGCCTGTGCCATCGACCTGCCGGCCGGTCCGAGCGAAGTCCTTGTGGTGGCCGACCACACGGCCGACCCTCGCCTCGTGGCCATCGACCTGCTCTGCCAGGCCGAGCACGGTCCCGACTCGCCGGCAGTCCTGGTCACCACCGACCCGGGGCTGGCGACCGCGGTGGAGACCGAGATCGTCGCCCTGTTGCCACTACTCCCCCGGCGGGACATCCTCAAGGCCGCCCTGGCCGACCACGGATGGATCCTCATTGCCGATACCATCGACGATGCGGTGGGTTTCGCCAACGACTACGCGGCCGAACACGTCTCGGTACTCACCGTCGACGCGCCGGAGACCGCCGCCGGAGTCGTCAACGCCGGGTCGGTGTACGTGGGCCGGTGGTCACCGGAGTCCGCCGGCGACTATGCCACCGGCGCCAACCACGTGCTACCGACCGGAGGACTGGCCAGGTCGCACGGACCGCTGGGGGTGGCCGACTTCGGTTCGTGGCGGCAGGTCCAGACGCTGACCAGGGAGGGCCTGGCCGCCATCCGCCCGGTCATCGAGGAACTCGCCGCCGCCGAGGGTCTGGACGCCCACCGGATGGCTGCCTCCATGCGATTCGACCCGACCACCGTTCGTACCACAACCGACAGCGAGGAGGCCTGAATGCCCCGCAAAGCCACCTGCCGGCGCAGCACCAAGGAGACCCGGGTATCGGTGATGCTCGACCTCGACGGGAGCGGAGACGCCACCGTCCGGACCGGCATCGGTTTCTTCGATCACCTGCTCACCTCATTCGCCCACCATGCCCTGTTCGACCTGACCGTCACCACGGACGGCGACGTGGAAGTGGACGACCACCACACGGTGGAGGACACCGCCCTGTGCGTGGGCGAGGCGCTCGGCGCCGCCCTGGGCGACCGCACCGGCATCCACCGTTTCGGCGACGCCCGGGTGCCGATGGACGAGGCCATCGCCGTTGCCACCGTGGACGTGGGAGGCCGGCCCTACAGCGTTACCGACCTGGAACTGGCCAACCCGGCCATCGGCGCCCTCACCGCCCAGAACATCCCGCACGCCCTGGAGGCCTTCGCCCGCTCCGCCGGGATCACGATGCACCTGACCGCCTCCGGCCGAAACGATCACCATGTCGCCGAGGCCGCCTTCAAGGCGCTGGCGAGGGCGCTGCGGGCCGCCGTCTCCCCGGACCCACGCCGCAGCGGCGTGCCCTCCACCAAGGGGATACCGTCCCCGGAGGCCTCATGACCTCTCCGCCCCTGGTGGCGGTGATCGATCATGGCGCCGGCAACCTGGTGTCGATCAGCCAGGGTCTGGACCGCGCCGGGGCCAGGGTCGCCGTCGCCACCGGGCCGGCGGACCTGTCCGGCGCCCAAGCGGTGGTGCTGCCCGGCGTGGGCGCTCCCGGCGCCGCCATGAGCCGGCTGACGGATGAGGGGCTCGTGGAGCCGCTCAAGTCGTGGCAGGGGCCGCTCCTCGGCATCTGCATCGGCCTGCAGCTGTTCTTCGAGGTGAGCGACGAGGACGGCCAGACGTGCCTGGGCCTGGACCGGGGGCGGGTGCAAGAGCTCGAGGACGCTCCGCTGCTCCCTCACATCGGATGGAACGACCTGACCTTCCCCGGAAACGGCCGGGGCCGGGACCCGTTGTTCGAAGGCATCGCCCCGGGGGCGACCTTCTACTTCGTCCACAGCTACGCGCCCGTCCCCGAGGACCCGACCATCACCATCGCCCGCGCCGAGTACCCCCGTCCGTTCACGGCCGCCGTCCGCAGCGCCCGCCGGATCGGCGTCCAGTTCCACCCGGAGCGGAGCGGCGACCAGGGCCTCCGGGTCCTGGCCAACTTCGTGGCCGAGGTGGAGGAGTGGTCCAGGCCGGCCGGCGGTTCCGGGAGGGCCTGATGGGTCTGCGTACGCGCATCATCGCCTGCCTGGACGTCAAGCACGGACGGGTCGTCAAGGGGGTGAACTTCGTCAACCTCACCGACGAGGGCGACCCCGTGGAGCTGGCCGGACGCTATGCCCGGGAGGGGATGGACGAGATCGTATACCTCGACATCGCCGCGTCGCCCGAGGGCCGATTCGCCTTCCTCGATGTGGTCCATCGCACCGCCGAGAACGTCTTCGTCCCGCTCACGGTGGGTGGAGGGGTGCGGGAGGTGGACGACATGCGCCGGGTGCTGCGGGCCGGGGCCGACAAGGTGTCGCTGAACACCGCCGCGGTTCGCGACCCCGACCTCCTGGATCGATGTGCTGATGCGTTCGGGAGCCAGTGCGTGGTGCTCGCAATCGACGCCAAGGCCGTGCCCGGCGGGTCATGGAACGTCTACGTGAACGGCGGGCGCCACGACACCGGACGTGACGCGGTGGAGTGGGCCACCGAGGGAGTTGCTCGCGGCGCCGGCGAGATCCTGCTGACCTCCATGGACCGGGACGGCACCAACATCGGCTTCGACACCCGGCTGCTGCAGACCATCACCGGCGCGGTGAACGTACCGGTGATCGCCTCCGGCGGGGCAGGCCGGCCCCACCACTTCGTCGAGGCGGTGGAGGCCGGAGCGTCGGCGGTGCTGGCCGCCTCCATCTTCCACCGGAGAGAGGTGGAGCTGGGCGAGATCAAGCGGGTGATGAACGAAGCAGGGATACCGGTCCGCCATGTCTGAGCTGTCCATCGCCTGGGACGACCGCGGGCTGGTCCCGGCCATCGTCCAGCATCACCGCACCGCCGAAGTACTGATGATGGCCTGGATGGACCGGGAGGCGCTGAGCCTCACCCTGTCCAGCGGCCAGGTGCATTTCTGGTCGCGCTCCCGCCGGAAGCTGTGGAAGAAGGGCGAGACCAGCGGCAACACGCTCCGGCTGGTCGAGATCGCCCCGGACTGCGACCGGGACACGCTGGTGGTCAAGGTCAAGCCGGCCGGACCGGCCTGCCACACCGGACGCCGCACCTGCTTCGAGAACCTCGACGGCAGGGATGCTCCCGCACCGCAGGGTTTCGCCGACCTGGAACCGCTGTGGCAGACCATCGCCGACCGGATCTCGTCCGCGGCCACCACCGGTTCCCACACCGTCCGCCTGGTGGAGGGAGGGCCACCCGCCACCGGGCGCAAGCTGATCGAGGAGGCCTCGGAACTGGCCGAGGCCGCTCTCCTCCACCACTCGGGCCGGGCCGATGACCGGCGGGTGGCTGAGGAAGCGGGAGACGTCATCTACCACCTGCTGGTCCTTCTCGCCGAGCGGGGCATGACCGCCCGAGGAGTGCTGGACGAGTTGGCCTCCCGCCGCCGGACCTCCTGAGCCCCCGCGGGGACCCGCGCCGATCCGGCACCCACCTGTAATCCGCAGGGCGCCGGTAATCTCTGAGCAGTCGAACGAGGGCGTGGGACATGATCGAGGAACGTATCCGCAGGGCGCCGTCGGGTGTGCTCGCGCTAGTGATCCTCGTGCTGCTGTTCACCCTCGACGTGTACATGCTGATCCGAGGCATCATCGACGGGACCCTGTGGCTGATCCTGGTCACGTCGTTGCTGATCCCGATCATCCTCATCCTTATGGGAGGCCTGTTCACGGTTGCCCCCAACGAGGCTCGCGTGCTCCAGCTATTCGGAACCTACGTGGGGACGGTCCGCGATACGGGACTCCGGTACGCCAACCCGCTCTACTCGAAGCGCCGTATCTCGGTTCGGGTCCGCAACTTCGAGACCGAACGGTCGAAGGTCAACGACACCGACGGTAACCCGATCGAGATGGCCGCGGTGGTGGTGTGGAAGGTGGCCGACACCGCCGAAGCCAGCTTCGAGGTGGACGACTACGTCAACTTCGTCCACGTCCAGAGCGAGTCGGCGGTGCGCAACCTGGCCACCCGCTACCCGTACGACACGCAGGCCGAGGGGCAGATCTCGCTGCGCGGCGACACCGAGGAGATCGCCGATCAGCTGAAGACCGAGATCCAGGGCAGGCTCGGCAAGGCGGGGGTGAAGGTTCTCGAGGCCCGGATCACCCACCTGGCCTACGCGCCGGAGATAGCGTCGGCGATGCTCCAGCGGCAGCAGGCCGGCGCCATCATCGCCGCACGCTCCCAGATCGTGGAGGGTGCGGTGACCATGGTCGAGATGGCGCTAGAAGGACTGTCCGCCCGCGGCATCGTCGAGCTCGACGAGGAACGCAAGGCGGCGATGGTGAGCAACCTGCTCGTAGTCCTGTGCGGTGACAAGGCCACCCAACCGGTGCTCAACACCGACACGCTGTAGCCGATCCGGCCGGACGGCGGCTACCGGCCCCATGCGCGCATCGCTCTACACTCCGCGTGTGGTTGATCAACCGTTGGTCCGGCTAGTCGATGCCGGATTCGCCACCTCGGGCTCGGTGATCCTGCGAGGCGTGGACCTGACCGTCGAAGCCGGCGAGATTCTGGGAGTCAGCGGGCCCAACGGGGCCGGCAAGACAACCCTCCTGCGCCTGCTGGCCACACTGCACCGGCTCACGTCCGGCAGCTGCACCGTGCTGGGGGTGGATAGCTGCGCCCACCACGGAGACCTGGCGTCTGCCCGCCGCCAGATCGCGCTGATCGGCCACTTTCCTGCGCTATGGCCCGAACTGACCCTCCGGGAGAACGTGGACCTGCCGGCCGGCTTGCGCGGCGACCAGGTCAACGGAGAACCCCTCCGAGCCGTCGGGCTGGCCGGCGTCGCGGGGTTGAAGGCAGCGCACGCCTCGCTAGGGATGCAGCGCCGGGTGGAGTTGGCTCGCCTGCTCACCTGGACGCCCCGGCTGTTGCTCCTCGACGAGCCTCATGCGGGCCTGGACGAAGCCACCACGCCGCTGGTCGATCATCTGATCGCGCGGGTAGCCGCTCAGAACGGGGCGGTCGTGCTGGTCACGCACGACCGGGACCGGGCGGGTTCGCTGCTCACCCGCAGGCTGTCGGTGGCCGCGGGAACCGTCCGCGAGGAATCCGGATGACCGCGGGCGCCTTCTGGAGGCAGGTGGTGTGGGTGATGGCCAGAGACCTGCGCGTCGAACTCCGGGGCGGCGATGCACTGCGGCTGGTGAGCCCGTTCGCCGCCCTAGCGCTCATCCTGGCTCCCCTCGCCATCGGCACCGACACCGCCCTGCTCCGCCGGATCGGACCGGGCATGCTCTGGCTGGTGGTGGTGCTGTTCGGCATGACCATCACCCTCCGGTCCGGCGCCCACGGGTCCGGTCCGGTCAGGGACCTCCTCACTCTGAGCGGCCTCGACCCCGCCGCCGACTTCCTGGGGCGGAGCCTGGCCGGCGCCATCCTGCTGTTCGGCGCCGCCCTGGTGCTCGCTCCGTTGATGATCGTGCTCTACGCACCGGAGGGAGCACCGGGTTGGGGATGGCTGGCATTGCTGGCAATCGCGGGGGTGATGGCGCTCGGGCTCTTGGGATCGCTGGTGAGCACGCTGGTTTCCGGCCTCCGTACGCGCACCGCGCTCGGGCCGTTGCTGGCGCTCCCACCGGCCGTCCCGGTCCTCCTGGCCACTTCCCGCGGCACGGATTCCGCCCTCTCCCAACGGGGTAGCCTTTCCTGGTTGCTCCTGCTGGTGGCCATGAACCTGGCCCTCGTCATCGTGGGCGTGCTGCTGGCGGGGCCCATGGACGAGACCACCCGGTAAGGACGCGCGTCATGGCACCATCCCTCCGGGCCCACGCAGCCCGACCTGGAAGCGACCGGATCCGATGACCGGTGGAGCCGCCACCATCCGCCCGAAACCCCGGGCAATAACCGTGGCCGGCTCGGCCGCGCTGTGCTTGATGGTGGTCGGCCTCTACATGTCGGTCACCGCTCCGAAAGAGGAAACCCAGGGAGAGGCCGCCCGATTGCTGTTCGTCCACGTTCCGTCCGTGATCACCGCCTACATCGCTCTCGGCACCGGCCTGGTGGCGGCGGCCTGGTACCTGATCCGCCGCTCCCCCACAGCCGACCTGGTATCGGCGGCCGCGATCGAGGTCGGCGTGCTGCTCACTGCCATGACCCTGCTCACCGGCATGATCTGGGGACGCTTCGTCTGGGGGGTCTGGTGGGACTGGGGTGACGCCCGGATGGTCTCCACCGCCGTGCTGTTCTTCTTCTACCTTGGATACCTGGCACTGCGCCGGGCGATCGTGGACGCTCGGGTCCGGGCTCTTCGCTGTGCCGTGCTGGGGATCGTGGGGTTCGTCCAGGTACCGATCGTGCACTACTCGGTACTCTGGTTCCGGACCCTCCACCAGGGTCCATCGATCATCCGTCCCGACCTGGCCGACAGCACCATGGACGCCGCCTTCGTCGCTCCTCTGGGCGCCGCACTGGCCGCCTTCATCGCCGCCCTCGCCTACCTACTTCTGGTCCGAGTGCGCATCGCCCGCCTCGAAGCGGCGGTCGCCCGGTCGGCAACCACATCTCAACCGGTCGGCGCGTCGGTTGGTCCTCCGCAACTCGGAGGCCGTGATGGCCGGTAACTGGGTGCTGTTCGGCTACCTGGTGGCCTACGGGATGCTGGTGGTCTATGCTGCCTGCCAGGCACTCCGCATCCGGCGGCTCCAACGGCGCCTGCCCCCGGAGACATGAACCGTCGCCACCTTCTGGTCCCGGCAGGGGCGCTCCTGGCGATCGTGGTCGGCTTCCTGGTGTGGGGGGGTCTCACGGAAAACGTCGTCTACTACCTGACACCCTCCGAAGCGGTCGATCAGCGGGCCGACCAGGAGCCCGGCTACCGGTTCCGGCTGGGGGGCCTGGTCGAGGCGGACTGGATGGAAGGGACCGATGAAGGAGTCCGGTTCATGGTCGGCGACGGCGCCGTCTCGATACCTGTCGAGCATGCCGGAGCCGTGCCACAGCTGTTCCGGCCCGGTATCGGAGTGGTCGTCGAGGGGGCCTGGGACGGTGACCTGTTCCGGTCGGACACCCTGCTGATCAACCACGACGAGCAGTACCGGGCCGTGGACGGCGAGGGGACCTACCAGGTACCGACCGGGCAGCCATGATCGCCTGGCTGGGGCTCGGCTCGATCCTGGTCGCTCTCGGGGCGGCGCTGGCGTTGGCGTGGAGGGGATTGCCCGCCCTGATGGGTCGGGGCTCCGCGCCGATGGAGCGAATGAGAGGTCCCGTGCCGTGGCTCCTCGGCGGTGCCGCGGCCGCCATGCTGGTGCTGGAGATCGGCCTCCTGGCCGGCGACTTCTCGATCGCCTACATCGCCGACAACCATCGGGCAGGAACCCCGCTGATCTTCACGATCGCCGCCGGATGGGCCGCTCTCGAGGGCTCGATCGTCCTGTGGGGGCTGGTGCTGGCCGCCTTCACCGGAGCGGCCTTCCGCTCCATGTACCGGCGCGATCACCCGCTGGCCGGAGCGACCCTGTCGGTGCTGGGGATGCTGGCCGTCTTCTGGTTCGGCCTGATGGCCACGGTCGCCAACCCCTTCGCGGTCTGTACCGCAGCGGCCGATACCGCCGGGTGCGCCGTGTCGGGTTGGGCGCCGTGGTCGGCCGTAGACCTTCCCGGCGCCGGCCGGGGCGCCAATCCCCTCCTCCAGAACCACATCCTGATGGCCGTCCACCCGCCCGTCCTGTACGTGGGGTACGTTGGCTTCTCGGTGCCCTTCGCGGTCGGCATGGCCTCGCTCGCCAAAGTCGACCACGGCGAAACCTGGCTACGGACAACCCGAACCTGGACCCTCATTGCCTGGGGATTCCTAACCGCAGGCATCGTGCTGGGCGCATGGTGGAGCTACGAGGTGCTGGGCTGGGGCGGCTACTGGGCCTGGGATCCGGTTGAGAACGCCTCCTTCATCCCATGGTTGCTTGCCACCGCCTTCATCCACTCCTCGGTGGTCCAGTTGCGGCGGGGCGTGCTCCAGTCCTGGAACTACGTGCTGGTGATCGGCGCCTTCTCGGCCACCATCCTCGGTACCTTCCTGACCCGCTCGGGGGTGATCGCCTCGGTGCACAGCTTCACCCAGTCCTCCATCGGCCCGGTGCTGCTGGCGTTCCTGGCGGTGGTCCTGGCTGGGTCCCTGGCACTGTTCGCCACCCGCATCCACCTGGTGGGCAGCGCTCCCCGCCTCGACTCGCTGGCCAGCCGGGAGGGCGCCTTCCTCCTCAACAACCTGCTCCTGACGGTTTTCGCCTTCGTGGTGCTCTCGGGCACCCTGTTCCCGCTGGCCGTGGAGGCCGTCCAGGGCAGCACGGTGGGCGTGGGACGGCCGTTCTTCGACCGGTGGGCCGTGCCGCTCTCGTACTGCCTGATCCTGGCCATGGGCATCGGGCCCATAACGCCGTTCCGGGTGGCCCGCCGCCACGTGGTGTGGGAGCGGATACGAACGCCCATCCGGATCTCCCTGGGACTCTCGGCCCTGCTGGTTCTCCTGGTGAGCCGCAACCGGCACGTGATCGTGGTGGTGCTGCTGGCGGTCTTCGTGGTCTCCGCGATCGTCCGTCATTTGGCAACCCTGGCGCGCCGGCGCGCCACCGCCGCCGGCCAGGGATCGATGGCCGCGGCGGGGTACCTGATGAGACGGGATCCGGGCTACTGGGGTGGGCAGATCTCCCATATCGGGGTGGCCATCCTGGCGGTGGGGATAGCGGTCTCGGCCAACCTCTCCGCCTCGGGGTCCATCGCCCTGAGCCCGGGAGAGACCACACCCTTCGCCGGCTATGAGATCACCTACCGCGGCCCGTTCTCGCGCGCCGAGCCGAACCGGGATGTCCTGGGCGTACGCCTGGACGTGTCGCGAGGCGGCGAAGCGGCAACCGTGATGTCTCCGAGCCTCAACAGCTACGGCAACGGCGCCCCTCCGGTCGTCACCCCCGCGGTGTACTCGACGCCGCGGGGAGACCTGTACGTCTCGCTCACCCGGCTCGACAGCTCGGGAATGGTGGCCGATGTGTGGAGCTACCCCCTCCAGTGGATGGTATGGCTGGGCGGGCTGGTCACGGCCGCAGGCGCCGGATTCTCGCTCTCGGCCGTGACGGGCAGGAGAAGGCAGGCCGTGGGGGCCGGTCGTGGCTGACAGGCGGGCCATCCTGGCCGGCGTCGCCACCTTGATCCTGGCGGGGATCGTCGGGTGGGGATTCGTGGTCGGCGAGCCGAGCAACCAGGACCGGGTGGAGGCGCTCGGCGCCCGGATCCGGTGTCCGGTCTGCCAGGGGGAATCGATAGCCGACTCCCCCACGCCCTATGCCAACGACATACTTGCGTTCGTGGAGGAGAAGGTGGACGAGGGCTGGAGCGATGACCAGATCCTGGACTACCTGGAGGCCAGGTTCGAGGGCATCCGGCTCGACCCCCGCTTCTCGGGCGCCACGGTGCTGCTCTGGGTGCTGCCGGCCGGAGTGGCCGTCGCCGGCGCCTGGCTGGCCGCCCGGCGCCTGATCCGGCGACCGGAGCCTGTCGATGGGTGACGGGCGTTCGGCAGGCCGGCGGCGAGCCCTGATCGAGGCGGACATCCGGGACGTCCGCCGGCAGCTGGCCGCCGACGAGCTCGACGCCGCCACGGCCAGGCAGCTGATCGAGCGTTACCGGCAGGAGTTGGACTCCATCGAGGCCGGGACGGACGACGGAGTCCCGGAGCAGGCCGGTCCCGCCCGGTCCGGGCGGCGCCTGGCGGGAACGTTGCTCCTGATCGGCGCCGTGGTCGCGGTGTCGGTGACCGCATACCTTGCAATCCGGCCGAGGGAGGGTGGGTTCGTGACCGGCAACGCGGAGGCGCCGGTAGACCTTTCCGAGGTGACCAACGACCAGATGGAGGCGGTCATCGCCGCCAACCCCGATGTGCCCGAGATCGCCGCCATGCGGCTCAGCCTGGCCGACCGTTACTTCGAGGCCGGCGAGTTCTCGAATGCCCTCCCCCACTACCTGGGCGCGCTCGACGGGGTCCTGGACCGTACCCGCCGATCCCGGGCCCTCGCCAGGGTCGGCTGGATGACCTTCGAGTCGGGCAACCCCGCCATCGCCAGGTCCTACCTGGAAGAGGCTCTGGCCGTGGATAGCAGCTACGCGGAGGCCCACCTGTTCCTCGGCTTGCTGCTGCTGGCCGAGGAGGACGCACCCGGCGCACTGGAACACCTGGAACCCCTGCTGGACGAGGAGTACCTTCCCGAAGGGACGCGGAGGGCGATCGAGGAACGCATCGCCGAAGCCCGGCGGCTGCCGGGGTCCGGCGCATGAGTTCCCGCGGGCGCTACCTGCTGGTGGCCGGGCTGGTGGTCGTCGGCCTAGCGGTATCCGTCTTCGCCGCCCGGTTCGGGGACGGCGGCGGCCGGAGCGCTTCGCCGGTCGTCGGCGCGGCGGTTCCCGACCTGACCCTCCCCTACCTGGACGGTGAAGGTTCCCTGAACCTGGCGGACCTGAGTGGCTCGCAGGATGTGGTGGTGGTCAACTTCTTCGCCTCCTGGTGCCTGCAATGCCGGAACGAGCACGCCGACCTCATCTCCACAGCCGACGCCTACCGGGACCGATCGGTCCGGTTCCTGGGGGTCGCCTTCCAGGACAATCCGGCCCGCGCCATCGCCTTCCTGGACGAGTTGGGCCAGGGGGCGACCACCATCTATGTGTCGGATCCGGGCTCCCGCGCCGCCATCGAGTTCGGGATCTTCGGCGTCCCTGAGACCGTCTTCATCTCCGGCGGCGTCATCGTAGGGAAGTTCCTCGGCGAGACCGACGCCCTCATCCTGAGCCAGGCCCTGGAGCGGCTCCTCATCGGTCAGTCAATCGAATCGAGGCAGGTCGGCGAGTTCCGCCAGGCCCCCGACGGAGAGTCGTAGACCCGTCCTCGCCGCCCGCGACTCCGGTCGCCACGCGCATAGTCTTGAGTCACGAGCACCAGATTGCGATTCCGGTTGCGCCCGAACGGGGCACGGGCAGGCGCAGACCGACCATTTGCGAGACGGGGGAACCACAGATGACCGATCAGAAACACCCGCCAGAGCGACGGATCGACAGCAACAACCCCTTAGGGATGTCCCGGTTCAGCATCCGGCGCTACTCGATCCAGCACTTCCTTCTGATCGTGCTGGTCAACGTCCTGCTGGCGATACTGACCGTCGCCACGATCCGGTGGGGTAACGCGGCGCTGGTAGCGCTGTCGGCCACGACCATGGTCATCGTCTGGATCAAGACAATCCTGGTGGTCTGGGTGGGTACGCGTACGGTCGAGGTTGAGATCTGGACCAGACGCCTCGGCATGGGGGACTTCGACTACCGCATCGAGCCGAGGGGAAACGATGAAATCTCCAAGGCTTGTGAAGCGTTGGAGACGTTGCGGCTCCGTTCAATCGAGGTCGTGAGGCTGCAACTCGTGGAACGGCTCAGTGCCGAGTTGGCCGCCGCCAACGCCGACCTGGAGACTCGGAACCTGGAACTGGACCGGACCCTCTCCCAACTCCGCGAGGCGCAGGACCAGTTGGTCGCCCAGCAGAAGCTGCGGGAGATGGTCGATCTGGCCTCCGGGGTGGCCCACGAGATCAGAAACCCGCTGAACTTCGTAGCCAACTTCACCGACGGATCCGCGGAGCTTCTGGATGAACTGATGGAGGCTCTGAGCCGGGACGAACGGGATGATGGAGAGATCGAGGGGATCAGCAATGAGATCCGGACCAACATGGACTACATCCGGAGGAACCTGGGCCGGGCCGACCGGGTAATCCAGGGCATGATCGACATCGGAAGCGTCAAAGGCGCCTGGCAGGAGGTCAGCCTGAACGTGTTGGTGCGGCAGGCCGTGCGGGCCGCGGAGGATGCCTACATTGCCGCCAACGGCGGCGGGAAGCCCCATGTGGAAGTGCGGGAGGACCCGACTGATCCACGATGTCTGGTAGTGCCCGAAGGCTTGGCATTGGCGGTCATGTGCCTGGTCCAGAACTCCTTCGAAGCCGTGGCCGCCGGTGAGCGGCCCGACGCGCCGATCACCGTGTCCGTCGAGGCCGGCGAAGACCTGATCGATGTGATCGTCAAAGACGAAGGCTGTGGTATGACCCAGGAAGTGCTGCAGAACGTCATGACGCCCTTCTACACCACCAGGCAGGGCGATAACAAGGGGGCGGGCCTGGGCCTGCCTCAGGCCGCGGAGGTCGCCCGCGCCCACGGCGGCAACGTGGAGATTGCGTCGACACCCGGAAAGGGCACCACCGTAACTATGACGCTGAGCATGCGGCCCACCCCGGCCAACACCGAGGAGCCTGTCTCGTAACGACAACGGACCTTGCCTCCTCCCGGCAACCGATGATCGCAAGTCCGCAAGTCTTCACCGCCCCTGGGTGAGCTTCGTAGCTCCTGTTGCCTGCGAAGCCGAAACGAGCACGCCGACCTCATCTCCACAGCCGACGGACGAGACCACAGAGTCGCTGACTCGCTTAGAGTGTGCATGCGCTAGCTTGAGACGTGTGAATGTCGTGAAGCGTCAAGGTGTCTCGCTGCCGAACTAGAGACCCGGGAACAAGGGTGTCGGCCAGCCGTGCGGAGCCAATGGCCGCGCCGCACCGTACCCGATTGACCCCGGCATTCGCCGCCTTGGCTGCCGTCATCGCCCTAGCGAGTTGTGGTGGCAACTCCACGCAACAGTCAACCACCACAGCCACAAGCAGCACGACCACGAACCCAAGCATCACTACAACAACTCATGGCAACACGACAACGACTCCAAGCACAGCAACTGAGCCAAGCAGCCCGACGACAGCGCCGTCCGATACCACCGAAGCCGCCACCGACCTCGATATCAGCATGGATGCGGACACCGAGTGGCGAGAGGTGTTCGCCGCTCTCACCGCCTCCGACCAAGAGTGCACCCGCGGCGCAAAGGATGGCGACATTTGGGAGTCGGTGCTAGGCCGATCAGTCCCGTCGGACTCGGAAACCCCCGAGGCGTGGGAGATCCTGATGTTCTCATGCCTCACTCCTCAAACTGCCCGAGCCGTGCTCCTCTCTCTGATGATCCCAGGTATGGGCGGGAGTGACACATTCGAAGTAGGCGCGGACGCGGAGGCCTGCCTGGGTGAGTGGGCGGCCGGGCTCGACGTGGCTACCACCATGGTGGCCCTGTCGGTCCACGACGCCGAGGCGACAAAGGAAGTTACCACGGCCTTCATAACCTGCAATCCGGATCTGGTCATCTCAGCCGTGGTCGAGGCTACCGGCCTGACCTTCGTGGACATCAACGCCGAGGCAGCATCCTGCCTCCGACCATGGGTAGCCAACACCGATTGGACAGCCTTCCTCACCGGCGCCACCAACGACCGCTCGACGCTCAGAGACTTCATCACCAACCTGCTCGAATGCGCCCCAAACCTGGTCATCTTGGCCATACTCGAGGAAACCGGCCTGACCCTCGAAGACCTCAGCGAAGAGGAGGCATCCTGCCTCCGGACAAGGATAGCCAACACCGACCTGACAACCCTCTTCCCCAACGAAGGCCCCTCTCTTCTGTTTGACGTCCTGGCCCGCCTGTACGCCTGCGTTCCGGGCCATCCGTCGTCGGAGCCGGACGACCACATTCGGGACCTTTGGGACCTTTGGGACGAGATGATCGAGGGGGCAACACCCGTCGAGATCGGCATGGCCACCCGAGGAAAACTGGAACATGAACACGACAGCGACGTCTTTGCCTTCGAGGCCACAGAGGGCGAACTCTACAAGCTAGACGTTACCCTCGACACCCTCCACGACTCCATACTGGCTATATTTAATGCCTACGACATCTATGCCCTCGCCTTCAACGACAACTATGGTATCTCAATGGCGTCCCGGCTCATATGGGAAGCACCCAGAACAGGCACCTACTATGTCCAAGTAGCCAGCGCCGACGACGGCACCGGCACCTACTCCCTCACAATCGATTTCTCAGACATCGAAGACGACCACTCGGATTTGACAGACAACGCAACACCCGTCGAGACCAGCATAGCCACCCAAGGCGAACTGGAACACGAACACGACAGCGACTTCTTCGCGTTCGAAGCCTCAGAAGGCGAGTTTTACGAGCTAGAAGTAACCCTCGGAACGCTCCATTACTCAGTACTGGACCTATACGACGCCGACGGCAACTGGCTGACCAGCTACGACGACTCAACAGCATCCCCGCTCATATGGCCTGCACCCACCACCGGAACCTATTACGTCCAGGTACACAGCTCCGCCACGTGGACAGGCACCTACACCTTCACCATCAACCTCTCAGACATCGAAGACGACCACCCAAATACAGCAGACAATGCAACGCCCGTCGAGATCAGCACAGCCACCCAAGGCGAACTGGAATACGACCACGACAGCGACTTCTTCGCCTTCGAAGCCACGATAGGCCAGGCATACGAACTGGACGTAACACCCGGAACCCTGGACGTAACACCCCGAACCCGCTGTCTCTCCGAACTGTACGTATACGACGCCGACGGCAATGAGCTGACCTTCTACTGCGACTACGGCGACTCAACAGCACCCCGACTCATATGGCGCGCACCAGACACAGGCACCTACTACGTCGAAATTACCAAGTTCGACGGCACCGGCACCTACACCCTCACCATCACCGTCTCAGACATCGTGGACGACCACCCGAATTCGACAGACCACGCAACACCCGTTGAGATCGGCATTGCCACCCAAGGCGAACTGGAATACGACCACGACAGCGACTTCTTCGCGTTCGAAGCCACAGAAAACGAGTTCTACGAACTAAACGTAACCCTAGGAACCCTCCAAGACTCCGCACTGAGCATTTACGACACCGACCGAACCTGGCCCATCGCCAACTACAGCGACTCGACAGCAACATGGCGCGCACCAGATACAGGCACCTACTACATCCGAGTACACAGCTTCGCCACCGGTACAGGCACCTACACCCTTACCATCGCTCCTTCCTAGGCTGCGAGTTGGCGGCGGAGGGCCGTTTCCGGAGCTGCCACAGGTCGGTCGCACCGTCTCCACAACGCTCATCAGTAATGCGGGTGCGCACCGACAACGCCATCGAATGACGGGCTCGTGGCCGATGCCTGCGGTGTTCGCCGGATCAGAGCTTGACAGCGGTGACCGGGTGCCCACATGCTGGCGGTGCCGACCGCTTGGCCGGCGTTTAGACGTTGTGAGGACTCCGATATGCGCTAGGCGATGGCGTCCGTGAAGGCTTGGCGGAGTTCCTGCTCGGGAAGGGTACCGAACCAGCGGTTGACCTCGACACCGCCGACCACGAACACCCCGACCGGCTGGTAGGTCACCTCGAAGGCGGCGAAAATCGAATCGTCCTCATCCAGCATCCAGCGGGTGGCCCCCGAGGTGAGGAACCCGCGGGCGGCGGAGGCCGTCTTCTCGTGTGTCGAAGCCCATGCGACCGCGATCACGTCCACCTGGCCGGCGAACTCGGCGGCTACATAATCGACGACGGGCAACTCCCGTCGGCATGCCGGTCACCACTCGGCCCAGAACAGGTAGAGAACGGGGCGGGTCGCCTCGGTCGTGACGAAAGTGGTTCCGTCCTCCAGTTCCAGGGTGAGGGCCGGAACGGCCGGTCCCTCAGGAAGGGGGGCGGGCTCGGTGGCCGCGGTCGTCTCGGGAGCGGCGGCGGGTTCAGTGGCCGCGGTCGTCTCGGCAACGGCGGAAGTCGTAGGCGTCTCGACCGGCTCTTCCGGAGCTACGGTCGCAGTGGTGCCGGCGGGCGGATCCTCCGCAACGGTGGAACCGGACGCGACCGTGGCAGCCGTGGTGGTGACCACGGCTTCCGAGGTGGCAACCGCCGAGGTGGTGGCCGGCTCCGCCGGTTCGGATGCGACCTGCTCGCTCGATCCGCCTCCACACGCTCCCAGGGCGGCGGCGGTGGCCAGGACGGCACCCACTACTCGATTGCGGCCTTTCACACCCCGGATAATAAGCATCGTCCCGGCGCAACCGTAAGCCATCGGACGGATATTCTCGGTGAAGGTGCGGGATCAGCCCCCGGCCAACTCCCGGCTCCGGGCCACGACCCTTCCCAGAACGTCGCCGGCTGCGCCGCTGTCGATCGACTCGGCCGCTACCGCAACCGCCTCGGCCAGGTCGTCTGTAAGGCCGGACGCAGAGATCGCAGCCGCCGCGTTCAGGAGGGAGACATCTCTAGGGGGACCGGGCTCGCCTTCCAGGACGCGGCGGGCGATGCCCGCGTTCACCTCGGCCGTGCCTCCCAGGAGTTCGGACACGGGCGCCGGTCTCAGACCCACGTCTCCGGGCGACACCTCGGTCCTGGACACATCGCCACCGTCGAGCCGCCACACCACGGAAGGCCCGCTCAGGGTGAGCTCGTCCAGGCCGTCGGAGCCGTGGAACACCAGGGCCCGCTCCGACCCCCGCAGGCTCAGCACCCGGAGCATGCGCTCGGCCATGCGCCCATCCGCCACCCCGAGTGCATACTTCCGCACCCCGGCCGGATTGCTCAGCGGGCCCAGGAAATTGAAGACCGTGGGAATACCTAGTTCCTTGCGGACCGGGCCGGCGAAGCGCATGGCCGGGTGGTAGACCGGCGCCAGGAAGAAGGCGTAGCCCGTATCGATGAACAGCCGCCGGTTCCTATCGGCCGGCAGGTCGATGATCACCCCCAGGGCCTCCAGCACGTCTGCCGAGCCGCACTTGGACGACATGGACCGGTTGCCGTGCTTGGCGATCGGTATGCCGGCCCCGGCCGCTACGAAGGAGGCGGTAGTGGAGATGTTGAACGTGCCGGAGCGGTCGCCGCCCGTGCCCACGATGTCCACGGGATCGGCGTCGCCGAGGTCGACCCGGACCGCCGCCTCCACCATGCCGTCGACCAGGCCGCCCATCTCCTCCACCGTCTCCCCCTTCATGCGGAGCGCCACGATCAGGCCGGCGATCTGGGCGGGGGAGGCGAGGCCTCCCATTACCTGCCGCATGGCCTGGCGGGCCTGGGCACGGTTTAGGTCGGCGCCTCGGGAGATCGTGCCCAGCACCTCTGACCAGGAGAAGTCCGTCATGGCGGGGAGCTTATCAGTGCTCAGTCCCACCGAGTCGGGCGAGACCTACCTGCCCGACACCCATGGTCCCGGTACAGGTCCGCGGCTAGTCCGGACGCGGAAGGTACGGGGCCGGGAAAGGATACCGACCCCGTACCTGTCAAAAGGCCTGAGGAGGAAGGCCTTTCTTAGGAAGCTTCGGCGTTGACGAAACGGTCCACGTAGACCGCTACCGCACCACCCACCAGGGGACCCACGATGTAGGCCCAGGCGTCGGTGAAGTCCGCGGCCACGATGGCGGGGCCCAGGCTCCGCACCGGGTTGACGGAAGCGCCCGTTATGGGGACCAGTGCCAAGTGGATAACCACCAGTGTCAGACCGATGATGACCGGCGCGCTCGCGTTCTCGCCCGAGGTGACCCGCAGGATGACGATCACCAGGAAGGCTGTGAACAGCGCTTCGAGTGCTAGGACCCAGATCGTACCGACGCCCGACCCGTCCCCCACCACGGTCGTGCCGACCGCCGAGGTGCCGAGCACGGCGGCCACCAGGCCCGAAGCCAGGACGGCGCCCGCGAGTTGGGCCACGATGTAGCCGACCGCATCGGCAGCGGTGATCTCGCCCCGGATAAGCTGGGCCAGTGTGACGGCCGGGTTGTAGTGACCGCCCGACACCGAGCCGAACATGTAGAGGGCTATCAGGAGGGCCAGGCCGAACCCGAAGGCTATCGCTACGATGCTGTCGCCCGAGCTGAGGATCGCCATGGAACCGACGCCGATCAGCACGAACGCCCCCAGCAACTCCGCTAGGTACTTGTTGAGTGAACCAGTCATGACAGGCCTCCCTGTAGAGGTGAGCTACTTGTCGCAGGTTAGACCCGCCACCATGCCCGGGCGTTTCGTCGGCAGCCTCGGATGCGGCCGTCTGGGCGGGCCCGATCCGGGACAGGCCCCGGGGATCCGTGACAGACCATGAAGTCGATCAACCTAGTGGCGGCGGGGCTCGGGGCGGTAGCCGGCCTGCTCTCGATGGTCTTCGCCGGACTGGTCGGCCTGGCCATCCTGTGGCTCGGCGCCCGCGCCGGCATCGGCACCGGTGACACCATCACGTGGGCAGTCCTGGCCGTGGCCCTGTTCGGAGGCGAGTTCGTGGCGGGATATGTGGCCGGACGCCTGGTTCCACCCTTCTTCGCCCGCATGCACGGCGCCGTCGCCGCCCTGGCGGTCTACGCAGTGGTGGCCTCGTTCAGCCTGGTGGCCGGTAGTCCCGCGAGCCCGCTGACGCTGGCGGGGTTCGCGCTGGTCGCCGCGATCATCGGCCACCTCGCCGGCGCGTTCGGGGGCAGGTCCCGGCCCGACGACCAGACCTAGGTGGCGGTGGTAGGCCTGCGGCGAGCCCGCCGGTAAGCCGGATTCTGTACCCGCTTGTCACGGGCGACGGCCATCCATCTGGGGTCTGCGTCGCCGCCAGACCTCGGTGCGGTCCACCCGAAGCTTGACCGGCGGACCACCGACGCCTCTGCTTGACCTTGCTCCGGGAGGGGTTTACCAGCCACCCCGGTCTCCCGGGATGCTGGTGGTCTCTTACACCACCGTTTCACCCTTGCCTGTGCCCGAACGGGCCATCGGCGGTCTGATCTCTGTGGCACTTTCCGTCGGGTCGCCCCGCCTGGGCGTTACCCAGCTCCCTGTCCTGTGGAGTCCGGACTTTCCTCGATCGCCTGAGCAACCGCGGCCGTCTGGCGAACTCGCCGCAGACGGTCAGGATAGTGATGGTACGGCACCGATGGCCGCACACGGGTTGGGCACCCCGGGTGGCCGGTAACCTGGGCGTCCGTATGTGTGGACGGTACGTCATCAACGCCGAGCCAGACGACCTGGTCGGCTACTTCGGAGTGGATCACGTGATGACGGAGCGTCTGGAACCCAGCTACAACGTGGCGCCTACCGACCCCGTTTACGCCGTGGCTGAGCACAGAGGATCCCGCCAGTTGGGATCATTCCGCTGGGGATTGATACCGCACTGGTCCGCCGGCCGGAAGGGGCCGCTCAACATCAACGCCCGAGCCGAGACCGTGGCCGCCAAGCCCGCCTTCCGGGATTCGGTGCGCCGCAGACGATGCCTCCTTCCTGCCACCGGGTTCTTCGAATGGGGCCACACCGCGGTCGGTAAGCACCCGTACTTCGTGAGGATGGCCGACGACTCCCCGATGGCCTTCGCCGGTATCTGGTCAGCCTGGAAGGATCCGGAGACCGAGGAGTGGGTCCGGAGCGCCGCCATCATCACCACCATCGCCAACGAGGGCCTGTCTCCGATCCACACCCGCATGCCGGTGATCCTGGAACCCGGCCACTGGGACCTCTGGTTGGACCGGGACGTCCGATCTGCAGGGGCCATCGAGCCGCTCCTGGGCCCCCTGGCCGGATCCAAACTGGCCTGGTACCCGGTGTCGCGCCAGGTAAACAGCGTGCGAAACAACCTCCCCACCAACATCATCCCCCTGTCCCGTCTCGAACCCCTGGACTCGTAGGAAGTCCACCGCCCGGCTGCGACCTCGTTCTCGAGGCTGTCCGCACCACCAACGGTGCGAGGAACCTGAGGAACAGGGCACCACTGGTGACGCCCTCTGCCCCAAAGAACAGCAAACTGTGGGGTAACGACCCGAACGCGAGGGCTCGTTTACCGATGCGCGGCGGAGCGATCTAGATTCAGTCGTGCAAATGACCCGCATACTCCTGGTGCGCCACGCACCCACGCCGGAAACCGGTGACCGCTTGACCGGCCGGGCCCCGGGCGTCACCCTGGATCGCAGGGGTCGCCGGGCCGCGCGTACCGTCGCCGAGGCGCTGGCCGGGTTGGAGGTCGAGGCGGTGTACAGTTCCCCCATCGAACGGACCATGGAAACGGCCGCCATGGTTGCCGGACCCCACGACTTGCAGCCGGTCGTCGAACTCGGCCTGATCGAGATGGACTTCGGCGGGTGGACCGGGCAGACCCTCGAATCGCTACGTCGCCTGAAGGCTTGGAAATCGGTCCAGATGACGCCTTCCCGGTTCCGGTTCCCGGATGGTGAGTCATTTGCGGAGGCTCAGCACCGGTCGGTGGCGAGCGTCGAGCGAATCGCCGGGACGCACGAAGGGAAGACGGTGGTCGCGGTCAGCCATTCGGACATCATCAAGCTGGTCATCGCCCACTACCTCGGCCAGGCCCTCGACCTGTTTCAGCGGCTGAGGATCTCGACCGCCTCGGTCTCCGAACTGCGGTTCGACGGAGACGAGGCCCCCGCTGTCGTGTCCGTCAACGCCACCGGGGTGGTCGTATGAACGGCCCGTCGTCACGGCAGTTCGGACCGGTGGACACCTTCCTCGTCGGGACCATCGGTCCGCCCGGACAGAGGACCTTCTACCTGTTCGTCGAGACGCAGCAGGAGAGGGCCTGGTTCCTGTTCGAGAAGAACCAGGCGGCGGTGCTCGGCGAGCAGGGCCTGGATCTGATCTCCAACATGGGCTGGGATGAAGACGTGCCGGTGGATGATCTGGTGGCGCAGGGCGCCGACCTGCCCGAGCCGACTCTCGATGCCGACGTGCTCTTCCGGGTGATGTCCATCGCCATGCGCATCGAGGGGGACGAGCAGATGACCCTGCTGCTGGAGGGGCAGGCCGACGATGAGAGGGCCACCTTCGCGATCACCCCGCGGCAGATGAAGGCGGGCGCGGTGATGGCGCTGCGAGCTGTCCACTCCGGACGGGCGCAATGCCCGGAATGCCTGCTGCCCGAGGACCCTGAGGGCCACAACTGCCCCTCGGGTAACGGCCACCGACTGCCCGGGTGACCGGCCCGACCGGCGACGCCTGGGACATAGCCGAGATCATCGGGCGGTTCCGGAACGCATCAAACGCGACGCTCCTGGCTATCACCGAGGCGGGCAGGATGGTGGTCTACAAGCCCGAACGCGGACAGCGCCCCCTTCACGACTTCGACTGCCGGACCCTGCCGGCCCGTGAGGTGCTGACCTTCGAGCTCGCCGGAGCGGCCGGGCTGGATTGCGTCCCCGAAACGGTACCGGTCAGCGGGCCGTTCGGGCCGGGCTCGGCCCAGGTCTTCGTGGAGGTGGACGAGGAGTTCGATCCGGCGACCCTCATCAATGAGGCTGACCCGAGCCTCTGGCCGATCGTCACCCTGGATCTGGTGATCAACAATGCCGACCGCAAGGCCGGACACGTGATAGCCGACGACTCGGGCAGGATCTGGTGCATCGATCACGGTCTGGCGCTTCACGCCGATCCCAAACTTCGCACGGTGATGTGGGCCTTCTCCGGCCAAGCCCTCCCCGGCACGATGGTGGAGTGCGTCCGGAAGCTCGAGCAGGCACTCGGCGACCGGCTTCACACCCGGACCGAGGAACTCCTCGGCGGGGAGGAGGCCGACGCGCTGGCAGCCCGGGTGGCGGCGCTCCTCGAAGATCCGACCCACCCCTACCCGCCCACCGACAGGCATCCTCTGCCCTGGCCTCTCTGGTGAGCCGGGGATTGGGCACAACCCCCGACGATTTCCGTCTATCCTTTACCGGCGATGGCATCGCCTGCAGATAACGGCCGGAGTTGGTGGGGCTCCTTTCTGGCCACGGTCATATTCCTGGGGATCATGGCGGCGTTCTATCTCTGGCCCAATCCGGCCTGACCGACACCCAAGGTACCGACGGAGATGACTCGATGAAGCGTTTCGCGTATTTCTGCGGCCATGAGCAATGGCAACCCGAGCAACTGGTCCGCCATGCCGTGCTGGCCGAGCAGGCCGGCTTCGACATGGTGGTCGTTTCGGAACACTTCCATCCCTGGGTCGATGATGCGTCGGCCTCCGGATTCGCCTTCTCGACCCTGGGCGCCATGGCGCAGGCCACCGAGCGGATCGAGATAACCACCGGCGTGACCACCCCCCTGTGGAGGTTCCATCCCGCCATCACCGCGCAGGCGGCCGCCACTCTCGACCGGTTGAGCGGGGGGCGGTTCAACCTCGGCGTGGGTACGGGCGAGAACATCAACGAAGGCCCGCTCGGCTACCACTTCCCCAAGTACGCGGAGCGCGCCGCCAGGATGTCGGAGGCGCTCGACATCATGCGCCGCCTGCTGGACGGGGAGAAGCTCTCCTACAGCGGCGACTACTACACCACCGACCGGGCCAGGCTGTACTCCCCTCCCGTCTCCCGGGTACCGATCCTCGTGGCGGCGGGCGGTCCCAAGACAGCCGGTCTGGCGGGCCGGAAGGCGGACGGAATCATCGTCTCGGTGAAGGATCCGTCGGTCGCGATGGAACGGGCCGTCGGCCCGGCCCGGGAGTCGGCGGCCGAGGCCGGACGGCCCCGCCCGATACTGCTCACCTCGCGGTGGGCGATCATGGCGGGTAGCGATGACGAGGCTTGGGAAGCCCTCTATTCATGGCGCGGGCTGAGGGCCCCGGGACGCCTCCAAGCCGTCGATCCGATGACGCTGCGGAAACGCGCCGACGATCTTCCGCGCGAGGAGATCCTCGGGCGCTACGGAAGGGCAGCCGGCGCCGCGGACATCGTCGACCTGTATATGCCGCTGGTGGGCTCGATCGACGCCGATATCGTCACGATCCAGATGGCCTCGGTCGACCAGGAAGGCCTCATCGAACTCCTGGGCCGAGAAGTCCTCCCCGCACTCCGCGAAGCCGCCGCGAACTGAGGATCCGGGCCCGCGACGCCTGACAGCCGCCGTCGTATGTCGGTCTCTCTCCCACAGAACCGGTGAGGGGTCAGTCCGGGATCGCGGTGGGCCACTGATCCTTCAGGAGCCGGGAGAGGGCCCGGTCGGCCAGGATCCGGCCCCCCGTCTGGCATCCGGCGCAGTAGTTGGTCTCGTTGGACGCGTACACGATCCGCCTGACCGGACTCCCGCACACGGGACAGGGCTGCCGGTACTTGCCATGGACGGCCATTTCGGGCCGGAAGGCCGTGACCCGCTCCGGGAACCCGTCACCGACCTCATCACGCATCCGGTCCACCCATTCGGTAAGGGTGCTGACGGTCGCCTCATGGAGCCGCTCCAGGGCGGAGTCGTCGAGCCGGCTGGTCAGGACGACCGGCGAGAGTCCGGCCCTGTGGAGTATCTCGTCCGAGTATGCGTTGCCGATGCCGGAGAGGATGCGGGGATCGGTCAGGGCCCGCTTGAGCGTCCGGTTCTCCCGCCTGAGCGCACCGGCGAAGGCGTCCGGCGTTGCTTCGAGCGGCTCCAGGCCGCCGCGGTCGTGCTCGGCCAATGCCTCCGCACCCCGATGCACATGCAACGAGGCCCGCTTCCTGGAGCCCTGCTCGGTGAGGACCAGCGTTCCGTTCGGGAAGTCGAATGCGGCGTGGCCGACCTTTTTCGGGACGGCCTGACCGCGCTTCCTCCATCTGAACCGGCCTGCAACCATCAGGTGGAACACCATGAAGAGGTCATCCTCGAGTTCGAGGACCAGGCGCTTCCCCATGCGGCGGAACCCGACCACCCGCCTGCCCTCCACTTCGGAAAGAGTCGGATCGAAGGTGCGGAGAAGCGAGATCGACACCACCCTCGCCCGTTCCAGAACCCTCCCCCCGACGAACCGTTCGAGGGACTCAAGGTAGACGACCACATCGGGGAGTTCAGGCATGCTCCCGAGCCTAGGGGGTCAGTGGTCAGTGGTCAGTGGTCAGTGGTCAGTGGTCAGTGGTCAGTGGTCAGTGGTCAGTGAGGGCTGTAACCCGGGACGACAAGTACAACCCACCACGCTCGAGGGCCTGACGGAAGCCGATGCTCCTAGGGGTCGCCCACTGGCCACTGGCAACCGGCCACTGACCACTAGAGGCTAGATGCCGTCGGTGAAGGCGTCCTCGAACGAGGCGAACCTGCGCCCGCCGTTCCCTGACGAGCCCGAACTCCGGCGGTTGCCGCCGCCCTGGTTACGGCCACCCTGGCCACGGCCGCCCTGGCCACGGCCCCGGTTGCCGCCCCGGCCACCCGGCCGGCCACCACCTCGACCTTGGCGGGGTCCGCGGCCCCGATTGGGGCCTCTCCCGCCGCCGCCGCTGCCGCCGCGTCCGGATCCTCGATCACCCCGATCACGCCGCTGGCCCGGTGCACCGACCTTGGCGCCCGGCTTCGGCTCCAGATCGGCCGTCACCTTGAGCGAGACCTTGCCGTTCCGGTCGATGGAATCGACCACCACAGTCAGGGGATCACCCTCGGACAGGTAGTCGCCCACCCGGCGCACGTGGCGGGTGCTGTCGAACTTGGAGATGTGCAGGAGGCCGTCCCGGCCCGGAAGGATGTTGATGAACGCCCCGAAGTCGGTGATGCTCACAACCTTGCCCTCGTACTGCTTGTCCACCTCCGGAGTCGGCGGGAAGGCGATCTCGTTGACCCGGTTCATGGCGTCGGCGAGAGAGGTGCCGTCGCTCGAGGACACCAGCACCGTGCCGTCATCCTGGACCTCGATCGAGGCGCCGGTCTCGGCCTCCAACTCACGGATAATCTTCCCCTTGGGACCGATGATGTCACCGATCTTGTCCACCGGGATCTGGACGGTCTCCAACCGGGGAGCGTGCTCCTTCATCTCCTCCCGGGGCCCGTCGATCGCCTGGCACATGACATCCAGTACTTCAAGCCTGGCCTGCCTGGCCTGGACCAGCGCTCCGGCCAGCACTTCCGCCGGCAGACCGTCGATCTTCATATCGAGCTGGAGGGCGGTGATGAAGTCCGCCGTTCCCGCCACCTTGAAGTCCATGTCGCCCAGGGCGTCCTCGGCCCCGAGGATGTCGGTCAGGGTCACGTAGTTCTCGCCGTCGGCGATCAAGCCCATGGCGATCCCGGCTACCGGACCGGCAATCTCGACACCCGCATCCATGAGGGAGAGCGACGAGGCACAGACCGAAGCCATGGACGAGGAGCCGTTGGACGAGAGCACCTCCGACACCAGGCGGAGCGTGTACTGGAATCCGTCGTCGGCGGGGAGCACCGGCCGGAGGGCCTTCTCCGCCAGGGCACCGTGCCCGATCTCCCGGCGCTTGGGTCCTCTCATGAACCCGGCCTCGCCGGTGCAGTAGGGCGGGAAGTTGTAGTGATGCATGTAGCGCTTGGCTTCCTCGTTACTGATGGTGTCGAGCATCTGCTCCATGCGTGGCATGCCCAGGGTGAGGACGTTCAGCACTTGCGTCTCCCCGCGAGTGAACAGGGCGGACCCGTGGGCCCGGCTCAGCACGTTGACCTCGGCGGCCAGCGACCTGATATCGGTGGCGCTTCTACCGTCCATGCGGACGCCTTCGTCGATGATCCGCTGGCGCATAGCCTTCTTTGTGGCGGCTCGCAACGAGGCCTGGACCTGCCGGGCGGTGTCGGTGTCATCCTCATCCATCCCGTACTCGGCGGCCACCCGCTCGGCCAGTTCCGCCTCGGCGGACTTCCGCTCGGTCTTGTCGGTGATGCTGACCACTCCGGCGATCCCGTCGCCGGCCAGTTCCGATACGCGCTCGTACACCTCGTCCGCGTACTCGATGACCGACGGCCACTCCCCGACTTCCTTGCCGGTCGCCTCCTGGAGCTCGTCCTGGAGATCGAGCAGCTGCCCGATGTAGGACTTGGCCTCCTCAAGGCCGGCGGCCACCGCGTCCTCGTCCGGTGCGGTGCGGCCGTCGTTGACCAGTGCCAGGACGCCGTCTGTGGCGCCGGCCTCCACCATCACGATGTCCACCGATCCCGATTCGTTACGCTTGCCGACCACCACGAGGTCGAACACGCACTCCTCCAGCTCGCTGAACGTGGGGAACGGCACCCAACCGTCCTCTCCGAGGCCCAGCCGGACCCCGCCCAGCGGGCCCTCGAAAGGGAGGTCGCTGATGGTCAGGGCTGCCGATGCTCCGTTGAGAGCCAGCACGTCGTAGGCGGTCTCTCCGTCCACTTGGAGGACGGTGGCCACTACATGGGTGTCATTGCGGTACCCGTTACGGAAGGACGGGCGGAGGGGCCGGTCGATGAGCCGAGCGCTGAGCGTGGCCCGCTCCGTGGCGCGACCCTCCCGGCGGAAGAAGGACCCGGGGATCTTGCCCACCGCGTACATCCGCTCCTCGACATCGATCGTGAGCGGGAAGAAGCTCACGCCCTCCCTGGGCCTGGTGCTGGCAGTGGCGGCGACCAGCACTTCGGTCTCCCCCATCGAGACGCGAACCGCCCCGTTTGCTCGACCGGCGAGTTTGCCGGTGGAAATCACGACCTCTTTGTCACCTATTTGGCCGCGAACGACTTGTTCAGACACATGCTCTCCTTGATTTTCTACGTCCAGGCACCGATCACTCGGAGAGCAGCGAAGTCAATTACCAGTGGTCATGCCTCCGGACGCTTCGGTGTAGCGCCGCGTCACGAAGGAATGGCGACTGACAACTGATCAACGCCGTTCTCCGGGCGCTTACCAGCCTGCTTATGTGGTTCGGTCGGCTACAGGACTCTCCTGTCAGCCTCACCATCATCGATGAGCGCCGTGCGGGGCGCTTCGATCATCCCACCTCTTATTGCCACCGGACTCGGGTATGCACTGCCGGAGGCCGGTCCGGTTCACCGCTTTGATGTTGAGAACCGTCTCTACGGACTGCTATCGACGCAATCCGAGCTTGGCGATCACCCGACGATACCGCTCGGCATCGTTCTTCCGAAGGTAGTCCAGCAGCCGCTTGCGCTTGCCCACCATCATCAACAGGCCTCGGCGGCTGTGATGGTCGTGTTTGTGCTCGCGCAGATGCTCGGTCAAGTGACGGATTCGCTGGGAGAGCAGCGCCACCTGGACCTCGGGGGATCCGGTATCGCTGTCGTGAGCACCGAACTCAGTGACTATTTCCTGGGTCGCTCTCATCTCTCTCACTCGATCAGCACATCCCAAACCGGCATGTATAGCAGTGGGAACCGGCTGAAGTGTAGCACCCTCCCGGCGATCCGGTGCGCACCGGCCCGTGAGCACGTCCGCGCGTCACCGCCCGTACCGCTCGCGGAGCTCCTCCTGCGTCGGCCGGGGCGGCGGCCGCTTGTCGATCCCGAGCACCAGCCGGTAAAAGGTGATCATCGCCCAACGCTGGAATTGCAGGATCGCCAGCAGGATGCGCAGGTAGGTGAGCTCCAACACGGCCAGGTAGGCCCGAAGGAGCTGTCCGTTGCGGTCTCGATCGTCCACTTGTAATCATCCAATCATGTCGCTTGCCGGTGTGGTCCGGTCACCCGTTCACGCCGTCACAGCCATCGTGGGTCCGTAACCGCCGGAGTTCAACCCCTACGTTTCTCACTCTCCCGAGGAGCGGGCTCGAGCTCTACCGGTGGGACCACCGATCAGGCGACGCGTTCCGGCCAGATCCGCAGCGGTGATCCGGGGAGGAGCATGGCCTCCCGGCGGCACAGGGCGGAGGCGGTCGAGGAAGGACAGGACCAGGTGGCCGTCCGGGGCCGGGCCGGCCCGCCGATCGAGCAGGCGGACCCGGAGCGGTCGGCCGGTACCGCCGATCGAGCAGGCGCCGTGGCCGGCAGGATCATCCGTACCGACCGCCACGGCGTAGACCCCCGATCCGGGCACCGCCATAGACCAGTCAACTTCCACGGCCATGGTCGAGGCAGCCCCTCCCCCGTCCGGCCCCAGCGACCGGCCGACCACTTCATGGGGCCGACCGAGCAGCTCGGAGGCAGCCGCTACCTCGCCCACCGCGATGTGGCGACGGATGGCGGACGACGAGATCGGCCCCACCTCACCGTCCCGCAGCCGGACGGCGTCGACCCGGAAGCCGTGGGTTCGACCCGAGGCCGCCAGGGCCGCCATGTCTCCGGAACGCCCGGCGCCGTACCGGAAGCCCTCCCCCACGACCACGGCACGGGCGTTGAAGCCGCCCGACACCACCTGGCGGATGAAGGCCTCGGGCCCCAGGTGGCGCACTTCCGCGAAGGGAAGCACCCCCACCTGACCCACGCCCACCGACTCCAGCAGTTCGAGCCGGCGGGAGAGCGTAACCAGCATGGCGGGCCCGTCGACCGGGTCGAAGAACCGGCGGGGATGGACATCGAAGGTGACCACGACCGTCTCGAGACCCCCCGCCCGGATGGCCCTCTCCGAAAGGGCGGCCAGCAGGGTCCGGTGACCCCGGTGGACGCCGTCGAACACCCCGATGGTCAGCGCCGTTCCTGCCTCGGGACCGGGCCCCCAGGCGAGCGTATCGCCCCTCCAGATCTTCATCGGACCGGACTCATGCCAGCACCACCTCCGGAACCAGCCGATCGTCGCGGGCACGGTATACGGCCAGGAGCCGCCCGTCTGCGGTCACCCGAACGTGCCCGTCCAGATCCGGAGGGGACGGCAGGCGCCGCCCGTTGCGCACCCGGGCAGCCGTATCGTCATCCACAGTCACGGACGGCAGATGCGACAGCGCCGCGGCAGGCTCCAGCACCGCCTCGGCCAGCCGGCCCTCTTCACCGAGGCATGCCAGCTGCTCGACAGTCCACGCCTCCTCGACCCTGAGGCTGCCGCTGGCGACCCTGCGGAGGGAACTCAGATGGGCCCGCCCGCCCAGGGCCCTGGCCAGATCATCGGCCAGCACCCGGACGTATAGGCCGCTGCCTCCCACCACCCGGAGGCGTACCTCCGGGAACGGACCCGCCGCGAACCCCTCCAGATCCAGGCGGTCCACCCGCACCCTGCGGGCAGGTCGTTCGACCTCCTCGCCTCGCCTGGCCAGCTCGTGCAGGCGCCTGCCCCCCACCTTCACCGCCGACACCATCGGAGGCGTCTGGAATATCTCCCCCCTGAAGCGGTCCATAACGCCCGCCAGATCCTCCCGGTCGATGCTCATCGGCACCCGACCGGTCACCTCGCCGTCGGCATCCAGGCTGTCGGTGGCCACGCCGAAACGGGCTGTGGCCTCGTACTCCTTCGGCAGGTCGGTGACGAAGCGCAGCAACCGGGTGGCCCGCCCGATGCCGAGGACGAGCAGACCGGTGGCCATCGGATCGAGGGTGCCGGCGTGCCCGATCCGGCGCATGCCGAGGATGCGGCGGGTCCTGGCCACAACGTCATGGGATGTCCACCCGCCGGCCTTGTCGACCAGCACGAACCCCGAACCGGTAATCACCCGGCCAGCCGCCTCCTCACCGCTTCGACCGCTTCGTCCCGCGTGCCCGAGAACGAGCATCCGGCGGCGCGGTGGTGGCCGCCGCCACCCATCGTCTCCGCTATGGCCGCCACGTCCACGTGGCGGCGGGACCTCAGGCTCAGCTTCCACTCCCCGCCGGGCTGCTCCTTGAGCAGCAGCGCCACCTCGGCCTCCCGGGCTATCCGGACATCATCGATCAGGGCGTCGGCGTCCTCCATCCCGATGCGATGGCGCCCGAGATCGTCCTGGGTGAGGTAGGACCACACCAGGGAGTGAGCCGGCTCCAGCGTGGCGCGGGACAGGACGGTTCCGGCAACGCCCAGGTACCCGAACGGCACCGACTCGTAGACGGCTTGCCCGATCACCTCCGGGCGCGCTCCCGCCTCCACCAGTTCGGCCGCCGCGCGGAGGGCCTCGGGATTGGTGTTGCCGTACTGAAAACGACCGGTGTCGGTGACCAGGCCCAGCAGCAGGGCCGTGGCTGCTTCGGGCGGTATGTCCCAGCCGATCAGCCGGATCAGGCGGTGGCAGAGCAGCGCGGCCGCCGGAGCGCTCGGTTCGCACACCCTGATGTCTCCGAACCCGGCGCCCGCCACGTGATGGTCGATCATCACCACGGTCCCGGCCGCCTCGACCACCGGCGCCAGTTCCGCGCCCAGCCGCTCAGGGTCATTGCAGTCGAAGGCCACCAGCACGTCGGGCGCGCCGACCTCCCCGGGATCCACCACCGGACCGGTATCCAGGAAGCTGAAGTGCCGTCCCACGGCGAAGCCCCCGCCGAAGCAGGCTCGCGCCGAGCGGCCCGCCGCACGGGCCGACAACGCCAGGCCCAGAGATGACCCCAGGGCATCGCCGTCCGGATTCACATGGCCCGTGGCGACCAGCGAGCCGGCCTCTCGGATGGCGCGGGCCGCGTCCCTCAGGCCGGGAATCGCCCCCGGCATCACCCGCTCCCGCCTCGCCCGTCCATGTTCTTCAGTATCTCCTCGATCCGTCGCGCATGCGCCACGGCCGGATCAGGAACAAACCTCAGTTCGGGAAGGTACTTCATCCGCACCTGCGGACCCACCGCGGCGCGGATCCGGGGGGCCGCCGCCGCCAGCGCCCTGGCGGTCTGAGCCTCAGCTTCCTCGTCCCCGAGGACGGTGTAGTAGACCTCGGCGTTACGGAGATCTGGGGATGTGGACACGCCGGTCACCGTCAGGAACCCGATACGGGGGTCCTTGAGGTTCTGGCACTCGTCCGCGATGACCTCCCTGAGGATCTCGTTGACCCTCCGGAGCCTCAGGCCCATCCTGACCTCTCCCTCATGGCGGGTCCTCCAGGTAGGAGACGCCGACCGACAGTACCTCGGCCTCCTCCCACCGATCGAAGAAGCGACACACCGAATGCACCGCCATCTCCAACTGCGTCGCATGCGGCGAGACTATGCCCACCCCCACCGCAGTCCGCTGCCACTGGTCGTGGTGATCGACCTCGGCGAACGCCACGGGGAAGGCGCGGCGCAGATTGGCGGACAGCCGAGCGATGCGCTGCCGCTTGGCCTTCAGCGAATGTACATCCCGCAAACGCAGATCAACCCGGAGCGCCGCGGCGTGCATGCTTGCCATGGGGTACTCACGTCAGCGCGATCATGTGGCCGCGATCTCATCGACCCGGTATGTCTCGATGACGTCGCCCTCCTTGACATCGCGGAAGCGTTCGAGCCCGATGCCGCACTCGTATCCGGCCGCCACCTCGCGCACATCGTCCTTGAACCGGCGTAGCGACGCCACCCGACCGTCATAGATGACGCTCCCGCCCCGGACCACCCGGGCCTTCGCCTCCCTCACGATGGTGCCTTCGGTGACGTAGCAACCGGCGACGGAGCCCAGGCGCGGCACGCGGAAGGTAGCTCGCACCTGAGCCACACCGACCAGGGTCTCCTCCCGGGTCGGCGCCAGACGGCCGACCAGCATCTGCTCCATCTCGTCGAGGAGTTCGTAGATGATCGAGTAGGTGAGTACCTCGATTCCCGCCGCCGCGGCCGCTCGCCTCGCGTTCGGATCGGGACGGACGTTGAATCCGACCACGACCGAGCCCGTGGCGTCGGCCAGCGTGATGTCGTTCTCGTTGATGCCACCCACTGCCGCATGTACCACGTTGACCCGACCGCCCTCGCGGGCGATCTGGCTGACCGCCTCGCGGATCGCCTCCACCGAGCCGTCGGCGTCGGCTTTGATGATGAGAAGGAGTTCGGTCTGCTCCTGGGACCGCAAACGCTCGAGCAACTGCCCGAGGCGCTCCCGGGCGGTGGGCACCACGAGCGTCCTGGCCCGGACCGCATCCACCTGGTCGGCCGCCATGGATCGGGCTATACGGTCGTTCTTGACCACCTCGAACATGTCACCCGCAGCCGGAACCGACGCCCATCCCGACACCAGTACCGGAGTGGAGGGAGTTGCGGTCGAGACGCGACGGCCCGTGTGGTCGATGATGGAGCGGGCCCGGCCGCTGACCATCCCTGCCACCAGCGAATCCCCTCGCCTCAGCGTCCCCCGTTGCACGATCACGGTGCCTACCGGACCCAACCCTCGATCGAGGTGGCTCTCGATCACCACTCCCGAAGCCGGGGCCCTCGGGTTGGCCGTGAACTCCGACACCTGGGCGACCAGGTCGATCATCTCCAGCAGGTTGCCCATACCGTCCCCGGACGTTGCGGACACCTCCACCGAGACGACCTCCCCACCCAGTTCTTCCGTGACCACCTCGTGCTCGGTCAGCATGGCCCGGACCCGCAGCGGGTCGGCGTTCTCGAGATCCATCTTGTTGATGGCGACGATCATGGGCACGCCCGCCGCCTTGGTGTGACTGATCGCCTCGGCGGTCTGCGGCATCACCCCGTCGTCCGCCGCCACCACCAGCACGACGATGTCCGTCACCTCGGCTCCCCGGGCCCGCATTGCGGTGAAGGCGGCATGGCCCGGCGTGTCGATGAACGTGATCGGACGCCCGTCGACCGTGGCCTGGTAGGCGCCGATGTGCTGGGTGATCCCCCCTGCTTCTCCGGACACGACATTGGTGTCGCGGATGTAGTCCAGCAGGGTGGTCTTGCCGTGATCGACATGCCCCATCACCGTGACGACAGGCGGACGAGCCTTCAGGGAGGCGGGATCGTCGTCGAATACCCGCTTCGGCTTGACCAGGGGCTCGTCGACCTCCTCCGGTTCCTCGCCACGCTCGACTTCGACCATGATCCCGAAGTGTTCGGCGAGGGGCTCGATGGCCTCGGGCGGCACTGGCGCTGCGGCGGCCGCCATCAGCCCCATCGACAGCAACTGCCTTACCACCTCGCCCACCGGCTGGTGCATGGCTCGCGCCATCTCGAGCACCGATACGCCGGACGGCACGACGATGACCCTGATGTCATCGGGCTCGGAGACGTCGGGTTCCGGAGCGGAGGCCTGTTCCGGCGAGTCGGGCGCCGGCTGGGGGGCATCGGCAACTTCTTCTTCCGGCTCCTCCGGTAGGAGCATGGAGCGAAGAGCCTCGGCATCGCCCTGGTCCAGCCCGGAGGAGGCGGTGGTAACCGGCAGTCCCAGGTCCTGTGCCGTGGCCAGGACGTCTCGAGAGGCCAGGCCCATCTCCTTCGCCAGTTCGTAGATGCGCTTGGTCACCATGGCTGCTCACGCCCCCGCTGTGCCCTCAAGGCGGCCATCCGGTGTCCGGCCGATCCCGGAACCCCTTCGCGTCGATGAGCATCCATCCAAGACCGTTCCCGGTCGGTCGAGCCTCGCACAACCTGCTCGCGCGCTGCTAACGGCCACCGGCAGTGACCGGACCGCGCCCCCGGCTAGCCGGCCGCTGGGACCTGGAATCACTCTGTATGTCGATGCGGTAGCCGGTCAGTCGGGTAGCCAATCGGGCGTTCTGACCCTCCCGACCGATGGCCAGCGAGAGCTGGTGTTCGCTCACGATCACCACCGCCGACTTCTCTTCGTCGTCGACCTGTACGTCACGCACCTTGGCCGGGCCGAGGGCCTCGGCGATGAATTGGGCGGTGTCATCACGCCACTGCACCACGTCCACCTTCTCGCCGCGCAACTCGTTGACAACGTTGCGTACCCGGGATCCGCGGGCGCCGACACAGGCGCCTTTGGGATCCACGTTGGCATCATTGGACACCACCGCGATCTTGGTGCGATGGCCCGCCTCCCGGGCTATCGAACGGATCTGCACCGTTCCGTCCAGCAACTCCGGCACCGCCAGTTCGAGCAGCCGGCGAACCAGGTCGGGATGGGAACGCGACACCACGATCTGCGGGCCCTTGGTCTCCCGCCGAACCTCGATGATCAGGGCCTTCGCCCGGGCGCCTCGCTCCAGCCGCTCGTAGGGGATCCGCTCTGAACCCGGCATCATCGCCTCAGCGTTACCCAGGTCGAGGATCGTGTACCGGTTGTCATGCTGCTGCACCATGCCGGTCACCAGGTCGCCCTCCCGGCCCTCGTAGGCATCGAACACCTGCTCGCGCTTGGCTTCCCGGAGCTGCTGGGCGATCACCTGCTTGGCGGTGCTGGCCGCTATCCGACCGAAGTCGGTGGCGGTGTCCTCCCACTCCTCGATGACGTTTCCGTCGTCATCGAGTTCCTGTGCGTAGACGATGATCTCGCCGGAGTCCGGCTCGATGGTCACCCGGGCCTCCTCCGCGGCTCCCGGAGTCCGCTTGTAAGCCGACACGAGCGCGTTGGCCAGGGCAGCGAGAATCGTGTCGACGGGGATACCGCGCTCCCGCTCCAACATCTCGAGAGCCTCCATGACCCGGTAGTCGATCTTCATCCCGTTACCCCGACTTCCTGGTCGCCCTGGCTTGCTTGTTCCACTCGAACCGCGTGCGCGCCGACCGCACCTGCCCGTAACCGATCAGCCTCGTCTCACCGTCGACCCGCACGGCAAAACCATCCGAATCGGCCGCCTCGAGCACGCCCCGATGGTGCCGGGAACCAGCTACCTCCACGTCGGTCTTGATGGTCACGTCCCGACCGATCGACTTGCTGAAATGGCGGGGAAGGTGAAGGGTGCGCTCGAGCCCGGGCGAGGACACCTCCAGGGAATAGGAGCCATCGAAGGGATCGAGACGGTCGAGTTGGCGTGACAGGGAGCGGGACACGGCCGCCAACTGGTCGACGCCCACCCCGCCGTCGCGATCGACGATTACCCGGACGATCCGCGGACCTCTACCGGCCACCTGGAGGTAATCGAGCTCCAGGCCCTGGCCGGCGAGATGCTGCTCGAACAGGTCTTCAAGCCGCTCCTCAATAGTCATGGTCGGCTTCGAGCCGCCGGCTCTTCCGGAAGTGAGCGTCTCCATCTGGTGCGTTATGGCGGCATGACGGGCTTCCGGCGCGGTGGAATACGCCGGCCAACCGGTTTCTACAATAAAAAAAGCGGGCTGGGCGCCCACCTTGTAGCACAAAGTCACGTCCTTCGAGTGTCTGAGTCGAATTATAGCATTTGTCCTACCGAACGAGACCTGGGCAGGAGTGCTATGACACCAGCTCGACGAGGCGCGCCACCGCCTGATCCACGGGAACGGTTTCGGCCAGCGAGCCGTCGCGGGCGACCAGTTCGACCTCCCCGGCCTCGATGCCCCGGGGACCTACCGTAAGCCGGTAAGGGATCCCGACCAGCTCGGCGTCGGCGAACTTGACACCGGGACGCTCGTTGCGGTCATCGAGCAAGACCTCGATCCCGGCGTCGGTGAGGTCGCGGTACAGGCGTTCTCCCGCCGGGCCGACTGCCGGGTTGTCGGGTCTCAGCAGGGTGATCACCACGGCGAACGGCGCCACCGAGACCGGCCAGATGATCCCCTTGCTGTCGTGGCTGACCTCGGCCACGGCAGCCATCGACCGCCCCACACCGATCCCGTAGGAACCCATCACGATGGGCGTGGGCCGGCCGGTCTCGTCGAGAACGGTGGCCCCGAGGGCGTCGCTGTATTTGAGGCCGAGCTTGAAGATGTGACCGACTTCGATGACCCTCGACAGCGAGAGGGAGCCGGATTGGCAACTCCGGCAAGCCTCCCCCTCCTGCACCGAACGCATGTCGAGCCACCTGCCCACCGGGACGTCGCGCTCCATGTCCACGCCGCGAAGGTGAACATCGTCCTCGTTGGCGCCGGTCACCATGTTGGAGCGCCCCCGGAGGACCGGATCGGCGATCACGGGATACTCCACCCCCACCGCACCGAGGCTCCCGGGGTGAGCGCCCAGCTTCTCGACGATCTCTTCCGCGGTCGCCGGACGGACCACGCCGGGCACCGTGTCCACCAGCTTCTGGACTTCGAGGTCGTGGTCGCCCCTCAGGACCAGCAGGGTGAACTCGTCCCCCACGTAGTAGGCGAGGGTCTTGATCTGGCGCCGGGCGGCCGCGAACCGTCCCATCGCGGTCAGCGCCGCGATGGTGCGGACCCCGGGGGTCGGGAATGGCTCGGGCGGTCCGTCCCAAGGGTCGTCGGACACTTCGTCGGGTGCGCTGACCGCCCGTTCGAGATTGGCGGCGTATCCGCAACTGTCGCAGAGGGCGACACGATCCTCACCCGCGCCCGAGCGGACCACGAACTCCACGGAGTCGCTGCCGCCCATGTTGCCGGAGGAGGCCTCCACCTGGATGGAGGCGAGACCCATCCGGGCGAATATCCGGTCGTAGGCGCCCCGGTGAGCCTCGAACTGGACGTCTAGGCCCTCGGGGCCCACGTCGAGCGAGTACGAGTCCTTCATGATGAACTCCCGCACCCGGAGGAGGCCGGACTTGGGCCGGGCTTCGTCCCGGAACTTGGTCTGGAGGTGGTACCAGAGCTGGGGTAGCTCCCGGTAGGAGTTCAATTCGGAGGCAAGGTGGGCGAACACCTCCTCGTGGGTGAGGGCCAGCACGAGGTCGGCGCCGCGGCGATCCTCGAACTTGACCATGATCCCCTCGACGTCGTCCCACCGGCCGGTCTTCTTCCACAGCTCGGCCGGATGGACGACGGGTGCCAGGAACTCCTGGCCCCCGATGGCGTTCATCTCCTCCCGGATGATGTCGGATACCTTCGTGGCGACCCGCATCCCGAGCGGGAGCATCGAATAGGAGCCGGCCATGAGCTGGCGGATGAAGCCGCCCCGGACCAGCAGGCGGTGGCTGGCGGCAACCGCATCCGCCGGATCGTCGCGGAGGGTGGGAATGAACGTCCGTGACCAGCGCACCGGAACTCCTAAGGGGTAATCAGAGAAGTCGGGCTGTCATCGAGCCGCGATGTCGGCCACCGCGGCGCGGCGGGCCTCGGACCGGTTGGCGTCCCCCTGGATCCGGATCAGCACCTGCCGGTCCTGGGCGGCCAGGTCGGCGGCCCTATCGTCTGCAGCGGCCATCCTGGCCTCCACGCCCTCGTCGACCAGCTTGCGGGCCTCGTCGAGCAAGGCGTCCACCATCTCGTCCTCCGGCACCACCCGAACCACCTTCCCCTTGATGAACAGGTGCCCCCGGCCCCGCCCGGCAGCGATCCCGAGGTCGGCCTCCCGAGCCTCGCCGGGTCCGTTCACCACGCAGCCCATGACGGCCACCTGGATGGGGAGCTCCGCCTCCTCCAGCCTGGCCTGGGCTGTCTGCGCGACCTCCAGCACATCGACCTCCGCTCGCCCGCAGCTGGGGCAGGCGATCAGGTCCAACCCGGTGCGCTCCCGCAGGTCGAGATACTCGAGGAGCTGCCGCCCCGCCTTGGCCTCCTCCACGGGATCAGCGGTCAGCGAGAAGCGGATGGTGTCGCCGATGCCTTCGAGCAGCAGGGTGGCGATGCCGGCCACCGACTTGATCAGTCCACCCGGCGGAGGCCCCGCCTCGGTGACCCCGAGATGGAGCGGGTAGCCGACCGTGTCGGCCAGCAGGCGGTAGGAGTCGACCATGGACGGGACATGGGAGTGCTTGACCGAGATCTTGATGTCGTCGAAGTCCTCCTCGGCCAGGTACTCGATCTCCTTGAGCGCCGACGCCACCAGCGCCTCGGGCGTGGCGGAGCCGTATCGCGCCATCAGATCGCGGTCCAGGCTGCCGGCGTTGACGCCCACCCGGATCGGGATTCCCCGGTCCTTGGCTTCGCGGGCCACCGCCCGGATCTGGTGCGGCTTCCGGATGTTGCCCGGGTTGAGCCGCAAGCCCTGCACACCGGCTTCCAGCGCCGCCAGTGCCAGGCGGTACTGGTAATGGATGTCGGCGATGATCGGCACCGGCGAGCGAGGCACGATCTCGGCCAGCCCCTCGGCGGCGGCGACATCATTGCAGGTGATGCGGACGATGTCGGCGCCGGCGCCGGCCAGTGCGTATACCTGGGCGAGGGTGCCGTCCACGTCGGCGGTCTTGGTGGTGGTCATCGACTGCACCGAGACCGGAGCGCCGCCGCCCACCGGCACGCGACCCACGTGAATCTGCCTGGTTCGATCGCGGTGATCCATCAGGATCCCATGTTACTACCGCCCTGCCAGTGGTCAGTGGTCAGTGGTCAGTGGTCAGTGGTCAGTGGTCAGTGGTCAGTGGTCAGTGGTCAGTGGTCAGTGGTCAGTGGTCAGTGGTCAGTGGTCAGTGGTCAGTGAATGTTGTAACACGGAAATGACACGGACAACCAACAGGCTCAAGGGCGGCAGCCAGCTTGTTAACCCCCGGGTCGCCCACTGGCCACTGATCGGCTAGAGGGTGAGCGGGTTGACGATATCGAGGACGATCGCCACCAGGCCGAGGAACAACATGAACAGGATCACAACCGCGGCGATGGGGACCAGGTTACGGTGATCCACCCGCCGGCCCGTGACCTTCTCGTAGAGGGCCACGGCGAAATGTCCGCCGTCCAACGGATACAGGGGAACGCTGTTGAACAGGGCCAGGGTGACGTTCACCACCGCCAGTATGAAGATGAGGTTGCCGATGCCCACCTCCGACGCCTGGGTACCGATCCTGACCAGACCGATAGGACTGACCGGCCGGATCTCCTCCGGGATGTCGCTCTGCCCGGCCAGCACGCCACCCAGCTCGAGCAGCGATCCGGGTTGGACGATGCGGGAGATGGCGTCCAACGCGCCGGAGATGATCGCCCACTCCGCCGTGAGGGCCCGTCCGGCGGCCGTGACGGGGCCGATCGAGACCCGCCGCGCCTCGGGCGAGACCCCTAGGAAGCCGACGGCTTCACCGGTTTGGGGATGGAAGGAGCCCAGGGTGACCGTCAGCGAGCGGAGACGGCCGTCGCGGACCACTTCGAGGGCGACGGTCTCGCCCGGGCGGCTCATTATCAGCTGCACGGCCTGGTCCCAACTGTCCACGGCGACACCGTCGATGGCGGTCATGACGTCTCCGTCCAGCACACCGGCAACCGCGGCCGGACTGGGCACACCCGGGGAGATCTCGGGGCTCACCCTCTCCACTGCGGTGGTCAGCTCGGCGGCGCCGGAGTACCAGAACAGGCCGAACAGCAGCACGTACGCGGTCAGGAGGTTGAGCGTCACGCCGGACAGGACCACCACCGACTTCTTCCAGAAGGGCTGGTCCCGGTACGCGCGGCCTGCATCCGCCGGGTCGATCCTCTCGCCGATGGTCATGCCGGCGATCCGCACGTAGCCGCCGAACATGAGGGCCTTCACGCCGAATTCGGTCTCTCCACGGCGGAACGACCACAGTCGAGGCCCGAAGCCGAGAAAGAACTCGGTGGCCTTCATCCCGGTGGCGCGGGCTGCCCAGTAGTGGCCGGCCTCGTGCACGACGATGAACGCCGAGATGGCCACCACCATCAGTACTCCGCCGACCAAACTCCCTCCCTACCGGCGCTCCACTGCGGCGCGAGCGGCTCGCCGGGCAGCCCGGTCGGCTTCGATCACCACCCCGATCGAATCGGCCTCCGTCGCCTGATGGCCCTCGAGTACCTCGGCGATCACGGCGGGAATGTCGAGAAACCCGATCCGCCGCTCCAGGAAGGCGGCCACGGCCACCTCGTCAGCGGCGTTGAATGCCGCCGGGACGGTTCCTCCCGCCCTTCCCGCGGCGTACGCGAGGTCGAGCGCAGGAAAGGCGTCGCGGTCAACCGCCTCGAACGTCAGATCGGACCGGGTCAGGTCGAACGGGGGAAAGCCGCCCGGTGCCCGTTGCGCATAGGTGAGGGCGTACTGGATCGGAATGCGCATGTCGGTGGCGCCCAGGTGAGCCTTCAGCGATCCGTCCACGAACTCCACCAGGGAGTGGACGATGCTCTGCGGATGGACCACCACATCCACCTTGTCGAAAGCCAGGCCGAACAGGAAGTGAGCTTCGATGACCTCCAGACCCTTGTTCACCAGCGTGGCCGAGTCGACGGTTATCCGGGGCCCCATGTTCCAGGTGGGATGGGCGAGGGCCTCATCGACTCCCACCCTGCCCAGCCGCTCCCTGTCGCGTCCTCGAAAGGGGCCGCCGGAAGCCGTCAGCACCAGGCGCGAGACCTCGGGAATCCGTTCCCCGACCATGCACTGGAACAGTGCGGAGTGCTCCGAGTCGACCGGGACCAGCTCACCGTGGCGGGCGGCTGCCATCACCAGTTCCCCACCCACGACCAGGCTTTCCTTGTTGGCCAGAGCGAGACGGTTACCGGCCTCCAGCGCGGCTATGGAAGCTTCGAGACCCGCCGACCCCACCACTCCGTTGACCACTGTCGAGCCGGGTTGCTGAGCCATTTCCACCAGTGCTGCGGCGCCGGATGAGTAGCGATCGGCGAACTGCCGGCGAAAGCGGTCATGGCCGGCCGGGCCGGGCGCCACCGCCACCACGGCGGCACGCGGGTAGCGGTCGGCCAACCGGGCGAGGTCGTCCCCTGCACGCCGCGCCGCGAGCCCTGCAACTCGGACACCGAGGCGGTCCGCAACCTCGAGTGTCTGGCGACCGATGGACCCCGTCGCCCCCAGGACGACAATGGGCCTCACAGGTATCCGAACCAGAGGTAAACCAGATAGGCAGTAGGAATCGCGAACATGAAGGCGTCCAGCCGATCCAGCACCCCGCCGTGGCCGGGCAGGCTGCTACCCATGTCCTTGATGCCGATGGACCGTTTCACCGCCGACTCGGCCAGGTCGCCGATGGGGCCGAACACGCTGATGGCCGCTGCCAGCGCGATAGCTGATTGAAGGGTGAGCGGCTCGAGCAACCCGAACCTTCCGATCACAACCCCTGCCAGCACGGTGATGACCGTGGCGCCGAGGAACCCCTCCACGGTCTTGTTGGGCGAGAGGGTGGGGGCCATGCGGCGCTTCCCGAGCGTGCGCCCGTAGGAGAAGGCGGCAATGTCGTTGAGGGCGGTCAAGACCACCAGCCCGGTGGTCAAGCCCCAAGCCTGGGAGGATTGGAAGATCGGCACCGCGAAGGAGGCCAGAACCGGCGCCCAGGCCACGCCGAGGACCGTTACCCCGATGTTGGCCAGCGGGTAGTTCCGGCCGGCCGCCACGAAGAACAGGCCCGACGCCAGAATCACGGCTGCCAGCACCCCGCCCACTGCGGAGGGTCCGGAGTTCCAGGCCACGTACATGACCGCCGCGGCTCCGGGCAGGCCGATGAAGGCCAGCGGCGTGAAGCCGACCTGGCGAACCCCCTGATAGAACTCCGCCACCGCCACCAGGATCAGGATGCCGACGAACAGGGTGACCCATAACGGCCCCGCGTAAAGAGATCCGAAGAAAACCGCGACCGCTGCCAGGCCGGTGGCGATCCGGAGCGCTAGTTCGGAACGGCGGGCCCGGTCGATCTGCTCGATCTGCTCCGGATCTTCCTCCTCGACCCCGGTCACATCCTCGAAACCGACCACACTGGTGCCGACCCCCGGGATGGACGCCGCCACTGCCGACTGCTCGACCTCCTCCTCACCTGCCCGCGCTACCGCTTCGGCCAGGCCCTTGTATTCCCTCGTGGTTGATCGGATGTAGTCGCGGTCGGTGAACTCGTCGGACTCCGTAGGAGAAGCCTCGGAGTCGGCAGGCTGATCCCCAACCTCCTCTTCACCTGACTCGGGGGGCGGATCGGTGCCGTCACCAACCATGCGTAACCGTTTCCTCGGGGACTTGGTCCAGAATACCCCTTGGAGAGCCGATCACGCGGCTATTCCGAACCGAGAGCCCTAGATCTGAAGGAGTTCCCGCTCCTTGTTGGCGAGCAACTCGTCTGTCATCGCGATATGGCGGTCGGTCTGCTGCTGAAGCTGTTTCTCGGACCTCCAGATCTCGTCCTCCGAATCGCCTAGTTCCCCCAGGTCGCTGCGGGTCGACCTCCGTATGTGGCGGATGGCGACCCGGCCCTCCTCCGCCATGCTGCGAGCCATCTTGACGAGCTGGCGCCGCCGCTCCTCGGTGAGCGGAGGGAAGACCAGGCGGATCACCTTCCCGTCGCTCGCCGGGTTCAGATCGAGGCCCGACAAGCGGATGGCCCGCTCGATGGCGACCAGATCGTTCGAGTCATGAGGGATCACCACCAGCAGGTTCTCGTGGCTGGCGGTCCTGGCCAGCTCCAGTAGGGCCACTTTCTCCCCGTAGTACTCGACCATGACTCTGGAGAGAACCGCCCCGCTGGCCCGATCGGTGCGGAGCGTCGCGAACTCGCCCTGCGTGTGCTTCACGGCCGCCGACATTCGCTCCGCAGCATCCTCGAGCAGTTCATCCAGCATCCGTCAACCTCCTCTCCGGGTATGTGTCAACACACCCGGGTACCGATCGACTCACCCTTAACGGCCCGCCGGATGTTACCGGGACCCAGCAACCGGAACACGACGATCGGCAGCCGGTGGTCCATGCACATCGTGACGGCGGTGGTGTCCATCACCTTGAGTCCGGCGTTGATGAACTCCATGTAGCTGATCCGGTCCAGCAGCCGGGCATCCTCATGAAGCTCGGGATCCGCGGAGTAGATCCCCTCTACCTTGCTGGCCTTGAGCATCACCTCGGCGCCGATCTCGACCGCCCGGAGTGCGGCAGCCGTGTCAGTGGTGAAGAATGGATTACCGCTGCCGGCCGCGAAGATCACCGAACGGCCCTTCTCCAGGTGGCGGATAGCTCGCAGGCGGATGTAGGGCTCGGCCAGCTGCTGCATCGTGATCGCCGACTGCACCCGGCATTCCACGCCCCGAGCCTCGATCGCGTCGCGCAGGGCCAAGGCGTTGATGACGGTGGCGAGCATGCCCATGTAGTCGGCGTTGGCCGGGTCCATGCCGGTGGCTGCGGCGGACACACCCCGGAAGATGTTGCCGCCGCCCACCACGATCCCGATCTGGTGCCCGGCCTCCTGCGACTCGGCGATCTCTTTCGCTACCCCCAGCACTGTCTCCGGAGAAATCCCGTAGCCGATCGCGGGATCGGCAAAGGCCTCCCCGGACAGCTTCAGCAGGACCCGGCGGGCAGAAGCCATCTAGCAGGGTTCCGGGGAACCCGGAACGGGAGGGTTCGCAGTGGAGGCATCAACTTTCACACGATGCAGTTTGCCACAAGCTGGCCCCCACCCGGAACGGAGGGATGACCACTAGCCGAATCCCCGCTCGGTCGCGGCCACGGACACCGCATCGGCCAGGCCGCCCAGCATGTGGTCGATTTCCGATTCGGTTATGACGAACGGCGGGGAAATCTGCAGGACGCCGTAGGCCCCCCGCAGGCCGATCGTGATGATTCCCCGCTGGAACGCGGCGCGGACCACGGCGTCGAGCAGTCCCGGATCCTCCGCCAAGGCGTCTTCCGATAGCACCACCGCGGCCAGCAGGCCGGCCGAGCGAGTCGAGTCGACCACCGGATGGCCCTCCAGGCCCCTCACCCCGGACGCGAGGATCGGGCCCAGTTCGGCGACCCTCGCCACCAAGCCCTCCCGCTCGAGAATATCGAGGTTGACCAGGGCGGCCGCGCAGGATGCGGCGTGGCCCGAGTAGGTGTAGCCGTGGCGGAATACGGCTCGACCGCTCCAGAAGGGCTCCCGTATCCGCGGCGAGATCAGGACCCCGCCCAGGGGTGCGTAGCCGGAGGTGACACCCTTCGCGAAGGCCATCACGTCAGGGGTGAATCCGTAGTGTTGGACACCGAAGTCGCGGCCCACCCGCCCGAATCCGGTGATCACCTCGTCTGCCACCAGCAGCACGTCGTGAGCGCGGCACAGCCGCTCGATCTCCGGCCAGTAGCCGTCCGCCGGCGGAACGACTCCCCCCGACCCGATCACCGGCTCACCCACGAAAGCGGCGATCCGTCCACCCTCGCGCTCGAACAGGTCGGCCACCGCCGACGTGTCATGCGTGGGAACGTGGACCACATGGGGTACCAGTGGTCCCCCGTAGCCCTCGTTGTTGGAAGGAAGCCCACCGAGTTCGGTGCCCCAGGCGTTCATCCCGTGGTAGCTCAGTTCCCGGGTCACGAAGATCCGCTTCTCGGGTCGGCCGACAGCGTTCCAGTAGCGACGGATCAGCTTGGCGGCGGTCTCGATCGCGTCGCTGCCGCCGGTGGTCATGAACACCACCGCGTCGTCGATGGGCGCCATCGCCACCAGCCGGTCGGCCAACTCCCTGGTGGGCACGGTGGTGGTGAAACCGAACGTCGAGTAGGCGGCCAGGTCGCCCATCTGATCGGCCACCGCCTCGGCGATCTCCCTGCGGCCGTGTCCGACGTTGCAGTACCAGAGCGAGGCCGTGGCGTCCAGGTACCGATTCCCCTCGGTGTCATGGATCCACACCCCGTCGCCCCGACTCATCACGATCTCGTTGCCGGGTACGAGGCCCATGTCGGCATACCCGTGCCAGAAACTGGTCATCTCACCTTTCCGGATGGTCGCCATTGCTGCCAAAACCTCGCTCAGCCTATCCGCGCACCCTCTTCGACGGTACGGAATGGCTCGTAGACTTGGCGGGCGATGGCGCAGGTGATGACCGTGAGGGGTCCGATCAAGGGCTCGGAACTGGGCGTCACGCTGCCCCACGAGCACGTGCTCATCTCGATGGCCTACGCGTTCCCGGCCACGGGCCCGGAGGCGACCCTCCCCATCACGATGGACCAACTCGGGGTGTTGCGCAACGACATGATGCGGAACATCAACACGATCACCCTTGACGAGTCCTCCGATCCGGTGGGTGAATTGGCAACAGCACGGCAGGCAGGGGTGGACACCATCGTCGACCTGACTCCTCCCGAGCTGGGTCGGGACCCGGCCGGGTTGGCGCGGATCTCCCGGACGACCGGGGTCAACATCATCTGCGGCACCGGCCATTACCTGCGCCTGCAGCAGGGGCCCGGGACGCGCCGTCTGATCGACTGCTCGCCACCCGAGGCCATCGCAGAGCCGATGATCCGTGACCTGACGGAAGGCATCGGCGACACCGGTATCCGGGCCGGCGTGATCGGCGAGATCGGCCTGTTCTCGCCGGTTCATCCGGGAGAACTCAAGACTCTGGAGGCGGCCGTTCTCGCCCATCGGGCCACCGGCGCCCCGCTGTTCGTGCACCTCATGGAGGTGCCGATCGCCGAGCACGCTCTCGAGGTGCTGAGCCGGACCGAACCGGACTGGGAGCGGGTGGTCTTCTGCCACATGGACTTCGACATCCGGGATCTGACCTGGCACCGGCGGGCCCTGGCGCGCGGCATCAACGTGGAGTTCGACTTCTTCGGGAGCACGTGGTGGCCGCACGGCTGGTACCTGCACTTCCCCACCGACCCGCAAAGGCTGGCTGCCCTCAGCCGGCTGGCGGACGAGGGCTACGCAGGCCAATTGCTGGTAAGCCACGACGTGTGTACCCGCCTCCAGCTGACAGCGTACGGGGGATTCGGCTACGGCTACCTACGCTCGGTGGTGCCGGGGATGATGGAAGCGTTAGGTCTGGACACCACGCTGCTGGACCGGTTCATGGTCGAGAACACCAGGCGGATCCTCACCGGATGAACATGTCGCAGGAACTTGCTAGGTGTCCTGCTCACCGACTGCCAGGCGAGCGAACCGCCTGACGCCGATGTTCTCGCCCATCGAGGCGGCCAGCTCGGTCACCATGTCGCCGACCTTGCCCTCGTACTGATCGGTCCTGATGTACTCCTGCTCGTAGAGCACATTGTCCTTGTAGAAGGACTTGATCCGACCCTCCACGATCCGCTCGACGATCCGCTCCGGCTTGCCCGAGGCTATCGCCTCCCTGGCAATCATCTCTTTCTCCCGGTCGACCAGCTCGCCGGGCACATCGTCGGTCCGCACCCACCTGGGCTGGGCGGCGGCGATGTGCATCGCCACGTCGCGGGCCATCTTCTGGAACCGGTCGCTCTTCGCGACGAAGTCGGTCTCCGAGGCCAGCTCCACGATCACCCCGACGGTCGGATAACCGGAGGGCTGGTGTACGTAGAAGCCGACGGTGCCCTCGTTGGCGTCCCGTCCGGCCCGCTTTTTGGCATCTGCCAGGCCCTTCTCCCGGAGCAGGTCCTTCGCGCTCTCCATGTCCCCGTCGCAGTCCACCAGGGCTCTCTTGGCGTCCATCATGCCGACCCCGGTGGCCTTGCGCAGAGCCTGTACGTCCTTGGCTGTGAACTGTGGCATCTTTGCTCGTCCTTCGATTCAGGTTCCTGTTGGTGGTTCGTGGCTTGGTGTGTGTGTGCGGTCTGGAGCTGCAGCGCTAGCTGTCGTCGCCGTCCTCCTCGGACTGGCCCTCGGCGGCGGCCAGGGCCTTCTCCTTACCGGCGACGCAGGCGTCGGCGATCGCCGAAGCGATGAGGGAAGCCGATCGGATGGCGTCGTCGTTCCCGGGAATGATGAAATCGATGTCGTCGGGGTTGCAGTTGGAGTCGACCAGTGCGATCACGGGAATGTCCAACCGCACCGCTTCCCGCACCGCGATGTGTTCGGTGTTCAGATCGACCACGAAAACAGCCGACGGGGGTCCGCTCATGTCCGCCACGCCGCCCAGGGTCCTCAGGAGATGGGCGTACTCGCGGCGCAGGCGGAGGCGCTCCTTCTTCGGCAGCTGTTCCATGTCGCCCGAGGTCTCCATGGCCGCCAGCTCCTTCATGTAGAAGATGCGCTGGTTGATGGTCTTGAAGTTGGTGAGCATGCCACCCAGCCAGCGGAAGCTCACATACGGCATGTCGACCCGCTGGGCGGCTTCCTCGATGGCGGAACGGGCCTGCTTCTTGGTTCCCACGAACAGGACCTCGCCGCCTTCGGCTACCAGATCACATACGAAGGCGTGGGCCCTCTGAACCTCCTCCAGCGTCCGGCGGAGGTCGATGATATGGATCCCGTTGCGCTCTCCGAAGATGTACGGGGCCATCTTGGGGTTCCAGCGCCGGGTCTGGTGGCCGAAGTGAACTCCGGCTTCGAGTAGCTGCTTCATCGTGACGGCAGACAACAGTGCCTCCTGTTTCGGTTGTTCCTCCGCCCACCCTTCTCGGAAGCGCCGCGCCGGGCCGTGCCGTGCGCCCCTCCCGAACCTCCCCGAGCCGGCTGGCTCGACCGCGGGAGGCTGCAGTGAACGTGCGTGATCGGGGAGATTCTAGAGGGCGTGCACCCGTTCGTTGCCACTCCGCTCCTGCCCCGCCGTCCAGGGTCTACGCACGGGGGTGGCTCCGTTCGTAGGTGGCTCTCATGTGATGGCGGGTGACCGAGGTGTAGATCTGGGTGGTCCCCAACTCCACATGGCCCAGGAGTTGCTGTACGGAGGTCAGATCGGCGCCTCGCTCGAGCAGGTGGGTGGCGAAGGAGTGGCGTAGTGCGTGGGGGAAGGTGCCCGCCCGGTCCCGCACCGTCCGGCGCAGTGTCCGGGGACTCATGGGCACCCCCCGGGCACCCACCCACAGGGCATCTGTGGGACGCTCGCCCAGGAGCAGGGGCCGGCCCGCTCGCACGTAGCGGTCGATGGCGATCCGGGCCTGCGCCCCCAGCGGAATCATCCGGTGGCGGCCGCCCTTCCCCTCGACCGCCAACCGATCCAGCCCGGCCGTCCCGTCCATCGTGAGGGAGGCCAGCTCGGACACCCGCAAGCCTGTGGCGTAGAGGGTCTCGAGGATGGCCCGGTCTCGCAGAGACTTCGGATCGTCCCCGTCGATCGCTTCGAGCAGCGAGGTGGCAGCCCGCTGGGTGAGGGCCTTGGGGAGGGTCCGGCGGGACTTGGGACGGGCGATACCGTCGGCCGGGTTGGCGCCGAGGGTGCCTCGCCGCACCGCATCCGAGAGGAAGGCCCGGATGGCTGAGATCTTGCGGGCGACCGAGCGCCGGGCATAACCCTCGCCGTCGAGGTGGGCCAGGAACACCCGGATCGACGTCCGGTCGATACCGGCCAATGAGTCGAGGCCCCGGCCCTCGGCATGGCGGAAGAACTGGGTGAGGTCACGCCGGTAGGCGGCCACCGTGTGCTCCGACAGCCCCCGCTGGCTCTCGAGGCGGGAAAGGTACGCGCCCAGGTCCTCATCCCACCATGGGACCGGCTCGGGTTCGTGGCTCGGTGGATGCTTCGGGGTCGCCGCCATAGTGCTCATCTTGGTCGATTCCGGCCCCGATGCGGTGCATTGGGGCCGGTCAGGGGACTATGACGCCCAAGGAGGTCGCATGTCCGTCCGCCATCTTGTAGGCCCGGATGACCCACTTCGCGGTCCGATCGCGTCCGATGACGAACGAAATCCAGTCTGGATCGATCCCTGCGTCCAGGTCGGTGGCGGACGGTCGCGCAGGACCACGCGGGTGGGAGTGGTAGACCGCGCCGATCCTCCACCCGCACTCGTCCGCCTCCTTGATCACCCCGAAGTGCTCGACAGGGTCCAGCTCGAAGCGACCCGGATCGGGGTGGACGTTGGTGGTGCGATAGAGGCGGACCGGACGGCCGGCGCCGTCATAGACGATCAAGCCGCAGGCTTCCCGGGGACTGGCTTCGGCGGCATGGGCGATCATCGTTCTGGCCATCGCCGGAAGGAGTCTGGCGTCGGCCGCGATCACGGGGCCAGCCGCGCCGTTCGCCAACCGTCTCCTTCGGCAAGGTAGACGACCCGGTCATGCAGGCGATGTCGCCTGCCCTGCCAGAACTCGAACCGCTCGGGACGGACCCTCCAGCCTCCCCAATGGGCCGGTCTGAACACCTCACCGTCCTCGAACTCGGCCTCCTTGCCCGTCACCAGGCGTTCGAGCGCGGCCCGGTCGGGTATCTCCCGGCTCTGCGGGGAAGCAGCGGCAGCGATCCGGGCGCCGCGAGGACGGGAGGCGAAGTACTCATCAGACTCTGCATCGCTGACCGCCGTCACCGGCCCCTCGATCCGGACCTGGCGGTGCAGCTCCAGCCAGAGAAAGCAGAGGGCGGCCCGCGGGTTGGCCGCCAACTCCTCCGACTTGCGGCTCCCCAGGTTGGTGTAGAACACGAACCCGGACCGGTCGTACCCCTTGAGTAGCACCACCCGAGCCGAGGGACGCCCGCGACCGTCAGCGGTGGCGACCGTCATCGCGTTGGCCTGCGGCACACCCGCGTCCACGGCCTCGTTGAACCAACGGTCGAACTGGCGGACCGGGTCCGTATCGGCCGCCCGCATCGAGAGCCCGTCCGTCTCGTACTCCTCGCGGAGACGGGCCATCCGCCCATCAACTACCAACCGCTTCCCACTTTCACCACCCGGACTCGAAGTCCCGCGGCAGGATCCGGGAGTGCGGTTCGGCTACGTATAGAACCATTCGTCACGGGATATGCCCGCCTGTCGGAGTAACTGCCCGAGCAACTTCGGTCCGATCTCATTCTGATTGGGAACCCTCACTTTGTGCCGTCCCCTCTGCATAGATTCATGCCTTGACCCCGGAAACGGGCCGTCGTAGCCAAGCGCGCGTAGCTTTCGGGCGAAGATGCGGCGACTGACCGGCCCCAGCCGATGACTTACCGGATCCCGAGGCTGATTCCCCCGAAGGAGGGGATGTCATCGTCGCCATCGGCCACTTTCAGAGTCGCCCAATCTACGAAAACCTCTTTGAGCACCGACACCGCTTCGTCGGCAGTGGGTTCGCAGGCCCAGGCCCCGCGAGCGCCGGAAACAATAGCGAAGTAGCCCTCCTCGTCGAGTGGCTTGACCTCGGCCTCGTTCACGGCCGCAGTGGCCCACCGTTCGATGCGGGCTGCCTGTAGCCCCGCATCATCCGGCACTTGCCTAGCGATTACCACGTTCTCTCCCCTTCTCTAGGTCCCCTACGATGGCGTATAATGTTAACATATCCTGTTTGATATCGCGGATTGCATAACCGGACTGCCTTCCGCGGAAGGGTTACGGTGGAGGTGCGGACAATCGAACCTCCGTTTCACACTGTTGCACAAGCCGTCATAAAGTCCGCGCTTCCCCAGGTCATAGTGGTTTTATCCGGCAGCGTTGGTTCACTCGATTCCATGTGACACCGTACAAAACCGCTGCTAAACTGATACCCTGACCGATACTCAGAACAGGAAACAATCGGAAACATGAGACGGCCGCAGACCCTTTCAGCCACGTTCGTCAAGACCGTCCGCCGCCCCGGACGCTATGGAGACGGACGCGGCGGCTACGGGCTAACCCTACTAGTCAAGCCCACCAAGATCGCTGGCCGGCTGTCGAAGACCTGGAGCCAACGCATCAGGATCAACGGAAGAGAAACCAACCTCGGCCTCGGTTCATACCCGGCCGTGACCCTCGCCGAAGCACGCCGACGGGCCCTCGGAAACCGCCAGGCCATCGAAGAGGGCCGCAACCCCAGAGCGGATAAGACACCAACCTTCGAGCAGGCAACCGAGAAGGTGATCGAACTCCACTCGGCGAAGTGGCGACCAGGAAGCAGAAGCCGAAAGATCTGGGAATCAAGCCTCCGCACCTACGTGTTCCCGAGCATCGGCACCAAACGGGTCGACGAGATCACCTCAGCCGACCTGATGGTCTGCCTCGCGCCGATATGGTTCACCAAAGCGGAAACAGCAAGACGGATCCGCCAACGCATCAGCGCCGTCATGAAATGGTCCATCGCGGAAGGCCACCGCCCCGATGACCCCACCGCAGCGATCACAGCCGCCCTCGGCAAGAACAGTTCACGGCGTCAACACATACGTTCAGTCCCCCACGACCAGGTAGCAGCCGCGTTGGCCACCATCCGAGCCACCAGCGCATGGTGGGCCACCATCTACTGCTTCGAGTTCCTCACCCTGTGCGCGGTTCGCAGCGGCGAGGCCCGGTTCGCTACGTGGGATGAGATCGACCTCGATACCGCAACCTGGACAATCCCCGGCCGGCGGACCAAGACCGGCGAACTACACCGCGTACCCCTGAGCACCGAAGCGTTCGCCGTCCTCCACAGAGCCCGGGAATTATCTGACGGATCCGGGCTCCTCTTCCCGTCCTCAACCGGCCAAGCCCTGTCAGACTCCACAATCAGCAAACTCTGCCGCGAGAACGCCGTCGAAGGCACACCGCACGGGATGCGATCCGCCTTCCGCAGCTGGGCAGCAGAAACAGGAGCAGACTGGGCCGTCGCCGAACTCT
>JAJEIM010000034.1 GCA_022827785.1 Acidimicrobiia bacterium
ATCAACAACCTCCTCCAAGTCCTACGACGCGTCGCCCACGGATTCACCAACCCCAACAACTACGCAGCCCGCGGCCTGCTTGTAACATGACCCCCACACCGACCACAGCAGCCCAAAACCCACGATTACGCGCAGCCTCTACATCTTCAAGCGCCACGGAAACCCCCGAGCCACCTTCAGGATGGTCGGCTTCGCGAATGTCGCCTTCTTTCCTCTGCTCCTGGCCGGTCGGCCGGGCCTGCTGGGGTTGGTGGCGCTGTTCATCACCGCCCTGTGGCTCTTCCTCGCGCTCCGCACCGTGGTCGGCGCCCAGTTCGAGCTCGATCATCCGGAGAACAGCTTCGTAGCGGCCACCGGCCTGCTCGGCTGGTACCTCTCGATCATCCTCTTCTAGAGACCGACGATTAGGAGGGTGCTCCGCCCGGATGCCGACCTACCGTCTCGATCTCTCCTATGACGGGTCAGGATTCCACGGTTACGCCCGGCAACCCACCGTGCGTACCGTTCAGGGTGATCTGGAGGCCGTCCTGGCCCGCGTTCTCGAGCCGGTCGACACGGTGGTGGCCGGGCGCACCGATGCTGGCGTCCACGCCCGCCATCAGGTGGTGTCCTTCTCCACCGGGAAGCCGGTCGATCCCGACCGGCTGGCTCGATCGCTCACCAAACTCCTGGGCCCCGAGATCGTGGTCTACGCCGCGGCGCGGGCGCCGGATGACTTCTCGGCCCGGTTCTCCGCCACCCGCCGCACCTACGTGTACCGGGTTCTCAACAGCCCTCATCCCGACCCGCTCCGCCGCGCAACCTCGTGGCACGTCAGGGAGATGCTCGACCTGGAGGCGATGAACCGGGCGGTGGGCTGCCTGGTCGGTGAGCACGACTTCGCTTCCTTCTGCCGCCGCCGGGAAGGCGCTTCGACCGTTCGCACCGTGCTCTCGGCCGGATGGTCCGCCCGACCCGACGACATCCTCGAGTTGGAGATCGCGGGAACGGCGTTCTGCCACCAGATGGTCCGGTCCATCGTCGCCTTCTCGGTGGAGGTGGGCAGGGGACGGATCGAACCCGACAACACTCTTCAGGTCCTCCATGCCAGGGACAGGAACAAGGCTAGGGGCGCTGCTCCACCGCACGGCCTGGTCCTCTGGCAGGTGGAGTACTAGGTGGTGTGCAGGCACACCACCGCGGTAGGTTACGCCGGCGGCTGGCAACTGGCGCCGGGTCTCGCTACAATCCGCCGGCCCGCCGGTTAGCACAGGTAGGCGCCGAGGCTCCCGGTCCCCTTCCAGTACCCCGATCCGTAATCGAGCGACGATGGTGAAGCGACAAACCACGTACACCCCCAAGCCCGACCACATCAGTCGGCGCTGGCTCCTCGTCGACGCCGCGGAGATACCGCTCGGGCGCCTCGCTTCGCGCCTCGCGCCGATCCTGGCCGGCAAGCACAAGCCTACCTACGCCCCCCACATGGACGGCGGCGACTTCGTGGTGGTCGTCAATGCCGAGAAGGTGGTGGTCACGTCCACCAACAGCCAGGACAAGATCTACTACCGGCACTCCGGCTACCCGGGCGGTCTCAAGGAGGAATCGTTCGAGAGCCTGATCGAGCGTAGGCCCGAGGCGGTTATCGAGCGGGCAGTCCGAGGTATGCTCCCCAAGACCAGACTGGGTCGCCGGATGATCCGCAAACTCAAGGTCTACGCGGGTCCGGACCATCCTCACCAGGCCCAGTCTCCCGAGGTTCTCGACCTCGCCATAAGGAAGGTGAGTTTCTGATGGCCCGAGCCGTTGTAGCCCAAGCCACCGGGCGTCGCAAGGAGTCGGTCGCCCAGGTGCGCCTGTACAACGGTACCGGTGTGTTCACCCTCAACGGGCGGTCTCTTGAGCGTTACTTCCCCACCATGGCTCGCCGGATGCGGGTAATGGAACCGCTGCGGGTCGCCAACGCGGAGGGCCGCTACGACATCGTGGCCAAGCTGCACGGAGGAGGAGTCAACGGCCAGGCCGATGCCCTTCGCCTCGGTATCGCCCGCAGCCTCGCCGGCATGGATCCGAGCCTCCGCCACGACCTCAAGCGGGCCGGGTTGCTCACCAGGGACGCCCGGGTCGTGGAGCGCAAGAAGTACGGTCTCCGCAAGGCTCGGCGGGCGCCGCAGTACACCAAGCGGTAGGAGGGTGCGGCCAAACGGATCCTGCGGGGTTCGCCCGCCGACCAGCGACCTGTCGGCAGTTTGCCCGGCCATCCACGCCGTATTCGATCTTGCCCGCTGATCCTCCACCTCCCCGCCGGCTCTTCGGCACGGATGGCGTCAGGGGGGTCGCCAACTCGGACCTGGATGTTGACCTCGTGATGGGCTTGGCCCGCGCCGCCGGCGACCTGGCGGGAGGTGGGACCGTGGTGGTGGGCCGTGACACCCGCCGCTCCGGTCCGATGTTGGTCGCCGCTCTCCAGGCCGGATTCCATTCAGTCGGCGTTGACACCCTCGACGCCGGCGTGATTCCTGTGGGCGGGGTTTCCGCTCTCGTGACCGAGTTCGGCGCCGACCTGGGAGCGATGGTCTCGGCCTCGCATAATCCGGCGCCGGACAACGGGATCAAGTTTCTCGACGCCGACGGTTCCAAGCTCGACGACGAGCGGGAGGCGGGTATCGAGGCCCGGCTGGCCCGGGGCGCTCCCTGGCGTAGCCCCACCGGTGCCCGGGTCGGTGCCGGTCGTGCCCTGACGGACGCGACGGAACGGTACCTGGCCGGTGTCCGCTCCCATGCATCCCACTCGCTGGAGGGGTTGCGGCTCGCCCTTGATTGCGCGCATGGAGCGGCCCATCGGGCCGCTCCCGAGCTGTTCGGGTCGCTCGGCGCCGACGTGGCGACCTTCTTCGCCGACCCCGACGGCATGAACATCAACCACGGCTGCGGCGCCACCTCGCCCGAGCGTCTCGCCTCGGAGAGCGGTGCGGAAGGTCGGATCGGATTCTGCTTCGACGGCGACGCCGACCGCCTCATCGCCGTAGACGAGGATGGCCACATCGTCAACGGGGACGTGATCATCGCCATCATCGCCCTCCACCTCAAGAGCCGGGGGGAGTTGGCCGGTAACAAGGTGGTCACCACGGTGATGTCCAACCTGGGCTTCCGCAGGTCCATGCGGGAGGTGGGGATCGAGTTGCTGGAGACGCAGGTCGGCGATCGCTACGTCCTGGCGGCGATGCGTGAGCACGGCGCGGTGCTGGGCGGGGAGCAGTCCGGCCATGTCATCCAACTCGACCGGGGGACGACCGGCGACGGCCTCCTCACCGCCCTCCGGCTTCTGGAGGTGGTGGCCCGGGAGGGATGCCGGCTCGCTGACCTGCGGCGGGACGCCATGACCCAATACCCCCAGGTGCTGGTCAACCTGGCGGTCCGGTCCCGTGATCTGGACAGCGCGCGCGGCGTCGGCGAGGCGGTCGCCGCGGCAGAGGCCGAACTCGGAGACAACGGACGGGTCCTGGTCCGGGCTTCGGGAACCGAGCCCCTGGTCCGGGTGATGGTGGAGGCTGCCACGGCGGAGAACGCCGACTCGATCGCCCATCGGCTGGCCGGAGTGGTCAGGCAAGAACTGGGCTAGCTGCTGCTTGTAGTGGCCGGTTGCCAGTGGCCCGTTCGCGACCTAGTGGTCATCCAGTTCCTCCGGCCCCCGGACCTGGTGTCTTGCTCCTAACAGTCCCCGTGTTGCACCATTCACTGACCACTGACGGGCTAACCTGGATCCGACAACCGATCACGGACAACCGTATCTTCAAGCGCCCGGCCCCGGCCGTCAACCCGAGAGATCGGCTCGCCAACCCCGGGGTGACGAGGAAGAGGGATTATCGAGTATTCGGCGGATGCCCTCTCGGTCCTTCCACGGTCGTGACGGTTCGGAGGAAAAGCCACGGGCAACCGGGGTGACAGAGGCCGGACCGGGGTGGAAGCGTGTCACCGGCGCCTAGCCGGAACAGCGCCGCGCGGCGAGTACGACCGCCCGTGTCCTGACCGGGCAACGGGCAGACGTTATCTCCCAGCAACCCTTGCGGGTCCGTCATCGGTCCGCAGGCACACCGGAGGTTGGGAGGCGAAGATGTGCGGCATCGTCGGATATGTGGGTCCCCGCCAGGCGCAGGACGTCCTGATGCACGGCCTGGCCCGGCTCGAGTACCGGGGATATGACTCCGCCGGGTTGGCCGTGGTCGGCCGGGGGAAAGTAGGCATCACCAAGGCGGAGGGGAAACTCGCCCGGCTCATCGGACGGGTGGATCGGTCTCCCCTTCCCGGCAATGCCGGCATAGGCCACACCCGGTGGGCGACCCACGGGGTTCCGTCGGATCGCAACGCCCACCCCCATTGCGACGAAACCGGCGAATTCGCGATCGTGCACAACGGGATCGTGGAGAACTTCCGGGCCCTCCGGGACCGCCTCGAGGCCGGCGGGGTTGCGTTCCGTTCCGACACGGACTCCGAGGTCCTGGCCCACCTGGTCGCCCTCGCCTATGACGGAGACCTGACCGAGGCGGTCCGCCGAGCCATCCGCCAGGCCAAAGGCGCCTACGCGCTCGTGGCTATGACCTCCCGCCAGCCGGATCGCATCGTGGCGGCCAGGATGATCAGCCCGCTGGTGGTGGGCCTCGGCGAGGGGGAGAACTTCCTGGCATCCGACATCCCGGCGGTACTCGAGCACACCCGGGAGTTCCTGCTGGTGGAGGACGGCGAGATCGCCACCGTCACCAGCGAGGGCGCCACTCTCGAGACCATCGCCGGCAGTCCTGTGCGGAAGCAGCCCTTCACTGCGGAGTGGGAGACCGACTCGGTGAGGAAGGGAGGGTTCGATCACTTCATGCTCAAGGAGATCCATGAGCAACCCGATGTGATCGCCCGGACCCTGGGGGCGCGGATCCGGCCCGGCGTGGACGGGGGTGAGCAGGTGGCGCTGGAGGGACTGGAGTGGTCGGATCGAGATCCGGCGGCGGTCGACCGGATCTGGATCACCGCCTGCGGCACCGCCTACCACGCCGGTCTGGTGGGCCGGATCCTGTTCGAGCAACTGGCCGGCATCCCCGGCGAGGTCGCCTTCGCCCACGAGCTTCGTTACGGCAGGCCGCTCTTCCGTGACGGATCGCTGACTCTGGCTATCAGCCAATCGGGAGAGACCGCCGACACGGTGGCCGCTGCCCGCCTGGCCCGCCGCCACGGGTCCCGCCTGCTCGCCCTGACCAACGTGGTCGGATCGAGCCTGGCCCGGGAGGCGGACGATGTCCTGTACACCTGGGCCGGTCCCGAGATATCGGTTGCCTCGACCAAGGCGTACGTGGCGATGCTGGTGGGGGAGAGCCTGCTGGCCCTGGCGCTCGGCCGCGGGCGCGGCGTTCTCTCCCGGACCGAGGAGCGCGAGCTGGTGGCCGAGTTGCGGACGCTACCGGACAAGGCGGCCCGTGTGCTGGAGGACATCGACCGGGTTGCTCGCCTGGCGGACGTACTGGCCGGATCTCCCGATGCCTACTTCATCGGCCGGGGCCTCGATCTCGCCTCGGCCATGGAGGGCGCTCTCAAGCTGAAGGAGATCTCCTACATCCATGCCGAGGCGATGCCGGCCGGCGAGCTCAAGCACGGGACCCTGGCCCTGATCTCGCAGGGCACCCCGGTGGTGGCCGTGGTCACCCAGGAGGACGTGCACAGCAAGGCCATGCTCGGCCTCCAGGAGGTCAAGGCCCGGCGCGGGCTGGTCATCGCGGTCGCCTACGAGGACGATGAGGAGATAGGAACGGTTGCCGACCATGTGCTGAGGATCCCTCGCGTCGCCGACATCTTCTCCCCGATCCTGGCTGCCATACCCCTCCAGTTGCTCGCCTACTTCGTGGCCCGCCGCCTGGGCAGGGACATCGACCAGCCGCGGAACCTGGCGAAGAGCGTGACGGTCGAGTAACGCTGCTCAACTCCTCCGCCGGACGGGCGGCCTCCTAATCTTGGGTCCATGCGGATTATCGGGCTGGGCACGGACCTGATCGACATCGATCGGGTCGAGCGGGTTCTCGCTCGCTATCCGCGCTTCGCGCAGCGGTGCTTCACGCCGCACGAGCAGGCATATGCCGAGCGGTTCTCCAATCCGGCCCGCCGCTACGCAGCGCGCTTCGCCGGCAAGGAAGCGGTGATGAAGGCGCTCGGCACCGGATACCGGAAGGTGCGCTGGCGTGACGTCGAGATCACCGGAGGAGGCAAGCCGGAAGTCAACCTGACCGGCACCGGCGCCGCCCGCGCCGCATCGCTCGAGGTCACCCGGGTGGAGATAACCATCACCCACACCGATCACCAGGCCCTCGTGTTCGCCATAGCTCTGGGGGATGCCGGTTAAAGGCGCTACCAGGCGTCGGCGCCGGCTATCAGCCTCCGGGCCAGTTCGGCGACCTGTTCATCTTCCAGATTGGCGAAGGCCAGCCGCAGGTAATGGTCCTGGCCGGGACCGAACATCTCGCCCGCCAGCGACAGGATGCCGAGGCGGTAGAACAGCCGTCTCGCCACCTCCTTGCTTCCCATTCCCTCGAACGGATGGCGGACGTACGCGAAGTAGCCACCGGCCGAGGCCACCGAATAGGGACTGCCCTCCATGGCCGCTACGAAGCTCTCGACCCGGCGGTTCAGCATGTGGCGATTGGACTCCACCCACGCTCCCAGGTGTGCCAGCCCGTACCGGGCGGCCTCCTGGCCGATCCGGTTGGGGCAAATCGTGAGGCAGTCGGCCGCCTTGTCCACCTGGTGGAGCATGCTGGCGGAGGCCGCCATCCCGCCCACCCGGAAGCCCGGAATCGAGTACACCTTCGAGAAGCTCTGGATGTGGATGACGTTCCGGTCCCAGCCGGGATCTTCGAACAGGCAATGCGCGGGCTCGGTGGTGGTCCGGAAGTCCCGGTAGGTCTCGTCCAGGATCAGGTACAGCCCCCGTTCGGTCGCCAGGCGGGCGAAGGCGGAGATGAG